>DATNAF010000297.1:0-20234 GCA_035572845.1 Terriglobales bacterium
TCCGAGAAACGTTCCTACGAGGGCGGCTGCCACCTTGTGCCCGATTTCTTCCGGCGGGCCGCCCAAGGCTCCCATGGTGATGACAACTCCAAGCACCGCCGCCACGATTCCGAGTCCAGGAAGCGAATCCGCCATGGTGCTAAGCGAAGCGACGGGAATGCTGGCTTCGTGATGATGAACCTCCAAATCCAGATCCATCAGCTGATCGAGTTCAAAAGCTTCGACTCCACTGATCGCCATACGCATGCTGTCGCAGAAAAAATAGCGGACTGCATGATCTTTTAAAAACTCGGGGTCTTTGGCGAATATGGGGCTTTTCTCGGGGTCCTCGATATCTGTTTCAAGCGACATCAATCCCTGTCGTCGAGCTTTGTTCAACAATTCATACGTTAAGCGGAGAGATTCGATATAGCGCTGCTTCGTGAATTTGGATCCTTTAAAAACCACGATCACGCCGGCGACGATCTGTTTCAGAATGTGGAGAGGATTGGCAATTAAAACGGTACCGGCCGCGGCACCGCCGATGATAAGGAGTTCCGCTGGCTGCAAAAGGACCCTGACATTGCCGTGTTCCATCAGGTAACCGCCGAGAATGGCCCCGATAACGACGACGATGCCGATGATTGCAAACATTCAAGTTTTCCGCCGAGCAGGGTTGCCGGAACACACTCCAGGCGGAGGGCACACGCCAACCCTCGATGCATTCATCGGCTAAAAACAGAGATACTTCACGACAGGGGCGGCGCCTGGCGTGATTTCCGCCAAACTGCCGTTCTGGCGCGGGGTTCAGGCTGTGGAAGGCTTTAGCACGTTAGTGCCATTCTCAATTCACCACTCTCCCACTAACGTTGTTGGTGAGCAGTTCTGGGGGAGGGCTGCCCGGGCGTTTCTGACTCGCAAGAGTCGAGACGCCTGTTTTATTTTCCGAGTCATTTCCTGAGCTCTCTTTTGCACGCCTGTCAAGCTGCGATCCAAAAAATTAAAGTAAAAAGGCAATGACACACGCTTGACCCCCGAGTGACATTCCCGGTGCATGCGTCGCGGTACGATTCCTCGCGAACCAGCCGAAACGGTAAGAATTAATCTCAAAAAATGAGTACCGTATTCGTCCGTTCCAAGGAGGATGTAATGCAGCGTCGTGCTCTCGCGCTCATCGTTACGCTCGGCCTTACACTGATGTTTTTACCTGGTGCGGCTTGGGCACAATATCAACTCAGGAATCTATCTTCAAATCAGGTTAAACAAGCGGATCACGTCGATCCATTAAACGTAAATGCCTGGGGACTTGCCCGGGGCGCAACCACTCCGTGGTGGGTTGGCGATAACGGATCGGGCTGGAGCACGCTCTATAACGCTGAAGGTGTTAAGCAGGGACTTGAAGTGGAAATCCCGCCCGCGCCTGGAGCCGGGCCCATAGGACTTCCGACCGGCGTAGTCTGGAATCCGTCGCAAACAGGCGAGTTCCAGGTCCAAGGCTTACCAACATTTTTTCTTTTTGACACTTTGGACGGCACAATCAGTGCCTGGGCTCCAGGACTGACGCTTTTTGACGCCGCTGTCGTAGTGGACAACTCGAAGAGCGGAGCATCGTATACCGCTCTCGCGATCACCAATAAACCCTCAGGCAATTTCTTGTTTGCCGCGGACGCTGCGAACAATCGGGTTGACATTTACGACGGCAGCTTTAATCACACGGGCACGTTTGCTAATGATCCAGCTATTCCCAGCGGGTTCTCGGTCTTCGGTATTCGGGACATCAACGGCAAGGTGTTCGTCTCATTCGCAGACTCTTCAGGCGGGCCCGGTGGATTCATCGACGTCTACAAAGAAGACGGGACCCTCGTCGGTTTGTTCGCAAAGGGTGCGCCCCTCAATCAGCCCTGGGGATTCGCTCTGGCTCCATCAACTTTTGGACCCTTGAGCAACACGCTTCTGGTGTCTAATAATACGGACAACGGCACCATTCACGGCTTCAACGCCAAAGGGCAACTCGTCGGTACGGTCAAAGACACGACGGGCCGGATCATTCAGATTGACCAACTCTGGGCGATTGATTTCGGAGGCGGGAATCTAACGAACGGTAGCGCCAGTAGATTGTTCTTCACCGCAGGACCCCATAACAATCTGGTTGGCACGTTTGGATCGATTGCCTTTAAGTAGAATCGATTTCACCCGAGCAACTAACGAGACGCGGGCCGCAGATTACAGCGGCCCGTTGCTACCATGGGGCGCGTTTTTGGCGACTTAAGTTATCGCCGAAATGCGCCGATGTTCTGACGGTGAGCGCTCCCAAGACCTCTCCTGCCTCTGCCCTCGAGTCTGGTCCATCCGGCTTCAGCTACGTCGCGCGACAACCCATCCTTACAGTTGATGAAAAAGTTTATGGTTACGAATTGCTCTTTCGCGACGGAATTGAAAATCATTTTCGCGAAACTGATGCCGATTCGGCATCGCGGCGTACTCTCGATACCTCACTGCAGATGGGGCTTAAGTTGTTGTGTGACTCGAGGCGCGCCTTCGTAAACTGCACCCGCGAGATCCTGCTCAAAGACTATATCACCCTGTTGCCCTCCACGCTGGCGGTGGTCGAAGTTCTCGAATCGGTGCCGGTGGATGATCTGGTCATAGCCGCGTTGAAGCGTCTGAAACAAGCCGGATACCTGATCGCGCTGGACGATTTTGTGTTCAACGATCCGCGCGAGCCGTTGATCGAGTTCGCAGACATCATCAAAGTAGACATCAAGCAGACCACGTCTGAACACTACGCTGCGATGATGATCAAGCATGGATCATGGATTCGCCACCTGCTGGCAGAAAAAGTGGAAACTCGGGAGGAATTTACCGCTGCAAAAAAAGCCGGGTTCACCTATTTCCAGGGATATTTCTTCCGCCGCCCGGAGGTCCTTCAGGCCAAAGAGATTCCCGCCAGCCGCATGAACTATTTGCGATTGCTGCGCGCTGTTTCTCAGCCCGAACTCGACCCGCGTGAGTTCGAAAGCCTGATCAAGCAGGAAGTCTCCATATGCTACCGCTTGTTGCGCTATCTGAATTCGGCCGCGTTTGGCATCCAAAACGAAGTACATTCGGTGCGTCACGCGCTTGCATTGTTAGGTGAGCGTGAAGTTCGACGCTGGGTGCGATTGGTGGCCACGCTTACGATTGGGGAGAATCGATCGAGCGAATTGGTCACCACCGCCATGGTCAGAGCGAGATTTTGCGAATTGCTGGCACCCCGCGTCCCGCATGGTGAGTCCGATTTATTCCTGATGGGCATGCTTTCCATGGTTGACGCCATCCTCGAAATTCCCATGACCAGCGTTCTGGAATCAATTCCCCTGGAGCACGAGACCAAAGCGCTGCTGCTCGGGGCACCCAGCAAACTTCGTCCGCTTTACGATCTGATGTTGGCGCGCGAATCAGGAGACTGGAACGGTACGGCGGAATGTTCCCGTAAACTCGGGCTTAGCGAGAGTGAAGTCGCGTCGGCGTTCTGGCAGTCCATGCAGTGGGCGCGCCAGGTCAGTTCGCAGTCTTAGTGGCTTCACCGCAATCTACTCGGCGCTGGGGCATTGCTGCCCGCATTAGTGAATACCGTTACTTCTGTGTAAAACTCAGGTCAGTTAGGACTTGCGCTGCTTCGAAGTGAGCGGTAGCATAAGAATGTTCCCAAACGGTCAAGCCCCCTGGCTGACCTTCCGCGCCTAACGGCTCCAGGCGCACAACGGACATAGATCAATTAAGAGATTCCAGCCGCAAATGGGTTTTTCCGCACGTTACGTGCATCTGCACGACGCAAGGTTTCCCAATCGCGGTGAGAGCAGGGAAGCAAAAACCGTTCGCCTTTCGGGCGTACTAAACAGGACATAACGAGAAAAATATGAACGCAGGACCAGGACGTCCCTTCGGTGGAGGAGGGAGAAACAGGCGACGGCGTGGACGCCGTCCCAAGAGCGGCGGCAACCCGCAAGGTCGCCCGGGTCGCGATAATCAGCGCGACAGCATTTACACCGCACCCATGGATCACAGCTACCGCGCGGCATTGGCCGGCGGCAACAACGGTTCTCGCCCCGGCCGGCATCGGCCTGGCTTCGCGCCGAACTACCCGCAGGCTGAGCCCGAGCCGTTGCCCATGCGCGAGGACGCAGCATCACGCATCTTTGGCTTTGTGGACGACCTGTTCTTCCAGGCCAAAATTCAGGAGACCGCGCGTAAGCTGAACGTCAAGGTCGAATTTGTTAAGACCGAACAAGACCTGACTGAACGCATCAAGCTGAATGGCGAAGAGAAACCTTCGCTGATTATTTTCGATCTCAATCACGTGAGCGCGAAACCACTTAGCCTAATCCCCAAGCTGAAAAGCAAACTCAAGAAAACTTCAGTGATTGGTTTCTTGTCGCATGTTCAGGGTGACCTGAAACAGAAGGCGCATGAAGTGGGTTGTGATATGGTGCTGCCGCGGTCGGCATTTTCCCAAAACCTGCCGCAGTTGTTGCGGCGTCATGGCGCTGCCGAAGAACCGATCACCGGTTAACGCTTGTCGCAGCGCTTTGATGCTTAACTTGGGAAGTGAAAGTGGACGTCCTGGCGTGAACTGATTGCAACCCCGTCCACCGATGCGGGCCTGAAACGCCAATTCTTCAGGGTTGCAATCACCTTCTCATCGATATCCGATTGCAGTGACTGAACGACCTTCGTCTGCGTAACAGTTCCGTGTTCGTCAATCGTGACTTCTACGATCACGTCTCCCTGCAACCCGTTTGGCAGTTGCGATCGAGAGATTGAAGGATCAGGAAAAACCAAGGGCAATGCCGGACTGGCTTCTACGCCAGTGACCGGCCCTTGAGCGAGAGAGCCTTCCGGGGAACCGGCGCGCGCAGATTCAACCGGCTGTTGCGGCGCTTCGATGGCCGGTTTCTGTTTTGTTTTGGGCCGGAAGTGCAGTTTTTTCGCCGCCTTCGTCGGTTCCGCGACCTTCGGGAAATAAATCAGGTTGGCTGAATTTCCATGAAGGCCCCAGGCCACACTCGATGGTTGAATAAACAGTGGTGCTCGATTCAGCCACAAGTAAACGACCAGGCAATGGGCAGCCAGTGAAACAGCAAGCGCCATCCGCTTCCGATTATTTTTAGGCTGGGGAATCTGGAACATATGGCGGCTCCGGCCAGTGTCCATTTTAGTCCTTATCGCAAAACTGCCTACATTACCCTGGTGGCCAGCGCAGGTCCCGTCCGCCGATTAGATGCACGTGCAGGTGAAAAACTGATTGCCCTGATTTTGGCCCGACATTGAGCACAGTGCGATAGCCATCTTCAATCTTTCGGTCCTGGGCTATTTTCGCTGCCGTCAAATGACAGCGGCCGATGATCTCGGCATCATTCTCCCGCGCTTCTTTCAATCCAACGATGTGCTTTTTAGGCACAACAAGCACATGAATTGGCGCCTTCGGATCGATATCTTCAAAGGCGAATGTGTGCTCGTCTTCATAAACTTTCTTCGCAGGAATTTTCCCCTGCGCGATTTTGCAAAACAGGCAGTCGTCCATGTTTAACCCAGGTGGTCAGTGGCTAGTGTTCAGTGAAGTGCTGACCACTTGTCACTGACAACCAGCCACTCTCTTAATCCAGCCTCACCAGAAACACCCCGCCCTCAGGCGTTTTCGTGTCTCGCGTGATTTCCTCGGCGCGCGCTCTCAGGTCACCTTTGACGCGTACCCTAACCCACCATGCCCCAGTCGGACTGCTGAAGGTCAGTACTTTAGCGGAATGATAACGGTGCGTCAGGTGATCGGCAATCTCGCGTGCCCGGTTCTCGCGCTCGAAGCCGCCCAGCTGAACCGCCCATCGGCCGCCGGATTCGATGGGTTGGGGCGTCTGCAAAACCTCGACTCGCACCCGACCAGTGCCTTTCTGTACCAGACCAATCCGTTTCGCCGCGGCTTGCGAAAGATCAATGATTCTTCCTTCAATGAAAGGCCCGCGGTCAGTGATCCGAACCACCGCAGACTTGTGAGACTCCAGATTGGTAACTCGCACAATCGATCCAAGCGGCAAGGTGCGATGCGCGGCGGTCATCGCGTTCATGTCATAAACTTCGCCGTTTGAGCCGCGGCGGTTGTGATACGGAGCTCCGTACCAGCTGGCGATTCCGGTCTCAACTTGTACCGGCTGGTTATCGGCATTGGCCTCAACTTCGGGGCTGGGAGAAGATTCTGGCGGATTCGTCTGCTTCTGTGCAGCGACTGCTGGTGGCGTGCCTTCGGAAACTGGCTGCTCTGCTTGATCAATCGGAGGCGCAGGCGCCACCGCTACTCGTGCAGGCTTGTGACTGCACGAAGCCAAAAAGAAACAAAGACAGCAGAGTAGGAAAATCCTTTTCATTTGCGGTTGGCTGACTGTTGGTCCATGTAGTTGGCGAGATCTTGCATCTTCTGCGCCGCAACCCGCAATGCTTTCGTTGAATGTTGGCGCACCGCAGGGACGACTTCGTTGTTCAGGTATTTAATGAAGTCGCTGGCTTCCTTCTCCAAGCGTTCAGTGGTTTCGCCGACACTTTTGCCTACGCGCCCGGTTGTTTCTTCAACTTTGCGATTGAAGTCGCCCATAAGTTACAGTCCTCTCGCGCCGAAAAATGGCGCATCCCGAATACGTCATTATTTCGCGCCTCGTAAGAGTGGTCAATCACCAACTGGACACGCCGGAAGCAATTCGGATTACAATCCGTGCAGCCATGGAATCGCGCACACTGGATAATCGCCGGTTGCCGCACTTGCGCCGAACACTGTTGCGCTGGTACGACGAAAATCGCCGGGAGCTACCGTGGCGAAGTACCCGCGATCCATACCGTATTTGGATTTCAGAAATCATGTTGCAGCAGACGCGAGTCGCGTCGGTCCTGCCGCGCTACGAGAAGTTTGTTAAGCGCTTTCCAACCGTAGAAAAACTTGCTTCTTCGCGTCTCTCATCTGTGCTGGCGGAATGGAGCGGTCTGGGTTATTACCGGCGTGCACACAACATGCACGCAGCGGCCAAGATGATTGCGCGGCAGCTCAAGGGTAGTTTTCCTGATTCTTCGGAGGAATGGCGCAAGTTGCCAGGTGTCGGACGCTACACTTCAGCGGCGATCGCCAGCATCGCTTTTAATGAGCCAATCGCGGTTCTCGATGGAAATGTCGAGCGCGTCTTGCGTCGCCTGCTGCATTGCGCGACTGCTACCGATTCCTGGAGTGCGGCTCAAGAACTATTGGATCGTGAGCGGCCAGGCGACTTTAATCAGGCGATGATGGAATTAGGCGCGACGATTTGCTTGCCGGGCGAGCCGTTATGTGAACAGTGTCCGATCAGAATTCATTGCGGAACCCGGGGAAGAGGCAAATTGCGCAATCGTAAACCGCGCCAGCTCAAGGCTTCGATTTCAGTTGCGCTCGCAACCAAAGGTGATGCCGTGCTGTTGGTCCAACGCATGGCGGGCGAGAGCCTGATGTCTGGAATGTGGGAATTGCCCAAGATCGCTCACTCAATTCACAACGCAGAAGTGTTGTTCCGGGTACGCCATTCGATCACCGTGACTGATTATGTGGTATCGGTGGTTGCTCAACCGGAGATAACCGCCGAAAGCGGGCAATGGATCAGCCGGCGTAAAGCGCACAAGTTGCCGCTCACCGGGCTTACGAAAAAAATCCTACGAAAAGCCAATATCATCCAATAATGAGATCGAGATGTGGCCGATACTAAAGACTCTTTTCGGAGAAAGAAGAATGGCAGCTCTTGAAGCGGGAAAACAAGCTCCGCAATTTGAACTACCTGCAATGGATGGATCCAAGTTTTCTCTGCAGGATGCGCTCAGGCGAGGGCCGGTCCTTGCCGTGTTCTTTAAGATTTCGTGCCCCGTCTGCCAGTATGCGCTGCCCTATTACGAGCGCGTTGCCGATTCATATGGCAAGGGAAAAGTCAGCATAGTGGCTATTTCGCAGAATGACAAGAAAGACACCGCCGACTTTATGAAGAAGTACGGTCTAACGTTTCCGATGCTTCTGGATGACACCAAGGTTTATCCAGCGTCGAACGCATACGGGCTCACCAACGTCCCCAGCGCGTTCTGGATTTCTCAACACGGCGACATCGAAGTTTCGAGTGTCGGATGGTCACGCCAGAATTTTGAAGAAATGGTGAGGAGAGCGGCGGCGGCTGATGGACGGCCGGTGCAGCCGGTCTTCCAGCCTGCGGAGCAGATCGCCGATTTCCGTGCTGGTTGAAGTTCGAAAAACTAGCCCGCAGGCTGCGGACAAACAATCAAATGAGAGCCTGACCTGTCTGACTGTAGACCGCCGTGCGTACCACTCGCTCCAGGCGAGCTTTCTCCTTCTGCCTTTCCGCTACAATATTCCATTCATCCTGACCTCAGGAGCCTGTCTGAATGCGAAAGACCGTTTTTCTAGTCCTAACCGTATTTTTTGTCACAGCATCCTTCGCACAAAATTCGCGCAGGGCCAGTCAAAAGGAATCCTCGTCCGCATCTGCCCATCTACCGCCAGCCGCAATCGCCGCCCTGCAAAAGATTGATCCCGAGCATATTCGCGCCAACGTGCGTTTCCTTTCGCACGATCTGCTTGAAGGGCGCGGTACCGGCCAGCGCGGTGGCGATATCGCCGCCGAATACATTGCCACTCAGTTCTGGTTGTATGGGTTGAAGCCGGCTGGTGACAACGGAACTTTTTTTCAAAATGTGCCAATGGTGGGAATCACTCCTTCACCTGAAACCAGTTTCGAACTCGTCCCGCGGCACGGGGAAGCGATGCAGTTGAAGCCACTCGAGGATTACGTCTCCTACGACCAGACGGAGCATGCTACCGACGACATCGATAGCGAAATTGTTTACGTGGGATATGGCATTGAGGCGCCCGAATATCAGTGGGATGACTATAAGGGCGTGGACGTGCGCGGGAAAGTGCTGCTGATGCTGGTCAATGAGCCGTCGTCAGATGACCCGAAATTTTTTAAAGGGCCGGCGCTCACCTATTACGGACGCTGGACCTATAAGTACGAAGAGGCAGCGCGTAAAGGTGCGGTTGGCGTGATCCTTATTCACAAGGCCGACATGGCCAGCTATCCGTGGGAAGTCGTGCGCAATTCGAATTCCGGCGAAAAAGAGTTTTTGAAGGGCGACGCGCCGCAACTCAAGGCTGCAGGCTGGATCCAGTTGGAAGTAGCAAGGCAACTGGCCCAGAAGTCGGGAATAGATCTCGACAAGATGATGATGGAGGCAAACACACGCAACTTTCGCCCGGTGCCTCTTCCGGCAAAACTCAAAGCTCACATGGTTAGCAAAATCCGGCAGATCTCGTCCCGCAATGTGCTGGCGATGCTGCCGGGATCAGATCCTAAATTGAAGAATGAAGCTGTTGTATATTCGGCGCATTACGATCACCTTGGAATTCGCCCCGACATGCCGGGTGACAATATTTATAACGGTGCGCGCGATAATGCCACCGGTTGCGGCATTCTGCTCGAACTGGCACGAGTGTACGCGCAAGCCCAGTCCAAACCCCGGCGTTCAGTGATTTTCGCCTCAGTCACAGCAGAAGAGCAGGGCCTGCTGGGATCGGAATATTTTGGAAAACACCCGCCCATTCCCGCGGGAAAGATTTCCCTCGACCTGAATTTCGACGACGTCCCGCCGCTGGGAGAACCGGAAGAGGTCGAAGTCTCTGGCGCCGAGCGTACCACTTTTTATCCAACTGTCGAGGCGATGGCAAAAGAGTTTCGATTGGCAATCCGGCCCGACTCGCATCCTGAAGCCGGGCACTACTATCGCTCGGACCACTTCAGCATGGCGCGGGTGGGGGTGCCGGCGTTTTCCATCAATGAAGGGATGAAATACAAAGGCCACAACACTCAGTGGGGAATTGAACAGGCTGAAGAATATACCAACAAGCACTATCACCAGCCCAGTGACGAATATAGCCCCAGCATGGACTTCAGGGCCGATGCGACCATGGCGCGCTTTGGATTTGCCCTGGGATGGGCGGCAGCTTCTCAACCGAAGCTTCAGGGATGGCAAAAAGGCGACGAGTTTGAAAAAACAAGGCTGCAGAGCGAGGACGCCACTCACTAGATTGCCTACTCTTCAGGAACAAAAACAGCGACCTATCCGTATTGTTTGTCAGGAGCACTTCATAATGATCGCTTTCCTGCTGTGGTGCATGTTATTCGTTTTTTGTTGGCCAGTGGCGCTGCTGGCATTAATCGCGTACCCGTTCGTATGGCTTTTCCTGCTGCCATTTCGGATCGTGGGCGTCGCAGTCCACGGCGTACTGGCCCTCGTAGCCGGATTGATAATGCTGCCGCTGCGATTGCTGAGCGCCCCTTTTCGGATCGCAAGAATTTGAGAATCCCCGCTTGCGAGGCGCCTTTAAGCTTGCGCGCTGTACCACTCCAGAAAGGCCCGAAACGCTGCGCCGCGATGGCTGTACTTCGCTTTCTCCTCAGGAGCTAGTTCCGCAAAAGTTTTTCCGATACCAGGAAAATAGAACAGCGGGTCATACCCGAAACCGTTAGAACCGCGCGCCTGTTCGATGATGATTCCCTCAGCCTTGCCATTGAAGACCGCCAAAGTCTTTCCTCCTCGCGCCGCCGCAATCCAACACACAAAACGGCCCGTGCGTTTTTCGGGAGGCACGCGACGAATCTCCCGCACCAGCTTGGCATTGTTGGCTTCATCATCGGTGTTCGTTGCCGCGGCTTGAGGTTCGTCCGCGGCGTAGCGCGCCGAATGTACTCCCGGTGCGCCGCCGAGGGCATCTACTTCAAGTCCGGAATCGTCAGCGATGACCAGTTCTCCGGCAGCGTCTCGGCTGTACGCTTCGGCTTTTTTTCGGGCATTGGCTTCAAACGTCGCGCCATCCTCAATTACTGAAGCCAGTGAAGAGAAGTTCGGAAGCGGCTCGACTTCGATTCCATAAACAGACGCCGCTCCGGCGAAATCACGAATTTTCCCCGGATTCGAAGTGGCGATGAGAATTCGGCGCATTGCAGGCTGTCAGTTCGCAGCTTTCAAAAGCGGGTGTGGTTTTGTCCAGATCACAATCAATAAAACGATTGCAAATCCGATGCCCGAGAGCAGCAATCCCCAGTTTCGATCCGGACCGTCGACGAATCTGATGCGAATTCTATTTTCGCCGGCCCCGACCGGTATGAGCATCTGTCCGGTGTCAGGCGTACTCTCTGTCTTGAATTGGCGGCCGTTCACTGTCACGTCCCACAAGGGATAATTAAAGAGTCGAAGAACCAGTTTACCCGGTGATGTCGCACGAACGTCGATCGTGCGCCGTTCAGCGTCCCACGTTTGTATCGTGATCTGCGCCTGCCCTTTACCTTCGAAGCGGACCTGCGGCGCTTTCTGATCGACGTCATAAGGGTCCACACCAACAGGAACGTATTCATCAACTCCTTCATTCCCGGTGCCGTCCTGCTGATTGTCGAGCATCTCCTGAATGTCGCCGGCATTGTCCCACCAGGGATTTTGCACCCGATGCCACACGATCGACAGCATTGCGAGCATCGCCACGCATAGAATGATGCGCGACCACCACCGCCGCAAACTCATACTGACCAGCAAAGCGAACGGAACGTTTAAGCACAGCAACCAGCGCCACGGCAGTTGCACGAAACGCAATTCCGGAAGGTGGTTCCAGAAGGGAAGCGTCGGACTAATCATTAATACTGCGCAAACAGCACCCCAGATCAGCAAAAGCAGCCAGAGTTTATTCCGCCGAAATGAACGCGACAAAATAAACGCACCAGCCAAAATAACGAATTGCGCCACGGCAACAATCGACACCAGCAAGTTAAAGCGGTTGTGATCGGCGTCGGCTGTGTTCGTAAACAAAAAGCTGTCTTCCGGACGAACTCCCGGCGCCAGCACCTGACTTATGTTCACCCAACTCTGCTGGTGATACGCGGGCAGCAGAAAAAATGCTGCGAGCATTGCTCCTAGAACTACAGCCAATCCCGCATACAACAACGCCGTGAACGATCGTCGCCGAATCGCCAGTACCAACGCCAGCACACCTAGCGAATAATTCATCATGACGGCGGCGGGTAGATTGGTGAGCCAGCCCGCCGCCATAATCAAGCTGAGTGGCACGATAGCGCGTCGGCCGTCTTCCCCCATTTGCAATATGAACAAAAGCATTAACGGCAGGTAAATTGAGGCCATCAACTCTGCCTGATCACTTCGCCAATAGACGATCACCAGGTTGTAGGGATTGGCCGCGTACAGCATAGCGGCAAAGATTGCATTCCGGCGCGAAAGCCACTTTCTTGCCAGCGCGAACATCGAGCATCCAGCCAAGGTCAGCACAATCCAGGTATAAGCAGCCGGAACCAATTTCCACGGAAGAACAAGTCCCAACAACCCTCCCAGCGTCCACGAAAATGGCGGGTAAAAGATGAAGCGCGCTTCGCCGTATCCGTAGTGCGCCAGAGCTGCCCAATGCGGGTAAATTGTGCCTTGCCTCCAATGATCGACAACTTCGATCCACGAGTTCATGTGGAACTCAAAATCGTGACCGGATGGAATTCCAAGCTTCAGGAAAGGAAGAACGACGCATAGTGCAACCGCCGCTATAAGCGCCAGGGGCGTTGCAATCGGTCGAAGTTTATTGCCCATCATCAAATCGCCAGAGCGACAGGGAAGCGGAATAAGGTATCACATGAAGCCACAGGTGAAAATCCGAGAAGAAACTAACTTTAGCTGAAGCCTAACACCCCTAATCCGAATCGAATGTAGCTTGAACCGCCAGTCCTCACGATGAGTTCCCCCTCGCAAGCACGTCCAGATATCAATCCCTGGCTGATAGCGGTTGCGGTCATGTCCAGCACTTTTATGGAAGTGCTGGATACGACAGTAGTGAACGTCTCCCTGCCGCACATCGCTGGGAACCTGTCCGCAACGGTTGACGAGGCCACTTGGACGCTGACTTCATATCTGGTCGCCAACGCGATTATTCTGCCCATGACTGGTTGGCTCGCCAGCCGGTTTGGGCGGAAACGGCTGCTTTTGTCTGCGGTGACTGGCTTCACTGTGGCTTCCTTTTTCTGCGGTCTTGCGCCTTCGCTTCCAATTCTCATCGTCTTCCGGGTAATTCAGGGTGCCTGCGGAGGAGGACTGCAGCCGCTCTCACAGGCCATTCTGCTCGAATCGTTCCCTCCCGAGAAGCGCGGGCAAGCCATGGCGTTCTGGGCGTTGGGAATTGTGGTTGCGCCCATGCTAGGCCCCGTCCTCGGCGGCTGGCTAACGGACAATTACAGTTGGCGCTGGGTTTTTTACATCAATGTGCCCATCGGGGTACTCGCTATTCTGCTCACCCAGGCATTCGTATGGGACCCTCCCTATCTTCGCCGTGAACGCACTGGAATCGACTACTGGGGAATCGGGCTGCTAACGATTGGGATGGGATCGCTGCAGGTAATGCTCGACAAGGGCCAGGAAGAAGATTGGTTCAGCTCTCATTTCATCGCGGTCCTCGCAGTTTTGGCAGTAATGGGCCTTGGCGGATTAATCATCCGCGAGCTCAAGGCGACCCACCCTGTTATCGACCTGAGCGTCTTTAAGTACCGGTCCTATGCCGTAGGCACATTCCTGATGACCATAGTCGGATTCGTGCTCTACGGAAGCACAGTTTTATTGCCACTTCTCATGCAGGAGTTGCTCGGATACACCGCAACTCACGCCGGAGTGACAAACTTGCCTCGTGGGTTGGCCTCGTTCTTGTTCATGCCAGTTGTAGGAATCCTGGTGGGCAGGGTCGATTCGCGCAAACTGCTGGCTGTAGGCTTGATTGCCACAGCCTGGGCGATGTTTGCGCTTTCATTCTTCAGCCTCGACGTAGGCTTCTGGAATTTCTGGTGGCCGCTGATGTTGCAGGGTGCAGGTCTGGGCCTGATTTTTGTCCCCCTGACAACCGTCACCAACGATCCGGTTCCGCGCGAGCGCATGGGCAACGCCACCAGTATTTTTAACTTGATGCGCAATGTCGGAGCCAGCATCGGAATCTCAAGCGTCGAAACGTTGCAGTTCCGCCACCTGCAGGCCCACATTAATTACCTTGGGCAGCACGTCAGCAGTGCCAGCTTGCAGACCCAACGCACCCTTGGCGGTCTTCGCGAGTTGTTCGTGTCTAAAGGAGCTGATCCGGTCACCGCCACGCAGCAGGCTCACGCGGCGCTCTGGGGAATGTTGCAACGCCAAGCCGCAATTCTCTCCTACAACGACGTTTTTCGGTTCTTGGGCTGGATGTTCTTGTTATTACTGCCTTTATTACTGCTGATGGAAAAACCCAGAGGTGGCAAGGGACCGACCATGGCTCATTAAAAGCGCTTTTTCGATGTACTCCATCCAAATTTTGCGTACGGAGATAGTCTGTTAAATATTGACGAACCCTCCGCCGCTTTCTATCATCTATTAGCCAAATGACTCTATCCCGCCAAATGCAGTGCCAGTGTTGTTCGTGTTGTTGTATGTGTGCCTACACTGGCGCGGGAGAGCTACTGACCTGAGAATTTAGATATACCGGTACAGAAGCCCATCGCCAGTACACGCTGGCGGTGGGCTTTTTCTTTTTGCGCAGAAAGGACGAAATGTTTCCAATTTTCCTGAAACTCGAAGGACGGCAGTGCCTGGTGGTCGGCGCGGGGCCGATTGCCGAAGGCAAGATTCGTGGGTTGTTGGAAGCGGGCGCTTCGGTTGAAGTGGTCGCGCCCTGGGCGGTCCCGCAGATTCAGGAATGGTTTGGCCATGGCGTTCTCAACTGGAAGCCACGGACATTTGAGCCAAGCGATCTGGATCACGTTTCTCTCGTGATTGCGGCGACTCCCTCACGCGAGGTGAACACCCAAATTTTCCAGGAAGCACGTTTGCGAAACGTGCTCTGCAATTCTGTCGATGATCCCGAAAACTGCGATTTCTATTATCCCGCTGTGGTGCAACGCGGCGACCTTCAGATTGCGATTTCCACTAATGGCCGCAGTCCGGCGCTGGCACAAAGACTGAGGCACGAATTGGAAGAACAATTTGGACCTGAGTACGAGACATGGCTCCAGGAACTGGGCGCCGCACGCGACCAGATGTTCTCCACAAAACTGGATGTCGAAACCCGTAAGAAACTACTGCACGAATTAGCCAGCCGCGAAGCTTTCAACAATCGAACCCTCGTGCAGCGTGGGAGGAGTAATTGAACACCTCGGGAAAAGTTTTTCTGGTCGGAGCCGGGCCGGGCGATCCTGAACTGCTTACGTTGAAAGCGGCGAAAGTTTTGCGTTCCGCAGAAGTCGTGCTCCACGACGAACTCGTAAGCGCGGAAATTTTGCGGCTGATTCCTTCCACTGCCGATGTGGTGAATGTCGGAAAGCGAAGCGGGAAGCCGAGCCCTCGACAGGCAGACATCAATCAGCTTTTAGTGCAATACGCGCTGCTGGGTTTTCGCGTAGTAAGACTCAAAGGCGGAGATCCATTCATCTTCGGCCGCGGCGGGGAAGAGATGGAAGCCCTACGGCAGGCCGGAATCGAAGTCGAGATCGTGCCGGGCGTTACCGCTGCGCTAGGTGCAGCGGCCGCGGTGCAAGTTCCGCTTACTCATCGTGAGTTGTCGTCCACGCTGATTCTCGTCACTGGCAGCAGCAAGCAATCGAATCACATTGCGAATTGGCCCGACCGCTTGCCCTCGAATGCCACTGTGGTGGTCTATATGCCCGGTGACTTAGGGCTGCTTCAGAGTCGGCTGCTGAGTTCCGGTGTGTCACCTGCAACACCCTGCGCGATCATTTCCGAAGCCACCACCGAATCCGAGGAAACACACATTACAAGCGTGTCTGGTCTTGCCGATTCGCCCACTCAGGCAGCCCCGAAATTATTAGTAATTGGTGAAGTCGTGCGCCTTGCCGATCCGCGTCAGTTGCATCGACGATTCAGCGATTTCGCGTTTTCACAAGAGCTTGCCGAAGTACGTTCCAGTAACACTTCCAATCCCCTGGAGAGTGCCGAGTGAGAGCCGATTTAGAGCGAGTAAAGGTGTTGGCTGAGAGTTGGAAACCCGAACAGGTACTAGCATGGGCATTCTCCGCATACGGAGAAGATATTGCCCTGGCCACCGGAATGGGCGTGGAAGGCATGGCATTGCTCGACATGGCGCACCGAATAAACCCGAACCTGAAGGTTTTTACCGGCGATACCGAATTTCTCTTTCCTGAAACATACGATCTGATTGAACGAGTGGAGTCGCGATATGGAATCACTATAGAACGGCTGTACTCCGACCTCACGCCGCATGATCAGGAGCGTACTTACGGGAAGGCTCTCTGGGCAAGTGATCCGGACCAGTGCTGCAATTTGCGGAAAGTCGAGCCGCTTCGGCGAAAGCTGGCGACGCTCGATGCCTGGGTTACGGCAATTCGTCGCGACCAGACTTCCGCGCGTGCCGCGATTCGCAAAATCGACTGGGACCAGAAATTTGAGTTGCTGAAGATCAGCCCACTCGCTGACTGGACGCGCGAGCAGGTGTGGAGCTATGTCCTCGAAAATAACGTCCCGTACAATCCTCTGCACGACCGCAACTTTCCCAGCATCGGGTGCACCCATTGCACGCGCGCAGTCCTGCCGGGCGAAGATCAGCGCGCGGGTAGATGGTCCGGCTCGGGCAAAGTGGAGTGCGGTCTGCACACGCCGGGATCAAAATCTTCTCCGACGCTGGTGCAACTTGCCGCAGCAGGCGCAGCAAACGACTGAAGTATTCGATTGCAATCCAGGTTTTTCTCTGCGTTCTCGAGTAGTGCTCTGCAATCTCTGCGGTTAAAAGCTTTTGACTTTAACCACTAAAACTTAAAAGCTTTACTCCGCCGTCCGTTATAATTCAGCGCACCATGGACTTTGACCAACTCGTCACCTTCATGGAAGTCGCGAAGCTCGGCAGTTTCTCCCGCGCCGGGCAGAAAATCTTTCGCTCGCAATCGGCGGTCAGCGCCCAAATCCGGCAACTGGAGCAGGAATACGGCGACCGGCTGCTTGATCGCGCCGGTAAAGACGTAACCCTAACGCCCGCCGGACGCGTGCTCTTCGCCTATGCCGAACGCATGCTGCACATTCGCGACGAGTCGTTGCTCGCCGTCGCCGACCAGGGCTCGATGCCACGCGGCACCATAACCGTCGGCGCAAACGAAGCTACTTGCCTGTACGTTCTGCCCGACGTTTTTGCCAAGTACTGCAGCCTGTACCCAAGCGTGCAGATCAACATCTACCGCAATTTCAGCTACAAAATTGTCGAGAAACTGGAAAACGGCACGATTGATGTGGGCATTGTCACCATGCCAGTGAAAAGTCCTAGCCTGAAGGCACATCCTATTTTCCGCGATCAGCTGATGTTGATGGTCAACCCGCAGAATCCCCTGGCGAAGCTGGATGTAGTGCCGGTCAGCGAAATCGCGAAACAACCAATGCTTCTGCCGAAGACTGGCTTCAGTCGCCGCATCATGGACAAGCTTTTTCGCCCTTACGCTGACAAATTACAGGTCCGGATGGAATTGCCCAGTGTAGGGATGATCAAGAGCTTCGTAGCCGCGGGACTTGGAGTGTCCATCATCAGCGCCAGCTTCGCTCGCGACCAGGTGCTTGCGGGCCGCGTGAAGCTGATCCCAATAAAAGGCGAGGAACTCTGGCGTGAGCTGGGCGTTGCCTACCGTCGCGACCGTACTCTGACCCGCGCGACGGATACGTTTATCAACACAGTCAGGCAGCTGGCAGCCACGTTAAAGTAGGCCCGCGTCGTGGGCCTTCGGTCGTCAGCCAAAACTCGGCTTCAGTCTTTTCCTCGGCCCATTTTCTAAGAGTCAGAGCCGGCCGCGAATTCCAAATAATGTTTCGCCTTTCCCGAGGACCGATGACCGAGGGCGGTTTTGGGGTTGACCCACGACCAACGACGAACGGCCCACGACGCTTGGTCAATTCATTTTCCTAATCGCCGCCATCACTATTTCCAATGACAGTTAGGGCACAGAAATTGTTAAGGTAGATATATCAGCCTTGGGTTCGTACCGGCTCCGGTGCGAGGTGAAGGTGAGTCTAACGCGGGAGGTTTCCATGACGGAGCTTGAGAGCAAGTTAAACAATATTTTAGAAGAACATCAGCATGAAAGCGGGCTGCATATGATTGGCGGCCGCCGCCGGCTGATTGAGCGCCTGGCGCAATTTGTCGAAGAGGACATCAAGCAAGAGCAGAAATCTGCGACTAGCACGCGTGAACATTAAAACGTAGCCTCCTCCTGATGAAAGCCCGCTGCGCAATCAGCGGGCTTTTGTGTTGCCAGAGATCGCCGCGATTCATCGATTCATCCTTTGCAGATTTAGGACTTTTCCCGATAGCATCTGGACAAACGCCATGCTACCGTGCTAGCGATGCAGTTTCGCGCAGCGGTGCCGAGTGTAAGCCTCTCGCCTGAAGAGTGGCTCTACCTGCGAGACGTCCAATGCCCCGTCTGTTACACGCTTTTCCGCCTTTGGGCGCCGATCATTTGGACAGAACAAACCGACGTCGCGATTCATACGGATTGGCTGACCCAGCATCTGATGGATAATTGTCCCAACCATGCGACCGATATCCGCACACCTGACCCGGGCACGGAAAAATACCGAACTTACTGGCTTGAAGAAGCCCGTGCCCACGCCATAAAGGAAGCCGAAGACGCCCAACTCCGAGGCCCAGAGCGAGAAACGTTCATTCAGGAGCGCACTGACATTTACTACGCGGACCTATTACTAAGAAGAGTTGGCTGATTCCCGTCCATCTGGCCGCAAAGCGGCTGAAAAGTTGCCTTTAAATCTGAGCCGAGGACGAAAATAAAAGCTCGTCCTTTGCTTTTATTTCCACATCAACCAGATACTGGCGCGCGGCCTCAGTGTCGATCTCAATACCCAATCCTGGAGCATCTGGAGCCGCGATATATCCGTCTTTGTCGCGGTCCAGGTGATTGCGTGTGATTTCGTACGCCAAAGGTTTGGGAGCAAACGGGTACTCGCAGATCTGGTCGGAGCTCAGTCCGGCGTAAGGCTGTAGTGAGGCACTGAGTGCAAGGTGCGAGGTGAATGTGTGATTCACAAAAGTGACGCCCTTTGCCGCGGCATAATCCGCAACGCGCTTGGCGGGACCGATGCCGCCGATCCGTCCGCAGTCGACTTGGATATAACCCACGCGTCCGAAATCGATGAGGTGCTGCGCCATGTAGAAGTTATGCGCGCCCTCTCCGGCCGCGAGTTTGACGCCGCTCTTTTCTGCGAGTGATACGTAGGCATTCAATGCGCTGGTGTGGAATGGCTCCTCCAGCCAGATCGCACCGATTCGCTTGAGTGCCGGAATACGCTCGGCCGCGGCCACGACGTTATCACCAAAAATCTGGCCCACGTCGATCATTAGGAAGGCATCTTTCCCAAGTCCTTCGCGCGCGGCATTGAAATGCTCGATGTCATTCTTTAAGTCGCTTCGACCGATTGGCCCCCATCCAAATTTCACAGCTCGAAAATTTTGGCGCTGCGCTTCGATCGCTTGTTGGTGGGTTTGCGCGGGTGTGTCACCGAACAACTGCGAAGCATAGGGCAGCTTATGGAAGGACTCACGGTATCCGAGAAGCTTCCAAACTGGCTGCTGGCGGGCCTTGCCCAGCAGATCCCATAATGCGATTTCTACCCCCGACCATGTGTGGGGCGCCTGCAGCAGGTCCATGCTATTCAACTCGATTTGAGCGGCGATGCGGGCAATGTCTTCGGGGCCATCCAATCGCTGGCCTAGAACCGAAGCGCCAACTGGACGACATGCACCATGCGACATAGGACACACGAACGCCGCGATCGAAACCAGCGGGGAAGCTTCGCATTCTCCCCAGCCGACCAGATCGCCGGCAGCAACCCGCACCAGCAGCGCATCCTGGCTGCCGTCACCCTCGGTCGTAATCTCGGGCATCGAGAGATAGAAAAAATCGACGGCTTCAATTTTTCTCACAAAAGCTCCGCGTTAGCGCAAGCGGGGTTGAGACTCAACATACTTCCTTGTTTATACCCGTTCACAAATATTGACGAGCCGTAACCCGGTTAAAAAGATCACTAAACCGATGTTTGCTCGAGAGACCCTGCCTTATACTTTGTGACCATGCGCGCGTTGGTCTACACAGCTCCGGGAAAAGTTGAAATCGAGGAAC
>DATNAF010000298.1:0-10175 GCA_035572845.1 Terriglobales bacterium
AAATTGAGGCTCGACATGCAACGCGCTATCGCCGCTATTTGGGGCGGCAGGATGTTTCGAGCAAAGCGCATCTGGTAAGACAGGCACGAGGACGCAAAACTCTGCTCTCGCCGCAAGGCCGACATTTCAATCTGGAGATAATATTCGACGATTTAAATTTGCGTTTCTTTCACGGTCTGCTCGCCCGGCCCTTGATGACGTGGAGCCGGCATGCATCGCGTCAAAGCCTCGGCCATTACGATCCGGCGCACAACACCATCGTTATCAGCCGAATCTTCGACCGACCCACGATGCCGAAGTATGCGATCGATTACCTGGTGTATCACGAGATGCTTCATCTCAAACATCCAGTCCGCCTGAACGGAAGCCGGCGTTGTGTGCATCCCCGCGCTTTTCAGGAAGAGGAGAAGCTGTTTCCCGAGCTGGCCAAAGCAAAGCAATTGCTTAAGAAGCTTTGACGACTCATCAACAAAAACATCTTAAACACGGAGACACGAAGGACACAGAGGAAACGCCAAACCCAAATCCAGATCTTTGTGGTTTCCTCTGTGTCCTCCGTGTTAAGGGTTTGTTTCGGAACGCACCCGGTGCCGCCAACGCGATGAGAGGAACCACACGATTCCCAAAATAATAATTGCCCCGATGACCTTGTCGAATTCGTGGAAGTACTTGCCGAGATATTGCCAGTGCTGTCCGGCTTTCATTCCCAGGTATGCGAGCGCCAGACACCAGGGGAATGAGCCGATGAAGGTGTAGAAGTGAAAGCGAAGTTGCGGCATGCGCGAGATGCCGGCCGGTAGCGCGATAAATGTCCGCACCACCGGCAACATGCGGCTGATGAGTACGGTCACGTCGCCATAGCGGCTGAAGAAATGGTCGGCCAAATCGAGCTCCCTGCGGCTCAACAGCACGTATGTGCCGTAACGCTCGACCAGCGGCCGCCCGCCGTAGCTGCCAATCGCGTAGGCAATGGCCGAGCCCACATTACATCCGATCGCACCGACAAAGGCGACGAGCCACAGGTTAAAGCGTCCGGTATGCACCAGATATCCAGAGAACGGCATGATGACTTCCGACGGCAACGGAATGCAGGCGGACTCGATAGCCATCAGTCCCACAACGCCGAGATATCCGCCGGCAGAGATCACGGAAATAACGAAAGCGCCTAGCGCGGTAATGAGTTTTTCAATCAAGGGAGTTGGAGTAGTGCTGAGCCAAATGTTGAGGGAGTAAGGGCTTCAGAATTCCTGTGCCTCTTGCGTGTAGGTGTATCCGGCCAGCGTTGCCCCATCGGCACTCTTCTGTACCTTCACGCGGATGGTGTCAGAATCCGCGGCATTGGTGCCCGCGTGGCGGAGAATCGCGTATTGCGTGAACACCTCGCTGTAGAGCTTGGTGACCAAATAGTTGGCCCCGTCCTGATCGTTGCGCCACACCTGTCCGAGTTGGATGGCCTTTACTGGCATGATGTCACGAGATTATCACGTAGATTCCGTGATTTCGTGATCGGGCGATTTCGCGATTTGCAAAACGGTAAGTAAGCGCAACGCTCAAGATTTTCAATCACGAAATCATCTGATCGCGAATAACGAAATGGACTGAATCGGCTAGAATGTCTAGGTCATCTAATGAACAGGTTCTCTGCCAAGAGACTGTCCTCGGGGGCGTCACGGCTTCGACGGAAGTGCTTGCGGCTGAGAGGCATGCCGGGGTGCACACACCCGAAATCGAGTGCAAAACAACAATTGCCAACCAAGAACTGGCATACGCTGCTTAATTAATTAGGTAGCCGTCCTCGGTGGAAGCGCCCGCGGGCCGCCGAAGGACGTCATTAGCGGGCTGGTTTCCGGCGCACGGTCCGAGCGTCGGAGGCGAGATCATCGGACTAGTGGCTTGCGTTTCTTGTCGGTTCTGAGCGCCGGTCGCGAACGTTCCCGTAGAAGTACGGGAGCATGAACTCGACTAAGCATGTAGTCTCTTCGCCAGTGACATTTTCGGACGCGGGTTCAACTCCCGCCGCCTCCACCAACTTGCTTTTCAGAACCACTCGCTTCTGTAGGCGACCCACCAACTGAAGAACAGAATTGGAATGGTCGCCACGATGCCCCATGTCAACGGCAGGGCGAAATCTGCAATCAAGCTAAGAATCGCAAACAGCAGCCAGAAGATCTTGCGTTCCATGTTTGATTCCTGTTTTAGATGATCTTAGACCGATTCGGCCAATTCTGGTGTCCCGTTTCGCCGGGATGGGCGGGAAACCCAAATGGTTTCGATTTACATTCGGGAGTAAAATGTGCTCATGAAGCGGCTGTTTGTAATTGCGCTTCTTGTTTCCGCGACGGCGATTGCTGGATTTGCGCAGCGCGGAATGCGAATGTCTGCGCCGGTGCGGCCTATGGCTCGCCCGATGACTCGTCCGGGAATGGGATTTGCCCATCCACGATTTGGCGGGATGCGGCCTGGATTCGCTCCTCGGCGTCCGATGACGTTTGCGCCGCGTCCAGCATCGTCCCGCGGCGTCATCACCTTCGGACATATCAACGGCGGACCTTTCTTTTTCACGCAAAACCGTTTTCGCCGGCATCATCATCCACATTTCCGTCCATTCCTGTTTAATTCGCCGTTCTTGTTTAGCGGCTTCTATAGTCCTTTTTATGATCCGTTCTTCGGTGATGCTTTTTTTGCGGATTATGGCAATGCATACACGAATCCGCCACCGTCCTCTTACGATTCCGAGGTCGCCAATTCCAACATCAACCAACTCAGCAATGAACTGAGCGATCTCAGTTCCGAAGTGGACTTGCTGCGCGAGCAGGATGACATGCTGCGCTCGGAGTTGGAACGGCGTAGCGCGCCTGGGCCGCAACCTCCTTCCTCTAATCTATCGGCGGGGCAAAGCGAGCCGCCGGTAGTGCTCGTATTCCGCGATGGCCATCGCACCGAAATCCAGAATTACGCCATTGTGGGTCAGACAGTCTGGATTCTTTCCGATAAGCGAGCCATGAAAGTTCCGCTTTCAGAACTCGATTTTGACCAAACCACGAAAATCAACCGCGATCACGGCTTGACCTTCTCAGTTGGTCCGAGCCCGCGCTGATCCAGTTGCTATTGATTTCCAAAATCGGCCGGCTGGCTGATAATGCCTGTCGCTGGCTTTTTTCATTGGGGAGAGCATCCATGGCCGCAACCCGAATTGCCGGATTTCGCCTCGGAATTTATATCTTCAAAGATGTCGAAATCGTTGACTTTGCAGCGCCGTATGGCGTGTTCTCAGTCGCTCGCCGCTACGATCCCGAACTGGAGGTCTTCTTCATCGCTGATGCTATGCGACCGGTGCAGGCCCAGGCGGGATTCACCGTTCTGCCCAACTACTCCTTCAACGATCGTCCCGCGATCAATGCATTTCTCATTCCCGGCGGCTTTGGCACGCGCCAGGAAATTAATAATGCCCGTCTGCACGAATTCATTTGCTCCCTCCCGGAATCCTGTTTGCTGACCAGCGTCTGCACCGGTTCGTGGATCTACGGGAAGATGGGCCTGCTCGACGGGCTCGCCGCTACCAATCGCAAAGAACCAGACCGCCCGGAAGCCAATCCTCCGGGCAAGGTGCCCATTGATCGCTTGGCCGATATAGCGCCGAAGTGCCGCATCAGCCGTGCTCGGGTCGTGGATGCGGGGCGCATCATAACTGCCGGCGGAATTACCTCCGGGATGGAAATGGGATTCCATCTACTTCGCCGTGCCGGATACGATGAGCACTTCATCTCCGAAGTCGCACGAGTGATGGAATACACGAAGGCATACGAGCTGTACAAGGCTGACATCGAGCGTTCATGAAAGCTAGAGAGCTGGTGTTCAGCAGCTCTCCATTCAGCAGCTCACGCCAGTGATGAGGGCCAGACAAACATCCAGCGTTTTCTGCTCATCCTAAAGCTGTGCGTTCTCTCTCTTTTTTCAATCGGCAGAGTATTCTGCCGGGAATCATTGTTCTACTGTTTGCTTCAGGCGCAGGCGCGCAGACTGGGGCTCCGGCTAAACCCGCGCAGACGGCGCACACCGCGCCAGAGGTGAAGCAGGTTCTCCCCTCCTACGAAGGGCAGAACGTATCTTCAGTGGAACTCGCGGGACGTCCGAATCTGGATGCCCGCGACCTTCTTCCGCTGCTCGTGCAAAAACAGGACGAACCCTTCGCTCAGACTAAGGTCAATGCAACCATCGCGGCGCTCAAGAGCACACATCGTTTTGATGATATTCAGCTTCAAGTCAGGCCCGAGGCCACCGGTGTGCGCGTGCTGTTCATCCTGGAGCCGGCATTCTATTTCGGTATTTACGAATTTCCGGGCGCAAACAAAGTGTTTCCTTATTCACGCTTGCTTCAAGTCGCGAGTTATCCACCGCGAGGCGCGTACACGCCGGTCGATGTTGTGAATGCGCAACAAGCCCTCGAAAAATTTCTGCACCGAGAGGGTTACTTCCGGGCACAAGTGAAACCTGAGATCCGCACTGATGATGCCCATGGGCTTGCGAACGTTTACTTCACAACGACCCTAGGGCGTAAAGCCAAATTTGGGAGCGTCACCCTTCAAGGAGCATCGCCGCAGGAGACGGCCCATCTGAAGAAGGTGTCGCATTCTTTGCTGGCGCGGCTTCGCAATTCTTCCATTCGTAGCGGTAAGACGTATTCGCTGAAAACCCTGCAGAATGCGACCCAATATCTGCAGAATGCATTGATCAAGCAAGACCATTTGGATGCCAAGGTCAAGCTGATCTCCGCCAACTACAATCCGACGAGCAATCGTGCAGACATTACTTTTAACGTAAAAGCCGGCCCCGTGGTTCATGTGAAAGTTGAGGGCGCGCACATCTGGAGCTGGACACAGAAGAAGCTGTTACCGGAGTACCAGCAGGTCGGAGTTGATCCGGAAATCATTCAGGAAGGGCGGCAAAACCTGGTTTCGTACTTTCAATCCAAAGGCTATTTCGATGCCAAAGTAAATGTCAGCACGCAGCAGCAGCCCAAGGGCGAGACCATCCTCTATCAAATCGTGAAGGGACCCCGGCACAGCGTGGAGCGAGTCACCATCGCCGGAAACCAGGCGCTCACCGACAAAGACCTGATGTCTCATGTCGCGGTGAAAAAGGAACACATTTTTTATCATGGAAAATACAGCGAGAACTTAGTGCGAACCAGCGTCAAGAACCTGAAGCGCGTGTACCAGGCCGACGGATTCAGCGACGTGAAGGTCACACCCACTGTAAACACCGAGAAGAATGGAGACGTTTTTGTCACCTTCCGTGTTGATGAAGGAGAGCGCGACGTTGTCGAAGCAATGCGTATTGAGGGCAATAACACCCAGCCGATCTCGCGCCTTGCTCCGAAAGGTCTGAACCTCCAGCCAGGCAAGCCCTACTCCCAAAAATTGGCAGATGAAGATCGCAACCACATCATGGCCAAATATCTCAATTTGGGATATCTGACTGCCACCTTCCGCGAGACGGCCACACCGGTGGACAAAGACAAGCACCACCTCGTCATTGCATATCAAATCAAAGAAGGGCCGCAGGTACGCACCTCAACGCTGGTTACTCTTGGCCGTGGCGGCACGCAGCAATGGCTGGTGAACCGGCAGACGTCTATTCCCGTCGGAGCTCCGTTGCGCGAGGACGAGATGCTTTCCTCTGAAAGCCGGCTGTATAACCTGGGCGTCTTCGATTGGGCCGAAATCGATCCTCGTCGCCGCATCACTACGCAATCGCAGGAGGACGTAATCGTTAAAGTACATGAAGCCAAGAAAAACGATCTTACTTACGGTTTTGGCTTTGACGTGATCAATCGCGGCGGCAGCGTGCCCAGCGGCACCGTTGCCGTTCCTGGTTTGCCAGCGATTGGTCTATCGCAGAAGTTCAGGACCAGCGAAAAAACGTACTACGGTCCGCGCGCGCTGTTCGAATTTACTCGTAAGGATCTGTGGGGCAAAGCTGAGAGTCTCAGCTTCAGCGCCCTGGGAGCGAGGCTTGATCAGCGCGGCAACATCACGTTCACCGATCCATACCTGTTCAAGAGCAATTGGAGTTCGAACGTGACCATCTCCGGCGAGCACGACGCCGAGAATCCTATCTTCACCTCAATCATTGGGCAATGGGGATATCAGCTGCAGCGCGCGCTGAATCCGGACAAGACGACCAATCTTTTTCTTCGCTACAGCCTGAAGGAAACCGGGCTCACAAACCTGCTGATTCCCGCGCTGGTCCCGCAGCAGGACCAGCACGTGCGCCTTTCCACCGTGTCCGCGACTTACATTCGCGACACTCGTGACTTCCAACTGGATGCCCATAAGGGGATTTATGAGACGTTCGAATTCGACCTGAATCCCTCGGCCTTGGGGTCGAATGTCAATTTCGGACGCTTCATCGGCCAGACGGCGTACTACAAGAAGATTCCCGACAACATCATTTGGGCGAACAGTATCCGATTGGGAATGGCTAAACCTTTTAACGGCAGCCATGTCCCCTTGAGCGAGGAATTCTTTACCGGCGGTGGCAGCACCATTCGCGGATTCCCTCTCAACGGCGCCGGTCCGCAACGAGTGATCCCGGCCTGCGGCGATCCGGCAGACCCGAGCACGTGCGAAAACATCACAGTGCCCGTCGGAGGCAACGAGCTGTTTATCGTCAACTCCGAATTCCGTATTCCGGTCAGCGTTCCCGGATTACTGGAGAAGGGACTCAGCGTAGTTCCGTTCTACGATGGCGGCAACGTTTTTCGCACGATCGGATTCCATGGGCAATACACCAACAGCATCGGCTTTGGCTTCCGCTATGCAACTCCGGTTGGACCGATCCGGCTCGACATCGGACATAACCTGAATGCGCCGCCCGGCATCAAATCCACACAAATCTTCGTAACTGTAGGACAAGCATTTTGAGCGCAGCCCCCAATCTACCGCCGCACTACCCAGAACCGCCGGAAGAGCCACGCCGTCCGGTGCAGCCCATTCGCCGCTCGGGCCACAACTGGAAGAAAATCATTGGCTGGATTGCCGGCATTGTAGTGCTGCTGATTGTCGGGATTGTAATCACGATTTACGTGCTCTTGCACAATCAAACCTTCCATCGTTACGTGCTGAAGACGGCAGAGCAGAAGGCGGCAGCAGCTCTGGGCACCCAGTTGCAGGCACGCGACTTTGCGCTGCATTTCCATGGCATCTCGCCATCGCTGGATTTGTACAAAGTGACCGTTGCTGGAGCGCAGCCGTACCCGCAGCCGCCGCTGTTGACGGTCGATCACATTCACCTGGGCGTGACTATCTCGTCGTTGCTGCATAAGACCTGGTATGTGGACGATGCTACCGTCGATCATCCCGTAGTGCGGGTGTTCGTCGATCAGCATGGCACCGATAATCTGCCGCAAACCAAGAGCAGCCAGCAGCAGAGCCATACCAGCATCTTCGATCTTGGCGTGCGCCACGCGCAGTTGAACAACGGAGAGGTGTATTACAACAACCGCAAGAGCGTACTCGATGCCGATCTGCACGACCTTCAGTTTCAGTCTGCGTTCGACACCTCGCAAACCCGCTATTCCGGAACCTTAAGCTACCGGGACGGCCACTTGAGGATGGAGAACTTCAACCCTGTCCCGCACGACCTGAGCGCGCAATTCGATGCCACTCCCCAAGCATTCACCCTCAAAAACGCAACACTTACGAGTGGCAACTCACATTTCATCCTGAATGCTACGCTCACTGATTACACGCACCCAAAGCTCCAGGCAACTTACGCCTCGGTGCTCGATGCCGGTGAGTTGCGCCGCACGTTGAAGAATGCATCGCTCCCCATTGGTCTCATTCGCGCCGATGGCAGCCTGCAATATCAGAGCGAGCCAGACACTCCCATGCTGGCGCTTGTGACCCTCAACGGGAACCTGAGCAGCAGCGCCTTGCAGGTGATCACTCCCACTCTGCGGACGAACATCCGCGATATCGGAGCGCATTACTCGGTGAATCATGGCAACGTGGATGTCAGCTACATGCGCGCACATCTACTCGGTGGAGAGTTGACCGGCACAATGACCATGCGTGATCTGACGGGCGCATCGCAGTCGCACTTGAAAGCGGCTTTGCGCGGGGTTTCGTTGGCCGATCTCAAGTCGCTGATGAATTCGTCGTCGATGCGTCAAGTCGCGCTGCAAGGGACAGCCAATGCCGATGCGGACGCCAAATGGGGAAAAACCTTCGCTAATCTGGTCGCAAGAACGAACGCTACCATTACGGGAAAGATGGCTCCCAGCAATCACTCGGCGCAACCGGAGCCGGTGAACGGTGTCGTCCATGCCGACTACTCTGCAGCAAACAAGCAGATCACGCTAACAAACAGTTTCATCAGGCTTCCCCAAACTTTCCTTGCCCTGAACGGCAGAGTCAGCAATCATTCCAGCCTGCAAGTGCGTTTACAAGCCGATGATCTGCATCAGCTTGAAACCATTGCCGACGAGTTCAGCGCGCCGGGCAAACCGCCCCTTGGGCTCTATGGCACAGCAAATTTCAATGGGACAATTACCGGTTCCACTGCGGCGCCGCATCTTGCAGGACAACTGATCGCTTCCAACCTCCGCGTCAAGGGCAGCTCTTGGCGACTGCTGCGGACGAACGTGAATGCCAGCCCATCATTGGCCAGCCTCAGCAATGGTGAACTGGATCCTGTGAATCGCGGAAAAATCACATTCAATCTCAGCGCCGCATTGAAGAAGTGGTCATTCAGCAATACCAGCCCAATGAAAGTTGTCATCAACGGCAATCAGTTGAATGTCGCCGATCTCGTGAAGGCCGCGGGGGTGCAGACGCCCGTCAGCGGGACATTGGCGCTGAGTGTGGCGGTGCACGGCACCGAATTGAACCCCATCGGCCAAGGCAAAGTCAGCCTTACTCAGGCGAAGGTCTCAGGCGAACCGATCAATTCTCTCAACGTGAACTTCAAGGGCACCGGTCAAGTGGTGAACGCGAATCTCGCGTTGAGCCTCCCGGCCGGCGCTGCCAACGGCACTCTGGCCTACTACCCGAGAAACGAAGCGTATGACGTCAACCTGCAGGCCCCCGGAATTCAACTCGGCCAATTGCAGACGGTGAAAGCGCGCAACCTCAAGCTCACCGGCGTGCTGTCCTTGCTCGCTACTGGGCGCGGCACGGTGAAAAACCCGCAGCTCAACGCGTCGTTGAAGATTCCCAAACTGACAATCGACAATCAGGCGATCAATGGCATCGCCCTCGATGCCAGCGTCGCCAACCATGTCGGTAAATTCGACTTGAACTCGCAGGTGCTGAACACCGCAATACGAGGACAAGGTACCGTCAGGCTCACCGGAGACTACAATGCCAATGCGACGCTCGACACTCATGCCATTCCGCTGCAGACCATCGTCGCCGCATACGCTCCGTCGCAGGCTGGAAACATCACCGGGCAAACGGAGCTGCACGCGACGCTACATGGCCCATTAAAGGACAAGGCCCGTCTGGAAGCCCATATCAACATTCCTACCCTGAATGCCAACTACAAGAACACCGTGCAGCTTGGGGCGGCGAATCCCATCCGAGTGGATTACGTGAATGGAGTGCTGGCGCTGCAGCGGACTACTTTGCGAGGGACCGACACAAACCTGCAATTCCAGGCCACGGTTCCGGTTATCGACAAGAACGCGCCTGCGTCTGTTCTCGCGCTCGGCACCGTGGACCTGCAGATCGCAGAACTGTTCGATCCCAGCGTAGCGACATCCGGGCAGCTCAAGTTCAACATCAACTCCTATGGCAAAACCACACAGCCCAACGTGCAGGGACAGATCGAAGTTGTAAATGCCGGATTCGCCAGCGGCGACCTGCCCCTCGGACTTCAAAACGGGAACGGCGTGCTCACGCTTACAAAGGATCGGCTGAACATTACCAAGTTCACAGGTACCGTAGGAGGCGGGCAGGTGACCGCCTCCGGCGGAGTGGCCTATCGGCCCAATTTGAACTTTGACCTCGCTCTCGCCGGACACGGGATTCGGCTACTTTATCCAGACAGCGTTCGCACCGGATTTGGAATGAACCTCACCCTAACCGGAACCACCGAGGCGGCGCAACTTGGCGGACAGGTAAGAATCACGCAATTGTCGTTTACCCCGGATTTCGATCTCATGGATTTCA
>DATNAF010000299.1:0-5698 GCA_035572845.1 Terriglobales bacterium
TTTCTATCGACTCATTCTTCTATATTCGTCCAGCACCTTGTCCATCTTTTCCGCGGTCAGGTTCTCATGAAAGTCATAGTTCACCTGCGCCGCCGGAGCCCAGCTGCACGCGCCGATGCATTCCACATGTTCGAAAGAAAAGATGCCGTCCGGAGTCGTGCCCTTGTGTCCTATGCCAAGCTTCTTCTCGCAGTGCTCGATCAGTTCGTCGGCTCCGCGCAGCAGGCACGAAATATTCCGGCAGACCTGAACGTTGAATTTCCCACGCGGCTTAGTCGTCAGCATCGAGTAATAGCTGATCACGTTGCGCACGTCGAGTTCGGTGAGGTCGAGCCGGCTCGCGATTTCAGAGATGACTTCGTCCGACAGAAAGCCGGCCTCGTCCTGCGCGTAGAGCAGTGTCGGCACGAGCACCGAACGCTTGGTCGGATAATGCGTCAGCATCGCAGCGAAGCGCTGTTCGAATTGATCAGAAAATCTCATGGCATTTGGTAATTTTGTAATCGGGTAATTTGGTGATTCAATTTCATTTTCGCCGCGCGGTATTCTGAGATGCAGTAAACAAAGCGCTCAACTCGTGAGCTTCTTTCAATAAATCGGCCAGCTTATCTTTAGAAACAATCTCGCAATCGGTCAACATCTCCAGCCAAAATACCGACTCATCGGCTTCCTCTACTACTATGCCGATTTTTGAAATCCATTCAGCCCGCGATCGAGCCCTGCATGCAGCCCGATAGTTTGCCGCTACCGAAGTTCCGCATCGCAACAGTTGTTTACCGAGGACTTGAGCGTCGCTCCGGTAGGGAAGTGATCGATACAATCTAACCATCCTCACCGCGAATGACTTGGTACGATCTCTGAGTTCCTCGGGTCCGGTGATAAAACCTCCGGGGATTCAAATTACAAAATTACCCGATTACAAAATTACAAAATCTATCGATCTATTTCTCCCAAGACGATGTCGATACTTCCAATCGCCGCCACCACATCGGCCAACAAGCGTCCCTCGCACATTTTCGGCAGAGTCTGCATATTGGCCAGACACGCCGAACGCATGTGCACCCGGTAAGGCTTCGCCGAACCATCGCTGACGATGTAATAGCCCATTTCCCCGCGCGGAGACTCGACCGCCTGATATACCTCACCTTCAGGAACAGCAAAGCCTTCCGTCACAATCTTAAAGTGATAGATGAGGGCCTCCATCTCCGTTTTCATCTTTTCGCGGTCAGGAAGCACGACCTTCGGCGCGTCAGCTTTTATGCGGCCTTCCGGCATCCCATCGAGCGCCTGTTTCACAATGCCGATCGATTCGCGCAATTCGGCTACCCGGCACATGTACCGCGCAAAAACATCGCCGTCCTGGCTGACCGGCACTTTAAATTTGAAATTCTCGTATCCCGTGTACGGCATGTCACGGCGCAGATCAATGTCGATCCCGCTGCCGCGCAATGTCGGCCCACTCGCGCCTAAAGCAATCGCATCTTCCGCAGAGATGTACGCGACGCCTTTGGTCCGCATTACCCAAATGGGATTTCCCGTGAGCAAGCCCTCATATTCGTCAACTTTCGAAGGAAATCGATCAGCAAATTTTCTTACGCGATCAAAAAAGTCCAGCGGCGGCTCGAGCGCAACGCCACCAATGCGGAAGTAAGAAGTCATCATGCGCTGCCCGCTGATTGCTTCAAACAGCCGCAGTACGTCTTCGCGTTCGCGGAAGCAATACAGGAACACCGTCATCGCGCCGATGTCCATCGCGTGCGTGCCCAACCACACCAGATGGGAGTTGATGCGTGTCAGCTCATTCAGCATCACCCGTAACCACTGCGCCCGTGGCGGAATTTCAATGCCCAGCAGCTTCTCTACCGCCAACACGTAGCAGAGATTGTTGGTCAGTGGGCACAAATAATCGATGCGGTCGGTGAGCGGCACTACCTGGTGATAGAACTTGGCTTCGCAGGTCTTCTCGATGCCGGTGTGCAGGAAGCCGATGTCGGGCATCATGCGAACCACGGTCTCGCCATCAATCTCAAGCAGCAAGCGCAACACGCCATGCGTCGACGGGTGCTGCGGGCCCATGTTCAGGATCATGGTCTTGTCCTGACCGGGTTCAAGCGCGGGCGTGGGAGAAAGGTGAGCCATGTGTCAGAGATTTTGTAATTGGGAAATTTGGTAATTGGGTAATTGAAAACTTCTAGCGCAAGCGGGCTTAAATTACACAATTACCAAATTACTCAATCGTTTTATCGATAGCCCTCCACCGGATAGTCTTTCCTCAGCGGATGGCCTTCCCAGGTTTCCGGCATCAGGATGCGGCGCAAATAAGGATGGCCGTTGAAACGCACTCCGAATAGATCAAAAACTTCGCGCTCAAAATAATTTGCCCCCGGCCACACGGAGGTCAGCGAATCGAGCGCCGGATTCTCTCCGCTCAGCCGCACCTTAAGTCGAACCCGCTCTTTGTGCGGGATAGACAACAAGTGATAAATCACCTCAAACCGCGGCTCAGACGGGTGCCAATCAAGGCAGGTAATGTCGGAAAGATAATTAAAGGGACAAGCGGGATCTTCTTTCAGCAACGCGGCCGCCTGGCGAATAGCCTCGCGAGTCACGTAGATCGTCATCTCATCGCGATCAAATTTAACGCCCTCGACCGCCTGCGGGTTCCAGCCCAGCAGCCGCGCAACTGCGGGATGCCCTTTGAGTTGTTCGATGTCGGTGACCGCCGGAGCCAGCGCCATTAAACTTCGCTCCTCCGCGTGATGGCCCCAACTAGTTCAGGCTCTTCACGTCGAGGTGAACCGCCGCCGATTACAGTGCGCGTCACTCTCGCAGCCCGCGGCGAAGAAATCGTCAGACCCCAATCCAGTGCGCCTTTTTTCCAGATGTACCAATACCCCACGAGCACGATGCCGATGTAGACGAACATCTCAGATAATCCGAACAGGCCCTGGCCCATGTGCTTAAGATCTTTCAGAATGATCGCCCACGGATAAAGAAACACGGCCTCCACATCGAACAAGATGAAGAGCATGGCGACCATGTAAAACTTGACCGAGAACCGTTCGCGGGCGTCGCCGATCGGGGTCATGCCGCATTCATAAGGAGACAATTTTGCCCGTGTGGGCCGCCGGTAGCCAATCAGCCATGAAAGCGTTACTAGTGCGGTGGCCAATAATCCTGCCAAAATGAAGTGGATCAACAGCGGCAGGTAGTTGGCAAAATAATTGTCAGGCATAGGGGCGCTGGATAAAACTCTGCAGAACAAGTAAACATTTTAGATTAGAGTTCCAGCGAAGTAGTGTCAAGCGCGGCAGGTGTCGGTTGCGGTCCATTCCGGGTTGATCGGAAATGGCAGATTCACAGCCTGCTCAAATACTCCATAATCTCCGGTTGTCCCCAATTCACTTCGCCTATAAATTTTCGCCGTATCACGCCGTTGCGGTCGATGATGTAAGTCTCCGGTACTTTGTACGTGCCGTAGCGCGACGACACTGGCGCAATCACGCCCATGTCCGTCTTTTGCCCCGATTCGCGCACCGTAAGCAGATCAATCGCGTGCTGCTTGAGAAATCTGTGGTAGTCGTCGGCGTCATCATCCACGCTGACCGCGAGAATAGTGATGTCCTTGCCCTGAAGCTTCTTTTGTAACTGCTCGAGCGAAGGCATTTCATCGACGCAAGGCAGGCACCACGTGGCCCAGAAATTCAGCACCACAATCTTTCCTCGCAGCTGGCTTAAAGTCACGCTGCGATCAGAGTCTTTAATGGTGAAATCAGGCGCGGGCGTACCGATGCTGGACGGTTTGGAACGACCATAACAACCCGTGAGGGCGAATAAACATGCAAGAACGAGGGCAGAGCGCACGCAGATATAATAAACGTTTCGCTAGATCGCGCGGTCGGAGCGTGATGGTTTTTCTCCAATTTTGCGGCTCTGAGTTGAAGTAATGTCATCCCGACCCACTCGCTTGCGAGTGGCGGAGAGACCTTACATCAACAAATACGATTAATGTCGCCGAAGAGATCTCCGTTGCAATCTGCGCCAACGCGCACACCAGAGCACGCCGATGAGCAATAATTCTTATCTCATTGTCTCTGTCATCGTTCCCGCGCGGAACGAAGAAGCGTGTCTCGCCGCGTGCCTCGAATCCCTGATCGCGCAAACTGGAATCAATTACGAGATCATTATCGTAGATGACGCCTCGACCGACCGCACGGCCGAAATCGCGCGAGGATTCGCGGCCGATGCGGCGGTTGTTGCTATCGATGCAAGCGGGAATGCCCTCCCCGCCACTCTTCCCAGCGAAACCCGGCCCTCTACGGTTACGATCATCTCCGCTCCGCCGCTCCCCGCGAATTGGACCGGCAAAAACAACGCCATGGCCGCAGGCGCAAAAATCGCAAAAGGCAAGTGGCTCCTCTTCACCGACGCTGATACCGTTCACAAACCCGGATCGCTGGCCCGCGCAGTAGCCGAAGCCGAAGAGCATCACGCCGATTTACTCTCTTATTCCCCCGAGCAGGAAGTCCGTACCTTCGCGGAAAAAGCCGTGATGCCGGTGATCTTCGCTGAACTCGCCACAACTTATCCGCCGCAAGGGGTGAACGATCCGGCCTCCCCTGTCGCCGCAGCTAACGGACAATATCTGATGATTTCGCGCGAAGCTTACGACGCGGTCGGCGGTCACTCTGCGATTGCCAACAGTCTTCTCGAAGATGTCGCCATGGCGCGTCTCGTCAAATCCTCGGGCCGCAAAATTTTCTTCCGTTATGGCGGCGATGCCGTTCGCACCCGCATGTACCGCAGCTTCACGCAAATGAAAGAAGGCTGGACCAAAAATCTGGCGCTGCTTTTCAATCATCCTGTAGCGATTGCATTCCTGCGCTTCGCGGAATTTGCTTTGATCTTAGGGAACCTGCTTATCTTGGCGTGGGCTGGCTTCTCCGGGAGATCTAACATTGCTCTGCAATCAGCATTGCTTACCATCATCCTTGCCGGGTGGTTCTGGCTGCGGATTCGGAAGGCGCGTTTTTCAGCGCGCTCAAACATTATTGCAATTCTAGGGCTGCCTCTTTTTTCGGGGTTGTTGTTGCGATCGAAATCGTCGCATAGACGGAATGCGATCGGATGGAAGGGACGAGAATACAGAACCGGGCACACATTCCCTGTCGCTTCGAAGTCGTTCCTGAAAGGTGTCGAAGACCTGCCCGTGCAAGAACGCAAGTCTTAAGTCGCCTGCATGGGCAATGGCAGGTGTCCTTACCTACGTGCTAATTCCTAAGTCAACGGAAAATTGGTAATTCCCGCTTTCGACCGCTCAGTTTGGACGACAATTGGTATGCGCCAGACCTGCACAAAAAGTTGATGAAAGCTAGAATATCCTGTGCTCTATCTCACCCGCAAAGCTGAATTCGCCGCGTCGCACTATTACCACAATCCGGAGCTTTCGCCGGAGGAGAACCGGCGTCTGTTCGGCAAATGCAATAACCCCAATGGGCATGGCCATAACTACGTGCTTGAAGTCACGGTAAAGGGCGAGGTCGATCCGCGCTCGGGATTCGTGGTCGATCTGAAGCAGCTCAAAGAGACCATGAATCGCGAAGTCCTTGACGCCATGGATCATCGTTTTTTGAACAAAGAAGTCCCGGAATTTGCTACCCGCATTCCAACCACTGAAAATTTGGCCATCGCCATTTGG
>DATNAF010000300.1:0-16232 GCA_035572845.1 Terriglobales bacterium
AAAAAATCGACAGCGGCACAGAGAGCTGTTCCATTCCGTAGTTCACGAACTCCAGCTCTTCATAGGCCACGCCGTGCCACAAAAATCGCGAGCGCAGCAGGTGCAAAGTTCCGCGGTGAATGGCCACCGAATCACCGCGAGATACATCCAGGTTCGTAAGATCGGCGGTGAACAGGAAATTGTTGGGCTCGATTGTGGAACTCAGCAATAGCGGCCGTTCGCTCCACAGCCGCAGCGTCATCTCCGACAAATAGCGCGTACCTTCAAAAAAAATGCCCTGTTCGCCAAGTCCTTCGTTGCTGATGTCGCCGAGGCGATCGAATACGGCAAACATCGAACCATATTTCAGGACGCGCGCACGGTCATCGGTGGGAGCTGACTTTGTTGCTATGTAGTACTGCTGGGTGATGGTAGCTTCATCCAATTCAGAACTCCGCTGGAAGCAGTGAGCGGAGCTTTTTTCCGGCCCACCATTCGTTCGTAGATTTTCAAATAATCTAATGCCATTCGGTCAGAGGTAAAGTTATTTTCGAAATGCTTACGCACTTTTTTGCGATCGAGTTTTCCAATTTGCCTGACCGCCTCGACGGCACCAGCCACGTCAGAGACCAGATAACCAGAAACCCGATCCTCAACAACTTCGGGAACCGATCCAAATGGATAAGCAATAACCGGAGTACCACAGGCCATAGCCTCGATCATGACGATGCCGAAGGGTTCCGGCCAGGCAATAGGAAATAAAAGTGCGGCCGCATTCCCCAGAAAATCGTTCTTTTCCGGATATCCTATCTCGCCGATAAATTCTACGCCTCCGGTCCCGAGTAAAGGCTGGATTACGGTCTCAAAATAATCTTGATCAGCCTTGTCGACTTTTGCGGCAATCTTTAGCGGCACACCGCATGCCTTTGCAATTTCGATTGCGCTATCCAAACCTTTTTCGGGAGACGTCCTGCCCAGAAACGCCAAATAATTGCCGGCCTGACGATGAAACTTATAACTGTCGATCGGCATTCCGTGGTGCACCGTGCCCTGCCAATTCAGGCGGGGTAGGGGTTCGCGCTGAGAGTCAGAAATCGAAATCACCGGCATTTCACTGTAGACGTTGTATAACGGCACCAGATCAGGAATATCGAGGCGACCATGCAACGTGGTGACGTGCACATACCGTTCGCGACGGCTGATCGGATAATGCAAATAATCAATATGAAAATGGATTAGATCGAATTCATCTTTGTGCTTGAGTACCTGGTCCATCTGCACAAAATGATGCGCCAGATGATCGATCGACTCTGGCGAAAGCCGCAAAGATTCCTGGCAGCTTGGGATTAGCCGGGCATTCGTCAGCGAATCACCGCTGGCGAAGACGGTCACATCGTGCCCTAGTCGTACCAACTCCTCGCTTAGCCAGGAGACTACTCGTTCCGTTCCACCGTAAAGCTTAGGTGGAACGCTCTCGTAAAGCGGCGCGACTTGAGCGATTCTCATAGGCCCCCGTCCCAAAGTTCCGAACACACTGAGCCCTCAAATTTGGCAGGCTCCGGTTGGTTTGTTGGTGTACAGCGTAGCGATGCTCGCCGACTGTTCCCGCGCTGTGCTCAAACGCAAGCGTATCAACAGCTTACAGGCATAGGACAAAAGTTACTATCCGGTATTTCCTGTACCTTAGATCAGAAAGCTACCAGACTCCCTTGTCACTCCCCGTAAGGCGAAAGGCCACGAGTGCGGACACTGCAAGGGGCGGAAGCAAGGGAAGGCGCGAGATTGCTCGCAAGTCGCCGTGCTTGCCGGCGCTGAGTAATTGCGAACCGTAAAGCCCCGCTGCAGGCTTCATGGGAACGCGCAGGAAATTGCCGCGGAACTGCACTTGAAGATCAGCGGAACTCGCGTGGTCAGTCACTTCCCGAGGCAGAGATACCGAACCTCCAAAGCTGTTCACGTAGTTGGAGACGATTACCAGAAAACTTGCTACACCCGGCCAGATTCCTCCCAGCTCAGCACCGCGCCGGAGTTCCTGGAAATTGAGTGTGCCGGTTCCGAGTAGGGCAGCCACGTCCGCCATATCGCAGAGACGGAAATAAAAGTGACGGTACATCCGCTGCAAAGTAGAGATCATGATTCTCTCTTCCGGCGCGGGAACAGGGAAGTCAATTCCGTTGACCTGTTTTGTGACGCGGCGTTCAATAACGCGTTCGGCCAGAAGCTTCTGCTCGCCAGTTTGTCCCAAATAGCGAACGTGAATTTCAACCAGCTCATTCAGTCCCGGGACTTGAAAGTTCCATTTGCCGGCCAGCTTGTCGCCCCAGCTGCGCGGCTCCATCTCCGCCCTGAGTTTTTGCTGCATGACCTGGGTTACGCGCTCCGGTGCGCCGCTGGTGTACAGGTCCAGATCAGAGCCCAAGTCCGGCCAGTGATCTAGAGACTTAATAACCGAAACCTGACAGCCGGAATCCTGTAGTGAATGAACGATCACCCGCAGCCACTCGACCGCGTTGGTGATCCGCACGCCCTCGGCTTTCGAAGCCAGTTCGCACCACTGCTGCATTCGCACCTTCTGGCATTGGGCCGCGGCCTTCTCTAGCACTCGTAGAACGCGCATGGTTACGTGATGCGTGTCCGCCAGCTTGAGAAACTTGCCGAAGCGCTCCTCGCTCATCCCAAAAACTTCATCGAATTCACCGCGCAGCTCGTCGAGATTTTCTTTTAGCGTGGACACATCGGCCGCATAGCCCTGGAACATCAACTTCGAAAGCAACTGCATGTCGCGGGCGCTGCTGGCGGAAGAAGTTTTCATAAATGCTGGCTCCTGTATTCGCGAACGGGATAATTCGATGTGAGCTGCCGGTCCAAGGTTGGTCACGGCTGAGTTGCCTTTTGCGACGCCGCCTGCTTCTTGCAATCCGAAACTCCAGTTTCGATCTGTGTACCTTCCTCGTAGTCGTTCCACGTGGCGATTAGCAGAAAAGGCATGGGGTGCTCAGGATCATCGTACTGATGGAAGATTTTTAGCGTGTCCTCGAATGTATTGCCGCAGCGGCGGTCCATGTGCCGGTTCAGGCTCCATGACGCTTTCGTGTCATTGAAGCCGGGCCAGATGGTACCGATCACAATTTTTCCAGGGCGATCACCGAATTTTTTGTAGAACCTTTCCAGATACTGCTTTCCCCAATCACTGCCATCGGCCTTCCATCCAACACTCGGATGCACCCAGGGATAGTAGCCATCGAAATCTTTTTCGTATTGCAGTGGCGGCTGGTCCTTGTAGATCAGAATCGGCGGGTGCTCCCACTGATTCACCGCAGCTCTTACCCGGTCCCAGTCTGTACGGCCGCGTTTAGGAAAAATGAAAATCAGCGGCCGTCCCTGATAGGTCACGTACGCCTCGTGGCCGGGAGCATCGGGACCAATGTATGAGCGGTAGGCCTTGTCGAAATCGCGCAGCGCATTGTCGGTGGCCTGTCCGTTGTCTTCTTCCGTCTCGTCATACATCAGGCAAATGTGGAAATTGTTTTGCGCACTGATCTGCTGCAGCAGGGCATAACTGCGGTCTTCGAATGGACGCCGGTCGCCGTACCAATCAACGGCGAATGCGTAGATTCCCATCTCTTTTGCTTTCTGGATTTGCTTGCGAAGCACCGCCGGGTCCAGCGTTGAATACCCAATGTTGATGTGGCCCGGGGACCCGAACCACGGTTGGTAGTCGGCAAGAATGCGTGAAGACTCCTGCAGATTCGGCAGCTTGGATGACATATTCGCGGGTTTGTGGGAGCAGCCGCTGGTGATCAGAAAAATAGCAGCTATCAGGCCGACAATGACAGAAAGACCGCGCATGTTTTGAACTCTATCCTTCATCTTGGATGCTGGGCAGCAACTCGGAGCGGCGTAGACCGGGCGGGCTAAGGTTTCTCCCCGTTCGTAGCTTGCAGTTGCCGGACTAGCCAGCGGTCCGCGCCGGGAGTCATCAGCACCATGAACTGGGCATTGATTGGTTCTTCGTAGATGACTTTGCCGCCATCGAGGATTTGCACATCGAACTGCGCGTGATCGCGAAGTTCCATGACGTCGCCAGCAGGGGAATAGAACAACGCTTTGAGCTTGTGCCCGCGATCGGTGTAACGAGTCTGCATTCCTGACTTGATCTGCGAATTGATGCGTTGAGCGAAATCCTGCTTTGCCAGCCCAGTGAAATATCCATCAAGAAGTCCGGTCTTATTGCTGCTGAGTGCCTGGGCCAGTGTTTGCCACGCCAGCGCGTAATCGCGCGGGACACTCTTACTGGTGAGATCTTCAATCGGACGCGGGCTCACGTTGTCAACGTTCATTTGTACGCGGGGAAGATCGTCGTCAGCAGAGGCGCGAAGATGATATGCAAGGACACCCAACAGCACGATCGCGAAAAGCAGTAGAAGTGAACCGTATCTAAGCGCAGTTGCCTTCATTGTCCGCCTGCGACCTCCAGCTCGTTTCCTGTCACAACACCGGAGGCCACGGTGATTTTTGCCTGACCATCAATCGGCATTTCAACTTTTGCTACGCCGCGTTTTATGGGCACATCGACAGTAGTTTTGCCGGCGCTGTCATTTTCCGTGAAGCTGACCACGGTGCCGTCCGGAACTGGATTGCCCGAGCAGTCGTGTACCGGATCGGTTTCGATCAGGAAGCCACGCTTAGCGCGACTGGCTTTGATCCGCAAGTTGCAGGCATCCGCCGCCACCTGCTGCACCACCCGAATTTCGTCCGCGTGTCCGATCGACGCCCCGAGTTTCGTCGGCCCTTCTTTTTTGGCTGATGTAAGTCGTACCCATGCGACCGCATTTTCGGAAGTGCGAGAAGCAGAAACCGGCTTCTCATCTTTGGCCATGACGCTAAAGGTGACCGATTCGGGCTTAGGCACAAGGTTTTGAAAACTATCGCGAACGATTGCGACGGCACTAATACCTTGCGGGCTGCCGACCGGGATTCGCGAAGGGTGAACCAGGAAGCTCAGCCGATTCGCCGTGGCCGGGTTCACGGAAAAATTCTTTGCCGTGCACCCATCCGATGCACACAGCACCGCGACGTAGCGGCCGGCGTGTTCCAATTGATCAGAGTCGATTGGAATATTGCTCCCGGCCTGCACTTTGTTTTTACTGGCGATAGCCGGCCCAATCAAATAAAACGTCGCATCTCCGGATCCGCTGGTTTGGATGGAGATCGCAGTACCGGCTGTGACCTGCGCCGGAGCGTGAATCTCTGAAGCCGAAGCGCCCCATGCGAGGGACAGCATGATGATTGTGAGCAGGTTCCGCATGTTAAGACGACACCCGATCGTAGTGGTTTACCACCACGTGATAGCTGTGAACGTTCTTGGCAATATCAGGCGGCAAATCAACTGCGAACGGGACCGGTACCTGCGGCAGTAAAGGTTGCGCCACATAACCATCCGACACCCAGATGACTTTGCCATTGGCATCGTAATAAGCCGCGATCACATGCGGTATATCAACCACCTGGCCGCTCTCATCAGTTAATTGGCCGGTCAGAACTTTTTTGCCGAGCGGATCAGTTTCAAGTTTCTGCTGAGTGACCTCGATGACCGGGTCAGCGCTGGCCGCCACCAGCAAGGCTTTCGCGTCCATGCGAACATTTTTGATTTTTGCCAGGCGCATACCCGGAAAATCAATCCGGTAGGGCGACACCTGCTTGGGCAGCAACTTGTGATCAATCTTGTCGAAGCTGCTCTCCTGTGCGATTTCATTGTCCGATGCGTCCAGCAGGGTGGCACCCACGTTCACGAAGGCGGGGACCGAATCCTCATTCACCACTTCGCCCACGAGCACAACGCTGTCGGGGCGCTGAATGGCATTCATGGAGAGAATGCGGACTTGTGGAGTGTCGGCGTTCTGCACGCCCCACTCATCACCAGCCCCGCGCCCAATCACGTCCCAACGCAGATAATTCACAGCGATCACTTGTGGCGGGAGTTTTGTGGCATTGTTTACAGGCCATAAAACTTTCCAAGCATCGCCGCTCTTTTGCAGTTTGAGATCGCGAACGTCATCCAGGGGCCCGACGGCAGTAGAGTAATGAAGCCGCACGCGGAATGAAGCTTCCTGATCGCCGGTATGGAGCGGCGACACGTCGAAGCTCTCGAGTGACGCATACGTCAGAAGGCTTCCATAGCTGCCCTCAAATTCCCGAGTGAATGTGTTTTTGTCCACGTCAGCGCGATTTGCGAGGCGGGCGTAGGCGGCGTCATAGTTATGCGACTTGATCTGCGAGAACATGAGGCGAACCGCCTGGTCCGGAGAGTTTGCCGACTCCATCTCGCGCCTCTCCACGCCGCCCGATTGAAACCAAGCCAAAATGATCAGCACCAGAGTGACGACTGCCAGAACAATGGGAAGAATGCGGCTCATCAGTGTGCCTCCGGAACGAGGGCACGTTCTTCATCATGCGTGTGAGGTGGCACTGTCATAGCGTTGCGAACGCGCTGGCGATCGGGAAGCAGGAACGCCAATAAGATCGCCAGAATGCTGCTCCCTATGGGGAAAATTCCCCACATGATTCCCTCGATTGCGGTTGGCATGGCGTCAGAAGGAATTGGCCGTGCAGGAGGAATGTCTTCCCGCGACCAGACAGTTATTGAGCCTGAGTCGTAGGTTTCAACCTTTTGCCATCCCGCGAAGCTCACCAGCGGTTCATAGAATGGATCGTGAATGAAGATGTATTTCAATCCGTAGTGCGAAGCGTGCCGCAGCATCATCCGCAACGCTTCCATTCCAGCGGTGCCGAAGTACTTGGCGCTGGTCAACTGAGCGGTACCGTAGTTAGTGAACTCAGGGAGAAGTCTGGCTGAGTTGTATTCACCGTCCACACTATTGGCCGAAGTGTATGTAGAAACTTTCGGCAGTGAATTCCCGAAGCCGAGTGTGAGATACCGGTATCGGTCGTGACCGTCGCGATTCAGAAAACCGTCCACGGCATCGACATTCAGGCCGGCGTTGGCAGAAAACGGGCTGATCGAAATCCATGCCATCGGCAAGACAAGCGTAATGACTGCCGCCAATGCAAGGCCCAACGCGGCCCGGCGCGGCGATCGTTCAAGCAGCTTTTCTGCAAGCAGCCCAACGATCGGAAGCGCCATGATGCACGCCGACAGAGTAAAGCGTTCAAATGTCAAAATTTCGAATGCGCGCTGCAAAATCCACTTAGGAAGTGGCGTAGTGCCGCCCAACCCGAAAATGAAGGTAAGCCAGAAACCCCATAGCAGGGGCCGCAGGCGACGGTTTGACGAGCCGTAAATGAAAATAAAGGGCAGCGCGATGACCAGCATTCCGTAAGGAACGAAGAAATAGTTAGTCAGGAAAGTCAGATTCAGCAATAAGTCCGAGCGGCTGGCATGAGGAATCGGCATTTGCCGAATGGGGTGCTGGATGATCGAAAGCCAGTAGGGAAGTAGAACAATGCCAAAAGCGATGCCGGCTAAAACGGTAAAGACCAGGCCACGAATCAGCACCGCGGCGGCTTTGCGCTCTTCACGGTCGAGCACCGCAAGCCACAATACGGGAATCCCGAATAAGGGGGCGATGAAAATCAAAGTCACGTGGTGCACGGCACCCGCTACCACGGTCAAGACCACACCTTTCAGTAAAGCGCGCCCGTCTGCGGACCGCGACCAATCGTAAAAGTAAGGAATTGCCAGAAGAAAAAGTGGGGCCGACAGAGTCGTAGGAAGCTGTCCGGCGGAATAAACCAGGAACACCAGCGATCCCACGAAAACACTCAATAGCGATGCATAGCTGCTGGCGCGTTCATCGACCCACAGTCGGGCATAGCGGTAAACCCCAACTGGAAGCAGCAGAATCGCTATTAACTGCACCAGCAGGTACGCCATATGCAGTCCAAAGACAAACGACAACAGGGCGATCCACTGATGCGCCAGAGGCGGATAAGTGGCCTGTGAAAATCCCGCGAACCACTTCGGGTTCCAGGGATTGAACCAGCTATGGGCGTAATGCGACGCAAAAAAGACGTGGAAATTGGCGTCGTAGGAATTCGTAAGCGGCAACTGCATGGCCAGCAGCGGCCCGTGGATGGCCAGAGTCAGCAATAGGATCACGCGTAAAGGGATTGGCCGCGAGAAATAACTTGTTTGCAAGGTGGTATTTTCCTCCGCGCGCACTTGTGAGCACCTGCTTGGATTCAACTAAATCGGCTAAGGTTTGCTATTGTGCAAACATGGCTCTGTAAACGCGCGGATGGGCCATAAATCGCAAACTACCTGTGTCCTGTGGATTTTAGAAGCCCTGGTGTGCCGCTCTGAATCCAACCGCTCCTACTCTCAACGCATCCTAGCGTTGCGAGCGAAGCAAATATTCGGGAACCAAATAAAGCAGACAGACGCGGCGCTCAATACTGCACCATGCGCAGAAAAAAACTCTCTTTAGCAGTTGCCGTCCTTCTTTCGCTCGCAATGGTTGCGGCCGCGCAGACGTTCGAGGTGAATCAACCACCTCCGCACGCCAAAAAGGGAAAACAGCAGAAGAAGGCTGCTCCTGCGGGTAAGCCGGAAAATGGCATCGGGTGGGGATCGAGTATTGAGACGGCGCGCGAAGCCCGTGCAGTTGATCAGGCGCTGCAAAAGGGAGATTACCGTTCGGCGATAGCCTCCGCCAATCGCGCCGCACGTTCAGCGCCCAACAATGCTGAGTTGTGGTTTTTGTTGGGATACGCCGCCCGCTTGGGAAACGACTACAACCTCTCATTGCAGGGTTACCAAAAAGGCCTCGCGCTGAAGCCGTCTTCCATACCTGGACTGTCCGGTGAAGCGCAAACCTACGCCAAGATGGGCAAGATCAACGAGGCCCAGGATCTATTGAAGAAAGTTCTGGCCGCGAATCCGAAGAGCGCAACCGATCTACAGCTTTCCGGAGAACTCGCGCTCAATACCGATCCCAATACTGCAGTCGATCTGTTGAAGCGTGCAGATGGCATTAAACCCGACGCGCGCACGGACTTGTTAATTGCGCGGGGTTATCAAAAGCTGAATCAACCTGCCACTGCTAAGCAGTATCTGGACAAAGCCATCAACCGTGCTCCGAACGATCCCAACGTGTTGCGGTCGGTTGCAGCTTATTATCGCGACACCGGAAAGTTCGACGAATCAATTGCCACGCTGCAAAAAGCAGTGCAACGCAACCCTGACGCGCTGGCCGAGCTGGGGTACACATACGGCTTGGCAGGGAAGAAGAAGGAAGCCGCAGACGCTTACACGCGGGCTGCCAATCGGCGTCCGAAAGATGCCGGACTACAGATGAGCGCCGCCCAATCGCTGGTGAATGTGGGAAGCTTCGAACAAGCCTCAGATTTCCTGAAGCGCGCGGAATCAACTGAACCGAACAGCTACCGGTTGCATGCAATTCGCGGCCAGATGGCTGCGCTCGAAGATCACAACGATGAGGCAGTCAGCGAATACCAACTTGCGATTCAAAACCTGCCGCAGGCGCCGCAAGAAGGGCCGCTCTATCCCGTCTCGCTGCACTTGAGTCTTTCTGAACTATACCGTCGTGTAAATCAAGGGGCGGCTGCGGACAAAGAGTTGGCCAGCGCGCGCGATGTGCTCAACGGAATTCAAGGCACAGATCAGGCTGCACGCCCTGATTATCTTCGTTTGCGTGCACTCATTGAAGCCGGGTTCAACGACATGCCGTCGGCAGAACGCGATTTGAAACAAGCCATGTCGCTGGCGCCGAACAATGTGAGTATCGCGTTGAATTATGCGAACCTGCTGTGGAAGATGGACCGCGACGCGGACGCACTGGCCCTCTACAAACACTCGCTGCAGATCGATCCAAATAATCACGCGGCATTGACCGCCTTGGGGTACTTGTCACGCGATATGAAGGACCCCGTCGCCGCCGAGAAGTATTTCCTGAAGCTGGCTGAACTGTATCCACAGGATTACGTGCCTTATTTTGCCTTGGGCGATCTTTACACTTCGAGCAAGCAATACGAACGGGCACAGGCAAACTACGAGAAGGCTTTTCAATTGGCCCCGAAGAATGCGTTGGTGGTTGCCGGCGCCATCAACTCTGCCCTTGAGGCGCCGGGCCATCAGCTTCCAATCGCGAAAACATGGGTGGACCGAGCCGCCGCTAACGCCGCGATCAACGACAATCCTCAGGTGATGCGTGAGCGCGAACGCTATCTGACATTCACTCAGCATTATCAGGAAGCTGCGGACTTGGGATATAAGGTGATCGAGAAACTGCCGAATGATCCCGAGGCGCCGGATTACCTTGCCTACGATTTATTGTTCCTGAACCGTTTCGATGAGGCTTACAAAATCGTTCAGCGGTTCGAGCCTTCCAGGCCGAATGACAAAGACCTGCCACTAGTCGCCGGATATGTTGAATCTCACACCGGACATCCACGAGAAGCAGAAGCTGATTTCACTCGCTCTCTCGCCATTGACCCGAATGACGCCACGGCTTACATGAATCGTGGATACGTGCGCAACGATCTGCGCGAGAGTAGCAAGGCTGCGCAGGATTTCGAGATGGCTTTAAAACTTCGCCCCAATTATGGCGAAGCTCACTTAGGCCTTGCGTTTGCGGACCTGCAGCTGCACCGCTCGAAACCGGCGTTGCGTGAGGCCGACCTGGCTGCCGCTTCAATGCCCGATTCCGCCGCGATTCACCTGGCACGCGCCGAAGCTTATCGTCAGCAGATGATCTTCCGCAAAGCAGAAGTTGAATACCGCGCGGCATTGAAGCTGGCGCCAAACGACGTGAACGTCCATCTCTCCTTGGCCCAGGCTTTGTACCGCCTGCACCGCTACACGGATTCTCTCGATGTGCTGAAGAGTGCGCTGGGCGTGGTTACACCGGGCGTTGGCACCGGCGTGAGTGATGGAATTCTGTATGCCGAAATGGCGCGGAACTATGCACAGTTGCGCGACCGCGGCAATGCATACAAAGCCATCGCTGAGGCTGAGAAGCGAGGCGACGATACCAAGGTCCTGATGGCAACGGGAGAAACGCTGCTGCTGCTGGGGGATGAACATGGAGCGATGCAGCGCTATTCCCGCGCGCTGGATGCGCCGGGCTCAGATCGCATTGAAGTCCGGCTGGCGCTGGCGCGGTTGTTCGCCCAGTCCGGCAGGTACAGGGACTCGCAAGATCAAGTTGCTTTCGCCATGGCGGAGTCCCGCATTGGCGAATCGAACGCTGTCACCCCGGAAAACTTGATTGAGGCGGGGCAAGTTCTGGTCTCAATCAATCAGTTCAATTTAAGCAAAAAATATTTTGAACGCGCACAGGCTGAAGGGGCCGATCAGGAATCCGTGTATCTGGGGCTCGCCAACGCCGATCTTGATCTCGGCCAAACACAGAGCGCGATGACGTTACTGAAGGCAGTGGGGAACGATCCCGATAGCGCCCAGGATTATGCCTATATGGTGGCCATGGCAAGTGCCTATCAGCAGGCCCACGACGACGCTCATGCACTGACGATGTTCGCCCGTGCCAATGACATCATGGCAGGAAACGATTATGCCCGCGATACGGAAATGCGTCTTGCGGGAGAGCAGGGTCGTCAAGTGACCGAGCAAGTCAGCGCCGGGCCGGAGCTCATGGTCCATCCGATTTTTGAGGACATCAATATTTATCAATTGGACGCCCGCATCCGTGGGCTGGCGCAGGATTCCACTTTGCTGCCTCCGCCACGCTCCACTATGGAGACGCTGGGTATTGCACGTTACCACTTGAATTTCAAAGGCTGGCCAACGATCACGGGAATGTTTGAAGAGCGGAACGCGCGCGGAACTGTTTCGTTCCCCAACGAACTGTTAATTCAATACCGAAATACCTATGACACCAGCTTCAACACCGGAATCAATCCTGTGTTTCATCTCTTCGGGACGACGATCAGCTTGAACCCGGGCGTGCAGTTCACCATTCGTCGGGACTCGGCTTCGCCGGTCGAACTGAATCAGGATTTGTTTCGTCAGTTTCTCTACGTCTACACCGGTGCGTTCGGAAACTGGGTTTCTGTGAATGGGAGCCTGATCCGCGAAGCCGGTCCCTTTACCCAGATGGACCAGCATTCGCGCGACGCGGCCGGCACAATCGAATTCCAGGTCGGTCGTCCATGGGGCAGGACGGCAATGATCACCGGATACGAGGGGCGTGACATCCTGTTTCGTCCGTTGGTGCGTGAGTACTACACGACTGACATGTATTTCGGAGTTCAACACAAGTTCCGTGGCTCATGGACGGCCGCTGTACTGGCCGAGTATCTGCGCTCTTGGCGCGTACAGGACGCCTCATTCGCCACCGCACAGGCGCTACGCCCCGGATTCCGTCTGGATTATCGGCCCTTAGCTTCACACTGGGCGGTCCATGCAGCGGGCACCTGGTCCAAAGGCGAAGGGTTTGGGACCTACAACAACATCAGCAATGAGGCGATGGTTTCTTACACCAAGGGATTGCAACGTCCAGTGAATGACGGCGCAGGCGAGGTATCGGTGACTTACCCGTTCCGGATTTCGTTGGGAATACAGCAGCAAACTTTTTATAACTTCAACGGGCAAAACCGGAACACGTTTCTCCCCATCATACGGTTCAGCCTTTTCTGATGAACGCCACCTCCGCGTCACTCAGTGTCAGGATCCGCCACCATGGCCGATGAAGGAATGGAAGCCGCAGCGGCAGTGGTTATGCCGACCGACCCAGGCGGTCCTCATCACCGTCACAAAATTCGCGATCTCCGCCGCGGAGTACTGAGCGGCAGCGCCATCATGCTGGTCAGTTCCGTATTCGTTGGCGTGATGAACCTGGTCTATAACTTCGCCGTTGCCCATAAACTGGGCGCCGGGCAGTTTGGCCATGCCAGCGCGATTTACACCGTGCTGATGCTGCTGTCTTCAGTAACGCTTTCCTTCCAGCTGCTTTGTTCCAAGTTCGTTGCGCGTAGCGATTCCGAGTCTGAACGGATCGCCATTTACAACTTGCTGCATCGCCGGTCCTGGCTTGGAGGCTTGGGCGTGGGGATAGTGCTGCTCAGTGGCAGCTCGGCTATCTCGCATTATTTGAATTTGCCAACTCCGCTTCTGGTCCGCGTCCTGGCGGTGGGTACGGTCTTTTATGTCCCGCTCGGCACGCGTCGCGGGTTCATGCAGGGCACCTACGACTTCATCCCGCTGGCTGTGAATTTCAGTTTGGAAGCAGTCGTCAAGCTGGTCGGCGCGGTTGTTTTAATGTCCGCGGGATATTCCGTGGAAGGCGTGGTGGGCGCTATATCCGCGTCACTTATTGTGGCGTATTTTGTCGCTATTCCGCGCAAGCATCACCTGGGCAAAGTGCGGCAGACGACGCTGCGCGCCGGCATGGAGGAAGGTGTCCAGGCGGTGATCTTCTTCATCGGCCAGGTGATCATCAACAATCTCGACATTGTGCTGGTGAAGCATTTCTTCGACGCCACACAAGCCGGAGTTTACGCCGCAGTCGCGCTGATCGGCCGAGTCGTCTACATGCTCTCCTGGTCGGTGGTGAGCAGCATGTTCCCGTTCTCTGCGGGCGTGCGATCGAGTGAGAAGGACGGACGAACGGTTTTGACCACCGCTTTGCTGCTGGCCTCCACGTTATCTGGCTTATTCATTCTTGCCGCCTGGCTGATGCCTGCCGGACTCTGGCAGATTTTACTGGGTGCTGGGTTTCCTCATGAGGGCCGCCACTTCTACTCATCGCTGCTCGTTCTATACGCTCTGACTACGGCGATATACGCTCTGAGCGTTGTGCTTATGACGTACGAAATCTCGCGCAAGATCGGCAATGTAAGCTGGCTTCAACTGGGATTCAGTGCGGCAATTATTGTAGGCATTTATATCTTTCACGACACTCTTCGCAGCGTAATTACCGTCCAACTGGTGTTGATGCTGGTCTTGCTGCTGCTGGTCTCGCTGCCATTCCTGCGCAAGTCTCATATCAGCGGCTCAACCCTGGGCGAACCCGAATGGCGTGAAGCTGACAGCGGACTGCGAAAAATCAGGCGGGTGGATGAAAACGTGGTGATCGCCGAATTTTTGCGTGGAGAGTTTTATCAGGGTGAATTCACCGGATATCGCAAGCGCTTCACGGAAGTGGTGACCCGCCCCGACTTTTCAAATGCGCGGGAGAATATTCTGCGGAAAGCGCTGCTGTATCGGCGGCGGGGAAGACTCTGGCGCGAGCTTCCGCACGACACGCAGTGGTGGGAAGTGGAGCTGACCCCGGCGGAAGTTCAGCGCATGCGAGTTTTTCCGCGCAACCAGTGGCTGCGTTATGGGGTACCGAATTTTTTACTGGTTGAAACTGCGGAGCGAATTCGCGAGCGCATCGTGTCCAATTCAAGCGACGCCTTCATCGACAAGCTGCGATCGCTGAGCCTGGAAATGAAACAAGAGTCGGTGTTTAGTTCAGTCATCCTGATCACCATCGACGACGCCACACCAATCACCATCATCGAAGGCAATCATCGTATGACCGCTGCGTCGCTGGGCACGCCCGATGAAGTGCACCGGCGTTTTCGCTATCTTTGCGGATTCTCGCCCCACATGGCTGAATGCTGCTGGTACCAGACCGATGTCTCGACGCTCTGGCGATATGCAAAAAACACCGTCAGCTACTATCTGAAGCATCGCCGGCAAATTGCCGCCGAAATCTCCGCTGGAGTGTTGGACGAAGCCGGTGGAGCGCAGACGGCCAGGCCTCAGGCGTAAACGTTTGGCAGCGCTGCCGCTCGTTGAAGATCAAAAGCTTTTAACCGCAGAGCACGCCGAGACAACAACAGAGAACTCAGAGAAAGTCAGCACGGTTAGATCAACCGAACTATTCGGAATAGTTCGTCGTGGGCTTGGCTCTCAGCTTCAGGGAATTGTTTATTACTCCGGAGTTTGCGCAGCCGCCAAATCCACGCTGCGGGCTGAATAGCGGGAACCATCGAATACAGTCGAAACAGACACTTCTTCACCTTCACGTATCTGGCGCAAGACACTGGGCGCAATTGCATCCATCCAAACGTCGTACTTCTTGCCATCGCTTCGGTTATCAATGGCAATCAGCTTTTGCGAAAGATCCACGAAAGTGACCCGGCCCGCAAAGGCGAAAGCTGAACCCGGTGTGGCGAGAACTGTCACGGCGCGCAGCTCTCTTTGCGCGCCGAATTCAATGCTCACCAGTGCGTTTTGCACGAGATCGCTTTCTGAACCGGCCTGGTTTCCTTTGCGGATGGTGGCGTTGGGTGCGAGCTGTAGTTTTAGCGGCTGATTCGAAAGTTCGTCACGAAGGGTCAACACCCTATGCTCGGGATTGAAATCGATGATTTGACCACGCCCGACGCCACTCTCGGCGGTGGTGCGAATCCAAATTGTTTTAGCAAACACCCGGTCGCCATTCAGCTGCGTGTCCAGATAAATCCGTTGACCCTGCTTTATTTCGCGCTCCGTGATCGGCTTGCCATCACGATAGAAATGGGTCCTGGTATCAAAGTGGACCTGCATCTTCTGGTTGGTGCCGAAAGGCTGAAATACCATGTGGTTCATGACTTCATCCACACGAACCACCACTCCGCCGATAAGAGTTACCTTCTCGTGTTGAAGCGGCGGCAAATCCAGAAGCGGATCGTAGTCTTCGTTGTGCCGGACAGAATTAGGAGTTGCATCGGAACCAGCGGACGACGGTGCGGAGGCGCCGTTGGTGAATCCCGTCTGGCTTTGTCCAAAGGCAGGATTAACAAAGAAAATTCCTCCAAGAACGATCGAGACTAGGGCGTAATTTCTGCGCATGGTTGTGCTCACCCTTTGGATGCCATCAAGGCCAATCGGGTAGCCAGAGTTGCTGGCACAAGCTGGCACAAACGGGTAAACGCGAACTGCTGGATTTGCATCCAAAGCACTCGTAATCAAGCTTTAGCAGAGCATGCCTTCATTCCCGAAATCCCGAAAGTTCATGCCGTTTGCCGTGGCCGTGCTGTTGGTTTCTCTGGCGAATGCCGGGGGTCTCAGGATCACTATCCCCAAGCGCTCTAAGGCCACCCCGGTTCAAAAGTTGAATCGCGAGGGAGTCAAAGAAATCCAGCATCACCATCTCGCACGGGCCGAACGGCTTTTCTATCGGGCATATCTCATCGATCCTGATGATCCATTCACGCTCAACAACCTGGGGTATATTTCGGAATTGCAAGGCAAAATTGATCGTGCTCAGCGTTACTATCAG
>DATNAF010000301.1:0-10413 GCA_035572845.1 Terriglobales bacterium
CGGACCTTCAACAGTTTGCAATTGCGGCGTAAGCGGCCGGGTGGCAAGGATTTCTATTGTTGCGCCACTTTCGCCGGGAATAACTTTGACGGACTGCACTCCTGCAGCCGGTTGATCGGTAGCGTATGCGGACGCGGCTAAAGCGACCAGAAATATCGCGCAAAAATGGGCTCGGGCGCAGGACAAAGCAATACCTAATTACGGAAGGTCTTGCGATGAGAGTAGCACTACTTTAAACGCTTATAAAGTTCCTTCGGTTTATTCCTCGTCTTCTCCGCCCTCTTGCTGCTGTGGTGGCAAGTCCAGTCGCAATTCGGGTAGTCCGGCGTTCTTCAGATCATGGTTTAACGTCGATATATCATGGCTTTTCAGCTGGTTCCACCGAATGCGTATTGTGTCTAGGGAGGCTTCATTCTTGTTGACCGCGTCAACTTGGGCGACCGTCGGCGCAGCATCGGCTTTTCCGATCTCGCCGTAAAGAGTCATTAGGTTCGTATTGATTGTGGGCAGAGTCGAGACTTTGCCGGAGTCGGCTTCATTGTCTGAATCGAGTAATTCGGAGATTTTGTGATCCAAGATTCCGAGTGAATCTTTCAGTGAACCTGGCGCATTATCCTGCAGCTTGGATATTTGCTCATGTACGGTTCGCGCCTGAGTGACTGCCTCTGAACTTTCGTTGACCAGTGAGACCAGTTTCGTTTCTGTTTCGAATTGCTGCTGCAGGTCGGTAGCGGAGGCCTTCACCCGAGGATCCATCTTCACTTCGAACTCATGGGTTTCAGTGTGTCCGGCGATAGCGAGGCGTGCCTGATACTTCCCGGGCAACACAAGCGGCCCTAGGGGATATCGCGGTGTATCGTGAGGCACGGCTGATATCGGGTATTCGTGCTTGGTTGAATTCGGCGGCGCATAGCGTAAATCCCATACCCAACGATGCATGCCGCTCTCAGCGGAAAGGATTCGTTGCGGACGTAGCCAATACAGCGGGATTAATTGCTGTTGCAACTCTTCCGCCGTCAGCTCTGGCTTGTCAGTGCTCGAATACTGACGCACAAGCTTGCCTTGCGCATCGAGAATTTCGAGCGTCACCGGACCTTGAATGGAAGTTGGGAGCGCGTAATCGATCAAAGCTCCGTCCGGAGGGTTCTTTCCCGCCGGCTCATCTGCCGGCAATGGCGTATCCGTGTTGGTGTCGCGGCGTACGCGATACGCCGTCGCGGGCGTAAAAAGATGCGCAGCGTTTGTGGAATTCGCAACCCCGGCGGTGATTTGGCGCAGTGGCGAAATGTCATCGAGGATCCAGAACGACCGCCCATGTGTGCCAACGATCAAGTCGTCATCGTGCACCCAGAGATCGCGCATGGAGGTATGCGGCAGATTCAGCTGCAACGACTGCCAGTGATCGCCATCATCGAATGAAACCCACACATCGGTTTCCGTTCCAGCGAAAAGCAAGCCCTTGCGCACCGGATCTTCACGTACCGCATTCACCGGAGAATCAGTGGACAGCCCAGTGGTGATTTCGTGCCAGGTCTTGCCTCCGTTGTGAGTGCGATAAATGTAAGGCCTCAGATCATCGATGCGAAAACGGCTCACCGAAACATACGCCGTATCATCGTCGAAATGCGAGGCGCTGATCTGAGTCACCTTGCTCCAGTCGGTCAGTTCGTGCGGAGTAATATTCTTCCAGTTTTTGCCAGCATCTTTCGTACGCCAGACCTGGCCATCGTCAGTCCCGGCCCAAATCGTGTTCACGTTGTGGAAGCCAGGCGCAACCGCATAAATAGCCCCTCGCTGCTTCCCCGCTTTTGGATTCAAATTTGCCTGATCACCTACGCTGGGCGGAACAGCTGGATGCTCCCGAGTGAGGTCGGGGCTTATAGTCCGCCAGGAGCGCCCACCATCTCTGGTTTCAAACAGAACATTGGCTGCATAGAAAAGAAGATGCGGATCCACCGGCGAAAAAACAATCGGCTCGGTCCTGTCAACGCGATAATCGCCGCGAATCGGGATCGGCGTGACGTTCTCAACTTGCCCGGTGCTCCAGTGGAAACGCGAGACTTCGTTGCGGCCGGCGCCATAAATAATGTCATGGTCCAGCGGGTCAGGAGCAACATAGCCGTACTCAATAGCTCCAATCGGGTGCCAGTCGCGGAACGTGATTTCGCCGTCATTGCCGCGACTGGACGTGCAAACCGATCCGCTCTCCTGTTGCCCGCCGCAGACTTTGTAAGGAAATGTATCCATTACGCTGACGTGATAGATCTGCGCAGTGGGCTGGTTGTACCACGAACTCCATGTCTCACCGCCATTCACGCTCACCAGAGCGCCCTGATCTGCAACCAGAAGAATAATGTTCGGGTTTTCCGGATTGATCCATAGATTCTGATAATCATCGCCGCCCGGCGCACCGCGAATCGACGACCAGGTCTTGCCGCCGTCGGTCGAGCGCACGGTAACAATACTCGCGCTGTAAACCACATCTGGATTTTTTGGATCGACTCTAGGAATCGCGAGATCGCCGCCGCCAATCTTCATTGCCGGGCGCGGATCAGTGGTGATTTGGGCCCAGTTTTCTCCGCCATCATCGGAGCGGTAAAATCCAAGGCCCTTGCCGCTGGCGTAATCCGATGGCTTGGTCGTGGATATGGTCGCGTAAAGACGGCTAGGCTGGCTGGTTGCAATCGCGACGTTGATTTGCACCAGATCATCGGGCAAACCCTTGCCAATCTTGTTCCATGTGCTCCCGCCGTCCGTCGATTTGAAAAGTCCGCCGTTTGTCCCCTCAAACCCATTGTTGTCCTCCCATGGCCCCAGACGCGATTGCCATAGGCACGCATAAACAATATTGGGGTTGCCGGGATCAATGGCTACGTCTGACGCACCGGTGTTTTCGTCCTTGTAAAGAACTTTTTGCCAAGTCGCACCCCCATCGGTCGAACGAAAAATTCCGCGTTCAGGATTTGAACCATAAGGACGGCCGAGCACGGCGGCAAAAATCCGGTTGGGTTCGTGCGGATCGATTGCCAGCGCTGGAATCTGTTGTCCTTCTCGCAAACCAAGGTGCGTCCAGGTCTTTCCGGCGTCGATCGACTTATAAATTCCATCACCCACCGACAAATCCGGCCGATGCAAGCCCTCCCCGCTGCCGACGTAAATGACATCCGGATTGGAGGGAGAAACAACGATCGCGCCAATTGATTGCGACGGCTGGCTATCGAAGATTGGATTCCAGGTACGCCCGTAGTCGGTGGATTTCCAAACCCCGCCGTTCGCCGCGCCTATATAAAAAACATTCGGCTGGCTCGGAACGCCGGCAACTGCTCGCGTCCGCCCGCCGCGGAATGGCCCGATCATGCGCCAGTGCATCTCCTGATCGAGATTTTCTGGATATTGTTGTGCGCTTGCTGTGTGTACGAAGGCGCATGCTGCGCATACTAAAACGATTGAAATAACGCGAAATGATCGGATCACGAGGCCCCCTGAATAACGATTTCCTCAAACCGGGTAAAAAATGTGGACACGTAATCATATTGGAAAAATCATGTTGTTGCGTCCATCGCCACGCCTGGGGAAAAATCAAAATCATTTACCACGAAGGGCACCAAGGTTCACGAAGGAAACAATCCCAGAAGACATGATTCCAAAGCTTTCTTTGCGAACTCTGGCATCCTCTCGGCGTTCTCTGCGGTTAAAAGCTTTTTGCCTTCTTCTCATGCTTATGAACGAAGACTCACGCGCACGCTACAATGCCTAGCCGAGGAGACCTCATGTCCAGATCACGGCGTCAATTTCTAATGCAGGCATCAGCAGGTTTGTTGGGTGCAGCCGCAGCGAGCGCGGCACAGACGACAGAACCGCCTCCGGGGACCCCGCCTGCATTCGGAACTGGCCCGCAGGTTGGACCGGAAGTTTCGGCCACCACTTTCACCGAAGCTGAAAAGCTGGTGCAAATCGAATTGACGAAGAGTGAGCGCGAAGTCTCGGCCCGCAGCTGGCGCAGCAATATGGCTGCCTTGTACGAGCGCCGCACCGGGCCCCGCAAGGTATTGCTCGAACCGACACTCGCACCGGCATTGCAATGGAACCCGGTGCTTCCGGGACGGAAGGCCGGCCCGGAGCGTGATCGATTTGTTCGGAGCAAAGCTGATCCCGGCCCGCTGCCGTCGCGCGATGAAGACATTGCATTTTCTCCGGTCACGAAGCTTTCCCGGTGGATTGAAACAAAAAAGCTCACGTCGGAGCGGCTCACGAGTATTTATTTAGAACGCCTGCAGCGCTTCGATCCCAAACTACGGTGCGTAATTACTCTGCTGCGAGAACCAGCGCTGGCACAAGCAAAGCAGGCTGACGCAGAAATCGCAGCTGGGAAATACCGCGGGCCGCTGCACGGAATTCCTTGGGGAGCAAAAGACCTCCTCGATACCGCAAATATTCCGACCACCTATGGCGCCGAGCCATTCCGCAACCGCGTGCCTTCGGAGGACGCAGTGGTCGTCAAACGCCTGAATTCTGCGGGCGCGGTTCTGGTCGCTAAGCTCAGCCTGGGCGCCCTGGCATTGAATGACATCTGGTTCGGCGGCCAGACCATGAATCCCTGGTTGCTGGAAGAAGGTTCGTCTGGATCGAGTGCCGGCCCAGGAGCTTCGACCGCAGCCGGTCTCGTCGCGTTCGCGATAGGCAGCGAAACCGGAGGCAGCATCGTTGGCCCGAGCATGCGCTGCGGCGTTATCGGACTTCGTCCCACCTATGGCCGCGTGCCGCGGACCGGCGCCATGACACTCTGCTGGTCACTCGACAAACTCGGCCCCATGACTCGCAGCGTGGAAGACGCGATGCTGGTGCTGAATACAATTTCCGGCCCTGATCCCGGCGACCTTGAAAGCGTGCCCAGCAAACTGGACTTTGAAGCAGGCGTGGGCGTGAAAGGCTTGCGCGTTGGCTATTTTTCCAAGTGGATGACTGAAGCACCCGCCACCGAAGTCGACCGCGCCGCGCTGGCAACCGTGAAGAAGCTGGGCATGGTTCCGGTTGAAGTCTCGATTCCCGACTGGCCCTACGATTCTCTCGATCTCATTCTGTTCGCCGAAGCAGCAGCCGCGTTTGAAGAGATCACTCTGAATCACCAGGTCGACGAACTCAAAGTGCAGGTCCCGGACGCATGGCCGAACGTTTTCCGGCAGTCGCGATTTTTGTCCGCAGTAGATTACGTGCAGTCCGACCGCTTCCGGCGCAAAGTCGCGGAAGAAATGGCGCGAGTATTTTCAGAAGTGGATCTGCTGTTGGTGCCGTCGTTACGCGACGAGATGCTGACCATCACAAATTTCACCGGACATCCGTCGCTCACCTTGCGTGCCGGATTTATAGAAGTTTCCGAGGCGCGGAGTGATTGGGCACCGGACCCAAATCACCCTTTGCCGAAGTTTTCGCCACCACGGCGCGTGCCTCATGGAGTGACTCTGATCGGGCGTTTGTTCGAAGAAGGCAAGCTGGGCGAGGCAGGGATCGCGCTAGAGCGCGCCTTCGCTGTCGTTAACGAGCGGCCACCAGGATTCTGACTTCTGTATTGGGCTCGTGGACCATATGGGAAAGCCGCCCTCGGCTGCCCAGTCGAGCCTTTGCTCGACAACGCGTTTCTTTAGCGGCGGCACAATTACAATTTAGTACTGCAGGACAGCCGAGGGCGGCTGTCCCCACATGACCTCATTGATCTTACGCTGCAGCCTTCTCTCTTCTCTCGACCGGAAGCCCCGCTTGTTGCCAAGCATCGAATCCGCCTATTACTGCCCACACCTGGTCGTATCCTCGCTGCTGAAGTTCTCGCGCCAAACTGGCGCTTGAGCCTTCACCCGGTCAGGTGCAATAAGTGATAATGGGTTTGTTCTTGGGAATTCTCGGCAAATACTGTTCGAAGCCCTCAAGTGGCACGCGAATGGCGCTTTTCGCCATTACATCCGATTCCGCCCAGGCTTGCGGATTCCGGACATCAAGCACGGTGAAATCCTCGCCGGCTTGCATTCTTCGCTTCAATTCCTCGGTAGTAATTTTCGGACCTTCAGCCATGGACTTCTCCTTGTGTCGGACGCTCGGTAGATGCCGGAAAAGGGTTTCGGGCTGCGCGACTCCGGGCTCAGAAATAAAGCTACTCACATGTGCAGGTCTGCAATTTCGTGAACTTTCCCACAGGAGTTCTGGAGTATACTGCGCTCAAGAGTTCAACTTTTTCTCCTTAGGAATTGGTAACCATGAGCTTAAGAATGGCGGAAGAGGTATCCACACAGGTTCCAGCGGACGATTTTCAGGCCCTCGAAGACAAAATCTATCGCACTATTGACCTATACAAGTCCGCCCAAGAGGCGCGCACCACGGCAGAACGCGACGTGAAGCGCTTGCGGGAACAACTTGAGGAGCGGGAAGAAGAAGTCGAAAGCTTGCGGCGTGAGACGGTCGGCTTGCGCAAGGAGCGCGAGGACATTCGAGCACGGGTCGAAAAAATGCTGTCGCACATCGACCACATTACGCAAGAGCAAGCGGCAAGTTAAGTCCACAGGAACGAACATGGCTACTGCCACCAAACATCCGCCTGTTCAGGAAGCCGGCAACACCAGTGTGCGGGTTGAAATTTTCGACCAAGCCTACAACTTGCGCGGGACCGATCCCGATTACATCCTGAAGCTTGCCGAATACGTGGATGGCAAGATGCGCGCGGTAGCCGACCAGACCCATACGGTCGATAGTTCCCGCCTCGCCGTGCTGGCAGCTCTGAATATTGCCGACGAGTACCACTTGCTCAAGAGCAAACAGGATGGCGGAATGTCAGACTCTTCCAAGCGCGCTCGGCGGTTGCTGGACGCGCTTGATGAAGTGCTTGATCCCCGCCGCGCCGGATAATCTTCACTTCTGAAATGAGGCCTCGCCACCTTTCCTGGCAATGGAAGTAAGCACCAACTCTGCATTCATTCCTTTTTGCTTCAAGTGATTCGCAACTCGTGAGGCAGTCTTTTCTGTCGGGGTATCCGCGTCCAGGAACATAAGAACCGATGGTCCGGCGCCACTTAAAACCGCTCCGAGAACACCTTTCTCTTTTGGAAAATCCTGCAGCGCTGGAAGCAGCGGGCAAAGAGCCGCCCGATAAGGCTGATGAATGCGATCACTGAGCGCGCAGCCCAGCAGTTTACGATCACCCTGGAACAGAGCCGCCAGCAGCAGCATCGAGTGTTGAATGTTGGTTATCACATCATGGCGGGAGTAATGGCGCGGCAAGACTTCGCGGGCTTTTTCCGTGGACAAGCTCTCGTCGGGGATCGCGAGCAGTAACGGCCACTTCCCTTTGGGCACGAAGCGCGCCACCAGTGCCTCTCCCTTATCCATCTGCGACACCGTCACGCCGCCCATCCAACAAGCAGCCGCATTATCGGAATGGCGTTCACGACGGGCCGCTTCGCCGATAATACGATCTGTGTTCCATCGCAGGTTTCCGAAATGAACAGCAAGCGCGATGCCCGCCAGCCTGGCTGCGGCAGATGACCCACAACCTTTGCCAATGGGAAATTCATTTTTTATTTCGAGCGACAGTGGAACGATGGGTTTTACTTCTGCCTGCAATATCTCGCGATAGGTGGTCAGAATCAGATGATTTTCAACCTGCCCGCAAATCTGCTGATCGCGTCCTGTCGCCTTGATGCCAAACTCTTTGGCTTTAACCGCTCTGATCCGGAGCGACAAATTCAGCGCCAGTGCCGCCGTATCAAAGGCCGGGCCTAGATTCGCAGAAGTAGCCGGAAGAGTGAGTTGAAATTGCTTCATTGTTGGCTTGATTTCCTTCGTGAACCTTCGTGTCCTTCGTGGTTAATGACCTTGAATCTCTAACCACGAAGGACACAAAGGTCCACGAAGGAAGAACTACTTCTCTGCGGATCGCAGCAACTCAACGACTGCATCGACACTGGGTTCTAAAATGAGCGGAGCTCGTTGATTGGCTTTCAATTCGTCGGTTTCAGTCCCTGGCGATTCCGCAAACAGATCTCCGCGATGAAATTTCAGCGTGAACTCTGAATCTTTCAGCAGATGACCGGTCAACACGAGAACCACAGACTCGCTTGGCTTCACAAATCCATTCTTGACCAGTTTTTTTAGTCCCGCCAAAGTCACAGCCGAAGCCGGTTCACAGCCGATGCCTTCTGCTCCGATCTCGGCTTTTGCGATTGCCATCTCAATTTCACTCACCTGTTCCACCGTGCCTTCGCTTTCGTTGATCACGCGCAAAGCTTTTTTCCAGGACGCCGGATTGCCGATTCGAATTGCGGTCGCCATGGTCTCAGCGTGAACGGGGATGAGCGTTGTGCCGCCATTTTCGCGGATGGTCCGCACCAGAGGGTTCGCGCCCTCCGCCTGAATGACTGAGATCTTCGGCAATCGCGAAATGAACCCGAGCTGCTTCATTTCGCGCAAAGCTTTTCCGACCGCCGATGAGTTCGCCAGGTTGCCGCCCGGAACAATGATATGGTCCGGAACTTGCCAGTCGAACTGCTCCAGCAATTCGAACGCGACAGTTTTTTGCCCTTCCACGCGATATGGATTTACCGAGTTCAGCAAATATACCGGCATGCGCTCGACCACTTCATTCAAAACGCGAACGCATCCGTCGAAATCTGTCTTTAATTGGCAGGTGATCGCGCCGTAGTCGAGGGACTGTGAAAGTTTGCTCCAGGAAATTTTCCCATCTGGAATCAGCACCAGACTGTGCAGGCCGCCCCGTGCCGCATACGCCGCCATCGACGCGGAAGTATTCCCAGTCGAAGCGCATGCTACCCACCGGTATCCCGCTTGCCGCGCGAATGACGCCGCAACCGTCATGCCCGTGTCTTTGAACGACCCGGTTGGATTCATTCCTTGATGCTTCGCAAAAAGCTGTCGGATTCCAGCCGAACGCGCGCAATGCGGCAACTCATAAACCGGAGTGTTCCCTTCCTTGATGGTAATGATCTGCGGCTGAGGAATCTCTGGAAGAATTTCGCGGAACCGCCAGACCCCGCTCTGGTCAACCGAATCGAGCGAGGAACGGCGGTCGCGCCACAATCTTTTTAGTGAAGCAGCCGAAAGTCCAGCGGGGCCGTGTTCTTCCCATCCCGGATAAATGATTTCCAGCAAATCGCGGCAATGCTCGCACCGAAAGCGGTCGGGCAGGGCCGTGCGTCCGCACCCGATACATCGCAGTTGCGAGACACTTGTGCGCGTTTTGGTGGCTTGTTCGCTCATTACAGGAACCATAAGAATAGCAGAGTGATCTTGGCGTAAGCGCCCTAGCTGCTGTCGTTATTTGCGCAGGTAGCTATCGGTTTTATTGATCCAGTCGGCGCGCGGCGGATTGAAGATGTCGAGGTCGACCGTGTCTTCCATGGCCTCAGCTTTGTGCGGCATATTGGGCGGGATGGTGAGCACCTCGCCGGCGCGCACCACAATTTCTTTTCCATCGATGTAGAACTTCAACGCTCCCTCAAGAATGTAGCTGAGTTGCTCATTCACATGACTGTGGAGCGGAACGATGCAGCCTTTTTTGAGCAACACTCGTGCCAGCATGACTTGATGGCCGACGATCAACTGCCTTCCCAACAGCGGATTCATCGACTCCACTTCAACATCATTCCACGACAAGTACTGCAGGCCAGCTGCGGCAGGTTTGCTTCGCACCGTGTTCTTTAAAGCATTCGATTTCGCAATGGAAGCTTTTTTCTCCGCAGGTTTTCGCGATCTGCGTTTCTTTTTTGCTGCGCTCATAAGCCCTTGTACGCTCCTCCGTCTACGAGTATTGTCTGCCCGGTAATGTACGATGCCCGCTCTGAAGCGAGCCACACAATTGTGTCCGCCACTTCTTTGGGTTCAGCGATTCTTTTCAATGCCGAATCACTGGCCCACGCAGAAAAGGTTTCGTCTTCACTTTTACTTTGCGATGCCGATCTGGCCCGGGCTAATTCCTTTAACCGATCAGTCGCGGTGTAACCCGGACCAACGTTATTCACCAGAATGCCGTCTTTCCCGAATTCATTTGCCAGACTCTTAACCAGGCCGACCACTCCCGCTCGCACCGCATTTGAAAGCACTAGATCCAGCACCGGCTGCTTGGTCGAGATGGAAGTTAAAGTAATAATTCGTCCCCAGCGCTTGCGCTGCATATGCGGGATGACCTCGCGGGCAAAATAAACGGTGCTTAGAAAATTCGTGTCAATGGCCTTTCGCCATTCTTCAACTGTCGCAGCCAGAAATCCCTTGGCTGGGGGTCCGCCGGCGTTGGTGACGCAGATATCGACCGCTCCGAATTTGTCGGCGACTGCCTCAACAAAGTTATGCACTGCCGCAGCGTCGGTCACGTCAAAAGCTTGCGTCAAAACCTCTGCACCACTTTGCTTGCGGATT
>DATNAF010000302.1:0-3126 GCA_035572845.1 Terriglobales bacterium
AGCAATGTCAGACAATCGGGCCGAATCAATCCTGCCAGCTACAGGTCGGATTTAATCCAACCGCGGCGCAGCCTACACAGCCGCAGACGTTCTCGGGGACTCTTCAAATCAGCATTCCTGACGCAAACGGAGCGCCCAGCATCGTTAAGAGCATCACCCTTAGCGGAACTGGCACTATTGCTCCTCCGCCGCAACCCGGTTCGCCGCTGAGTGTCTCTCCCGGGTCTGACGACTTCGGCAATATCCCGATAGGGACATCTGCGACAGCGAACTTCACTGTGTTCAACTCCAGCGCCAGCCCGGTGAACTTCACTTTTTCAGAACTGTCTTCGCCGTTTTCAATCACTGCGAACAGATGCGCAAATCCCAATGGCAGCAACACGGTTGCAGCCAATGGAAGTTGCACCTTCATAATCGAGTTCCAGCCCACGCAGGCAACAACGTTCCAGACCCAGGGCCTCACCCTCTTCGATGAAACGTCTGGAAATGAGCTCGCGTTCATTTTCTTCACCGGGGGAGGAATCGCAGGGGTGCCAGTTACCTATGACAACAATGGCAACCAGACGAACTCGCATATCGTTAGTGGCCAGGCTGTGAGTCCCACCGGGTTTGGTAATGGGGTGCAAGTGACGCTTCTTAATGCGGCGGCGTTCAAGTCGGCATCAAGCTACGTCTGTACCGCCACCGTGGTTGGCAGCTCTTCCGGCCTTACAGTATCGGTAAGACTCGATAATGGCTCACAATTCACTATTTTCTCGAATGTTACCTCTGGAGCTATCAATTACATATGTATCGGCAACTAGCGAGTCAGAAAACGCAGTACGCGAGGTCTCTACACTCGAGAATGCAGTGGTGCGGGTCCGTCAGCCTCGGTGGCCATCGTCGAGCGGTATTGGCCCGATCCGTGCCATCATGGAATCCGTGTAGGCTGTTGCGGGTTTGTTTTTGCGAAAAGGCCCATCAACGCGGCGGAAAGAGATAGCGCAGAACTGATTCGACGCGCGCGGCCCAGGCGGCTTCCTCGTGCTTGCCGCCGGGGATCACTTCATAGTGGAGATCGTCGCCGGGCAGCCAGCCTTTTTTCACCAGGGCGTCGCGCAAGAGATTGGCGTCGCGCAGTCCGGTTTTGCTTTCCTCGGTTCCCATATCGAGCCAGATCTTCAGCCGTGGCTTGGGTTGAGTTTTGGCGATCATCTTGAGAATGGCTTTGTTGTCCCACCACACCGAAGGAGAAAGCACCGCCAGCTTTCCGAAAATTTCCGGATAGCTGAAACCTAGATAGACAGTTGCCAGACCACCTAGCGAGGAGCCTCCCAGACCGGTATAGGCCGGACCGGGCAGGACACGATAGCGCGATTCGACATAGGGCTTTAGTTCTTCTACCAGCATGCGGCCATAGAGCTCGGCGTGTCCGCCGCCCAGCTTGCGGTCCGCGGTGGGCGTGTATTCTTCGAGGCGGTGCTCGCCGGTATTGAAGATGCCGACGATGATCAGCGGCTCGATCTCGCCGGCGCGGATCAGCGCGTCGGCGGTTTCATCCACCTTCCAATCCTTACCGCGCACGTACGCGGTTTCGGGATCGAAGAGGTTTTGCCCATCGTGCAGATAGAGCGTGGGGTAGCGCCGCTCTTCGTTTTCCTCATAGTCGGGAGGAAGATAAACCACCAGATCGCGCCGGTATGGCAGAAATCGCGAGGTGAAGTTGTGGACGCGCTCGACACTGTCGGTATTGTGCACGCCGTCGAAGCTTTCCTGCTCCTCTTCAACAGTCAGAGCTTGATCGGCAACTTGCTCGTTTGCGATTTCGGGGTTGTCGGTGGTCATCGGTTGTTTTGTTAGAGTACACGGAAATGAAAATTGCGTAATTGTGTAATTTCATAATCGGGTAATTGAAAAATCGGCCAGTCGGCTTTTCAAATTACCCGATTACCAAATTACTCAATTATGAAATCCTGATGAATCGCGAATATCACAAGTGGTGGTCGCCCCGGCTCGGGCGTGACATGGAGATGCTGGTCTTCGGCCATGCCGGTCTGCCGACGCTCGTCTTTCCTACATCGCAGGGGCGCTTCTTCGAGTTTGAAGATCGCGGCATGGTCAGCAGGCTTTGGGGAAAAATCGAGAGCGGCGGTTTGCAGCTCTTCTGCCTCGACAGTGTGGACAGTGAAAGCTGGTACAACAAGGCCGTGCCGCCGCGCTGGCGCGTTGCCCGGCACATGCAGTATGAAGACTACATCCTGAATGAAGTCGTCCCGTTGATCCGGCAGAAGAACCCACGACCCGATCTGGCAGCCACAGGGTGCAGCTTCGGTGGGTATCACGCGGTGAACCTGGCGCTTCGGCGCCCGGACGTGGTGAACGCGTGCGTGAGTATGAGCGGGGCGTTTGATATCCAGCAATTTCTGGATGGCTATTACGATGACGATTGCTACTTCAACTGTCCGCCACATTATCTCCGCAACATGCACGACGCCTGGCACCTCGATCGCTATCGTCAGAACAAATTTGTGCTGGCCACGGGCGAGCACGACATGTGCTGGAACGAGAACGAGCGCCTGGCGGAGATCATGAGGGAGAAGCACATTCCGCATCGTCTGGACGTCTGGCGCGACCAGACCGGACACGACTGGCCGTGGTGGCTGCGAATGGCAGAAGCGTATTTCACGTGAGACTTGCCCCTGGGTTAACACGAAGGTCACGAAGTTGGAACATGAGGGCACGGAGATTTAATTTCCTTGATCGCTTCGCTCCGTGACCTTCTGAATCCCTTGTGTCCTTCGTGTTAACCCCCGGTAAATGCCGTAAAATGAAACTCCCGACCTTCGGAGCGCCCACGTGTCTAAGCAGAAAATCGGAATCATTTTCGGCATGGAGAACACTTTTCCCGCCGCTTTCGTCGCGAAGGTCAACTCGCTCTCCGCCGGAGTGCAGGCTGAGTTTGTAAAGATTGGTGGAGTGCGCATGGCCGATCCGAGCGGATATCGCGTGATTGTCGATCGCATCTCTCACGACATTCCGTTTTATCGCGCGTACCTCAAGAATGCGGCGCTGAGCGGAACCATCGTCATCAATAATCCCTTCTGGTGGAGCGCCGACGATAAGTTCTTTAATTACGCGCTCGCAGAA
>DATNAF010000303.1:0-2648 GCA_035572845.1 Terriglobales bacterium
CACAGTGGGACTCAGCCCGGCATTTGCAGCAATCTGGCCGTACCTTCGGTGGTCGGTCGCGATAGGGTTCACGGTGATTGCCGTGGAACTTCTGTACTTTTGTGCCCCCAACGTGCGGCAGAAATTCCTGCGAACGCTGCCCGGAGCGGTGATTGCTGTGGGTGGCTGGATTGGACTGTCCTACTTGTTGGGAATCTACTTCCGGGATTTTGCGAATTACAATGCGACCTATGGCACTCTCGGTGCGGCGATCGCGTTTTCGGTGTGGTTGTTTTGGAGCAACTTCATCATGCTAATCGGATCCGAAATCAATGCGAAGCTGCTCCAACAATCCGGGAAGACGAGCCTGCTGCTCAAGGATCGCCGGCGGGCCGCGACACTGAAATCGGAGAAAAAGGCAGACTTGGCGGCATAAAGACGCTGGACTGAATAAATGCGGCGATATTGGATCCCTTCACGATGAAGTTCATAGACAGCGCACGGCCAGTGTTTCGAGCACTGTCCTTCTCTTCGCCGCAGTCGGAGCGTTCATCTATCTTGCAGGCCGCATCCTGATCGTTTTTCTGTTCGCGATATTTTTTGCATTCTTACTTGAACCCCTGGTTTCGCGGTTGCAGCTCTTGCGTAAATCATCCCGAAGTTCTCGCAGCATTGCCATCCTTGAAGTTTATGTGGTGTTTGGGATCATCATTGCCGTCGTGCTGGTGCTCGCCGGACCGCACATCGTCAGTCAAGGGACGTAGATTTAGCTCTGACCTTCCCGGACTGATCGACAAGTTTGCATCGGGAAAGATCGCTTGGCAGATCGGTGCCACAAGAGGGTGGAGCAACAACACCCAACTGCGAATCGAGCACGCGCTGGCAACATCATCGCAACGAACTGCTCGCTTGGTCGCGAAGCCAGGGGGCATGGACAGCTGCATTTCTGGCGAACGGGATTTGGCTGGGGTTGGTCCCGATTCTCGCGATTTTCTTTCCTAAAGGCGGCCGAAGCATGGCTGAGACGCTGGAGGAGATACTGAAACGCCGTCGCCAGCGACAATTTCTCACGAGCTTGCTCGATGATCTCAACCAGATTGTTGGCGCACTTTATTCGCGCACAATTGATTCTGGCGGCGCTGTCCTGGGCAGCTTACGTCTCTGTCCTGTCGCTGCTCAGAGTTCCTTACGCTGTGGTTTTGGGGACATTGGGAGGTGTAATGGAATTCATACCAATTATTGGTCCGCTGGTTGCTGCGGTCGCGATACTCGGCGTCGGATTCCTTGCCAATTACTCGCACCTAATTCTGCTCGCGATTTTTCTTGGCGGGTGGCGTTTGATTCAGGACTATTTCAACTCGCCCCGAATTATGGGCGGCAAACTTAAGCTACATCCGCTGGCGGCGATCTTTGCCGTCCTGGTCGGCGGGGAAATCGCAGGAGTCATAGGCGTGTATCTTTCGATTCCCATCATGGCCGCGTTGCGAATCTTGTGGAAACGATGGAGCGCATACTCAGAGCCCACGCCTGCCTCTGCGTCCGTGATAGCCGCGCGTGACAATCGCGCGGCATGAGGTATTGCAACGAGATTCAGTGGCAATACAGCCTTGCATTTCCCGTTCAATTCTCGTCCGTTATTGTCCGCAACGCAGTAGAAGCGGACTGCGAAATATGTCTTGCCCAAGCGACCTTCCCCGCAGTTCCGCATCCAAAAACTGGATCTCCTACGGGCGCTCAAAATTGGCGAACGCAGCAAAACGCAATGTCTTTCCCACGTCCGCAAATCGCCGGTGAATATTTTTCGGCTAGAAGAGTTTTCGCCGACAATGCAGAAAGGAAGAAACTAATGCCAGGCAAAGGACACAACATCATCGTTGTCGGGACTTCCGCGGGAGGGATGGAAGCTCTGGATGATCTCATCGGGCAATTGTCAACCGATCTGCCCGCCTCCATCTTTATCGTTCAGCACATGGCGCCCGAGAGCACTGGAGAGGCCCTGTTGCACAGGTTGAGGAAACATAAATCCTTTGGCTGCCAACTGGCTAAAAATGGACAACCTTTCAAGCCAGGGCGAATCTACATCGCCCCTCCTGATAACCACTTGCTGGTCAAAAAGCGCACGCTTTTGGTGACCAAGGGCGCTCGCGAAAATCGCAGCCGGCCAGGAATTGATCCACTGTTTCGCTCGGCTGCGGTTACCCACGGCCCATCTGTCGTCGGCGTTGTACTCACTGGCATGCTGGACGACGGAACGGCGGGACTCATTGCCATTAAGAGGTGCGGCGGCGTCACGGTGGTGCAAGACCCGAAAGAGGCGGCCTATCCCGCGATGCCGCAGAGCGCGCTCGGCAATCTCAAAGTTGATTACTGCGTTCCGCTTTCCGAAATGGGAGGGCTGCTTGACAAGCTCACTTATGAACGCCCGCGGAACCACGGAGCTGTGCCCGCAGATGTGAGAACTGAGGCGGTGATTGCCGAGCGGATTTTGAGCGATGTCGCACAGGTAAACGAGCTGGGGAATCAGGTGCCGTACAACTGCCCAAACTGTGGAGGAGTCCTTTGGGAAATGGACCATCCCGACGTTCGGCGATTCCGCTGCCACACCGGCCACTCCTTTACAGAATCTGCTTTGCTTACCAGCCAGTCAGAAAATCGAGGAAACACTGTGG
>DATNAF010000304.1:0-17124 GCA_035572845.1 Terriglobales bacterium
GAGGGTGAGTGGTGGCGAAGCTTTGGCGAAAGACGTGCTTCTGTTGAAAGCGTCGGCATTCCAGCAGGAAGAAGAGGCAGAAAATGTTGGACTTGGACCAAATCAAAATCACTCGTCGCGACCAGCAGGTTCTTCAGTTGCTGGTACAGGGCTGCAGCAATAAAGAGATCGCAGCCGAACTGAGCATCAGCCCGCGCACCGTGAAGCAGCACCTGCGCACGCTTTTTTTGCGCGCAGGAATCAAGCAAGGGCGCAAACGCGTCATCCTGGCCACCGCCATATTTGAAAAGGAGCAGATGAATCATGTCACCGCGTGAACAGTTAAGTCCGAAAGAAATTGAAGTGGCAACCATGGTGTGGGAAGGAAAAACCAACCCGGAAATCGCCTCGATGGTGGGATGTACGGAGCAGGTCATCAAAAACCAGCTGCGTAGCGTCTTCGACAAACTTGGGGTTTGGAGCCGTCTGGAATTAGCTCTGTATGTGGCTTCGCATGGCGGCGCATCATGGGTGGATCGGGACGAAAACAGCCGGCTCGAACCCAGCCCACAGCCGCTTGCGGTTGGGCGCAGCGCCTGATGTGCGGACTAGAGTCCGGAACCTTTCGCGAGGGCGATTCCGGCGTCTTGGTGCGGAGCGATGGTTTCGATGAAACGGCGGAGATGGGTTTCGTGTTCCGAATTAACACCCAGAAAGCGCACGCCGTTTCCGAAACCGGGCTGCATGCTGACCACCTGGCCTTGCAGGTGCAGCTTGGCTTCTCCCAACCACAGCGCGATCTCAAAACTGGCGCCCTTGTGTAAAGGGATCGCCATCTCAATAAAACATCCGCCTGGGCTCAGGTCCGAGGCTTTGGCCCAGATCACCGCCTGCCCCGGCGTGTGCAGTTCTACCGAAACCGAGCACTTCACCCGTGGCCAGCGCCGGCGCTCCCCGGGGGGCTGAACATCGGTGTTCTCCACCTCGGTTTGGGGGACCGGGAAATCCCATAGCGGTTTGCCTGGATTAAGGTTCACCAGGCCCAGAACGCCTTCGGTTGCCGTCCCCGGCGTTCCAATCCACTTCACTCGAAAGTGCCCTTTATTTTTGCCATAGGTCAGGCCGATGATCTCATCGACCTGGAGCCGCGCCCGTAATCCCCGCAATTTCGCCCCATGCAAGCTGACGTCGATGGTGGTCAGGTTCTCATAAAAGGGTTTGCCGTCACAATCGGTACCAAAAACTCGAACCGGAACTTCAACTGCTTTTCGCGGTTCGGTGGTGGTGCCCATACGCCTGCTCCAGGCTGCGCCATGGTACCGATAATCTTGGGCAGTGATCTAGTGGGTCTGCTAAACGGAGGGCGCAAGATGGTGCGGAAATATTGAGCACAGGATTGCAATCCCTTGCAGAAAACACATCGCTCTGAGCCGGAATTCTCTATAGAAACAAAGGCTTTGGCGCGAATCTACGGCCATCAAATTGCTGAACCCTGCATGGGAATTCGTCTCTTCCCGTTTTCGAGCGCCGGCAAACGTTTGGCGCAACTACTTCTGGGGAAAAGCAGCGGCGCATGAGTTACAAAGAGATGTTTTGGATGGCCTGTGATTCAACCGAACAACTGCGGGCCGAATATGGTCCGTTTCACACCCGCGCGGAAGCCGAGCAGGAAGCCCTTAAATTGGGCTTTGGCTACCTGCTGCGGTATGAACATGTGATCGGAGAAAAAGACGACATCCAGGAAGTGCGCTGCATCTTCATCGAGCTGCAGCCTGAGACCTCCCAACCACGCTGCCTCGCCGAAAAGCTGCACACCCGCTGTGCTACCTGTGGGGCCTCCGCCGTCCATGATCACGGCTGGCAGGCTGAGGTGTGGGCGGACATACACGAATTCGAGCACTCCCGGCATCTCATCCGTCTTTTCGAGCAGACCCGCGCCAATGGACTTAAGGAAGTTCCCGGGTGGCGCGATGCCTGCGCCTGAGGCGTATCGCCGGCCAGAGAAACTCACCGGCCACGCCAATGATATTCCAAGCCAACCAGCACGTTTCTTCCCGGCATTACGATCCCAGGGATATCCGCATATTGCGTATTGCTGATGTTTTGGAGTGCCAGGTGAGCGGTAAGGTGGTTGAAATCACGCGCCACCGCCGCATCCCACAAGGCGTAAGGGTCGCTCGAATAGCGGTCCACGACTCGCACCTGGGTGCGGGCCAGCAGATTCCCGGGTAACTTCCCGGTCCATGCAAACAGACCGTCATTCACTGGATAATTGAAAGCGTATTTTGTCTGTAGCGCTCCCAACGCCTCTCGTGTGCCGTAAAGAGCTGTGTACGCCGTTTGCAGGCGGCCATTGCGAGGTAGCCGGATCTCACCAGAAATTTCTGTTCCCGTGAAATTCAGGCGCTGAAGGTTTTCTGCGTGATAAATATCTGTCAATTGCGGGGAACATGAGGCTGCCAGTGGCAGCTCAGTTAGCGGGACGGTGGCGCAATCTCGCAATACATAGTCAATGACATTGCGATCACGCCGCTCAAATACAGTCAGATCGAGTTTGAAGGTACTGCTATGGGCCCATAACAGTCCTCCCTCGTAATCCCACGCGCTTTCAGGGCCGAGAAGCGGGTTCCCGAAATTTGCCGGATCGTGATACTCGAGATCGGTGTAGCTGGGCAGGCGGAATGCCCGGCTGGCGCTGGCCCTCAGCTTCCACCCCGGCTTCAGCCAGACGCCGCCCGCCAGCGTGGGATTTAATTCCCCGTGAGAGGCGCTGAAAATTTCTTCCCGCAAGCCTGCGGAAAAAGAAAATCGTCGAAGGGCGCGAACATCGTAGTCGAGGTAGACCGCTCCCCGGCTGCGATCGTGATCGCCGAGGTTGTTGCTGGTGATGCTTTCGTGGATTCCCTCCGCTCCAAAAAACAACGTGGAATTGTTAGTCAGCGGCTCCCGCCGGCGCAGGTCTGCCTGCCAGCTCTCGTCAATATGATTGTTTTCGAAAATGAGCGGCTGGTTGCGGAATAGCACAAATTCGTCGGTGTGCCGCCGAAAGCCAAAGTCAAATTCTGTCTTGCTTCCCAAATCCTGCCTCAGGCCGGCGAACCAGGATTTTGTCCGCTCCCACGAATTGAATGGCCCATAAAACTGGTCGGCCCCGAAGGGCTTGTCGCCATAGCCAAGCATCACGAGCGAATTCCCCAAGGTGGTCTTCACGCCGGTTTCGGAAAAAAGCGTGAGGCTGCGAAAATCACGATCAGGACGGAAGCCACTGGAGAAGTCGCGCTCAGCATCGAGTTGCGTATCAAAACCTTTGCGGAACCAAGAAGCTGAGCCGTTCTGCTCGTTGGAACCGAAGTTGCCTAGCCCAGCGCCAAAGGAGAAGTCTGAATGCTGCGGCTGAGAAGTTATCACGTCAATCGAGCCCGCCATAGCATCGGAGCCATAGAGAGTTGACCCTGCGCCGCGCAGCACTTCTATCCGCTGGACCGCCTGTGTGGGCAGCGGCAAGTCCATATCGTGATGCCCGCTCTGCACATCATCCATTCGCAAGCCGTTGAGCAGCACCAGCGTCTGGCCGAAGCTGGAACCCCGGATGGAAAGATCTCCCTGCACATCGTTCGGGGCACGCTGCTGCAGATCCAGGGCAGATGTGGATTGCAGATAGCCGACCCAGTTGTCGTAAAGGCTACTCTGTCCGCCACTTTCGATCACGGTTACGGAGCGGTCCAACTCAGTTTCAGGCAAAGGCGCAAACGTGCCAGTGACCACAACCGTTTCCGGCTGGACAGCCGGTTTGGACGATGCGGTTTTGTCAGCCGTATCGCTCTGGGCCTGCACGTTTGAGACAAGAAGGCACAAGAAGAAAATGCAAGGGGAGTAACGCAATCTTCCTCCGGGATGAATTCTAGGCCTGCTACGGTCAGCGTCGGCGGCTTTGTACAACGTTACGGTTGGAAATTTCTCTCGCGGGCAGAAAAAAAATTAATGCCCTTGCTTATCGCTTCCACAGCCGCTCAGGTTTATCATATAAGACATACCCCGCCACAAAAAGATGTGCCAGCCCTTCGGTTGTTGCGTCAGTGTGTGGGTCCAATTCACATTTGACGAGTTAAGGAGTAAAGCAATGCCCAGAGCAAAATCCCCCCGCACGCCCAAGCCCACGACCAAACCTGTTGACAACAAAGTTTTGCAGATGCCTGAAAACGCCAACGGCAGCTCACAGAACGGGTCTTCGCGCAATGGTTCTTTGCCGTCGGACCTTGAATCTGCAATCCGCCTTCGCGCCTATGAACTGTACGCACAACGTGGATACATTGAAGGCTTCGAAAAGGAAGACTGGCTTACAGCGGAACGCGAAGTGCAGGCCCGCCGCGCTCAAAGCGCGTAAATTTGGTTTGCCGGGCTCCAGCGCTTCTCCAGGTTGAGAACGAGGCTTATCGACGAGGACTTTCGCAACCAGCAAATTTAAAGAGGCTGCTGAGCCGGACAGGCGAGGGCGGCTGTCCCCATGTCGTCTGCTCTGGCACTCGAAACTGGTCATAGCACTGGGACGACAGGCATACAGGCCGGGTGCCAATTGTGGAAGAGGCTAAGAAAAGCTAAGAGCTGAAACCTGGGCCAAAGTGCTTCCGCGGCGTCACGCTGTTGCGTCGGCCCAGCAATTCTGGAAAAATGAAGTTCTATCATGGCGGAATTAGGTAGTTTTGTTCTCCTGCTCGCGCTGATACTGAGTGGCTATTCTTTTCTAGTCGGATTGATCGCTCTCATTCGCAAGCAACCCGGCTCCGAGCGGCTAAGCGAAACCGCGCGCCGTGCCGGAATTGCCAGTTTCGGAGCGGTGTTTATTGGGGCGGTGATTCTAGTCACCGCCGCATTCCGCAACGATTTTTCCATCTCCTATATTCTTCACCACAGCAACCGCGACCTGCCGCTCCCTTACAAGTTCGCGACCCTGTGGTCGGGTCAGGAAGGCTCGCTGCTTTTCTGGTCGCTGCTGCTCTCCGGCTACGGGCTGGTGCTTCGGCTGCGGCATAAAACTGATGTTCGCCTGTTTGCTCATGCATCGGTGGTCATTGCTGCGGTGCAGGTCTTCTTTCTGCTGCTGCTGAATTTTGCCGCCAAGCCGTTCGCGGTAATTCAAACCGCGGTGCCGCCTGACGGCAACGGCCTGAACCCCCTCCTTCAGTATCCGGAGATGGTGATCCATCCTCCCATGCTTTATCTGGGATACGTCGGGTTCACCGTCCCTTTTGCGTTTGCGCTGGGCGCGCTGGCCATGAAGTATCCCGGCGAGAAGTGGATCCACATTACTCGGCGCTGGACAATGGTGACCTGGGGCTTTCTGACTTGCGGCGTCTTCCTCGGCGCACATTGGGCTTATTCGGTGCTCGGCTGGGGCGGATATTGGGGCTGGGACCCGGTCGAGAACGCTTCCCTGATGCCATGGCTCGTCGGCACCGCTTTTCTGCACTCGGTCATGATGCAGGAGAAACGCGGCATGCTGAAGACCTGGAACATGTGGCTGGTGTTCGGGACTTTCTGGCTGGCCATTCTTGGCACGTTTCTTACCCGCAGCGGGATCATCAGTTCGGTGCACGCTTTCGCGCAGTCGTCGATTGGCGACTGGTTCTTCTGGTTTCTCATCGTCAGCCTGGGCACATTTACATTTTTCTTCATTAAAAACCGCTCGCACCTGCGTAGCGAGCACAAGCTGGAATCGCTGATTTCGCGCGAGTCGAGTTTCTTGTTCAACAATCTGCTTTTCGTTTTGGCCTGCTTCACGGTGCTGTGGGGTACGTGGTTCCCGAAAATTTCTGAGCTGGCGCAAGGCAAAAAAGTCACCGTGGGCGCGGCTTTTTATAACAAGGTCACGATTCCAGTCGCGCTGCTGCTGCTTTTGCTGACTGCAGTCGGCCCGCTGCTTGCCTGGCGCAAAACTTCGTTTGAAAGTTTGAAGCGCAATTTCCTTTGGCCAAGCCTGGGTGCGCTGGCAGTTGGGATTGTGCTGATCGGGCTGGGGGTCAAGCCGTGGAATGACATCTCCTATCTTTACGCGTTGATGGCCGCGATGCTGGCTGCCTTGGTTGCATTCACCGTGATCTCCGAATTTATTCGTGGCGGGCGCGTGATATCCGGTCATACCGGCGAGAACCTCGCGGCTTCGATGATTCGCCTGTGGCACCGCAACACGCGGCGTTACGGAGGCTATATCGTCCACTTCGGCGTGGCACTGGTGTTCATCGGAATTCTCGGAACGCCGTTCAACCGCGAAGCTGAAAAAGAAATGGCTTTCGGCGACAAGATGGCGCTCGGCCCCTACACGCTGCTGTGCCGCTCTTACACCCAAGAGGAGAACGCGAATTACAGTAGCGATCTGGCAATCATTCAGATATTCAAAGGTGATAAGCAGATCGACACCTTGTATCCCGAAAGCCGTTTCTACACCGCGAGCCAGCAACAGCAGCACGTACCTGCGATCCGCTCGACCCTGAAAGAAGATATTTACGTCGTGTATGAAGGCCAGAACCAGGACACCGGGCGGCCCATTATTAAGGCCCATTTGAATCCAATGGTTTCGTGGATCTGGATTGGCCTGATCGTGATGGTCTTCGGCACGATTCTCTCGCTAGTTCCAAATGCGGTGCCCATGCGCGCAACCGTTCGCGACGGTGCCGAGGCGCGACTGCCCGCCCATGCTGACCCGGTGGGAGCCGGCGATTGATGCTGTTTTCTTTTTTTCGCGAGAAACGTCTGCACCTGGTGCCAGCGTTGCTGTTAGGGGTGCTTCTCCTAATGGGGGCCGGCGATGATTCTGCGCGCATCGACCGCATTGGCCATCAACTTATGTGCGTGTGCGGTTGCAACCAGGTCCTGCTGGAATGCAATCACGTTGGCTGCTCTTACTCCACGCGCATGCGCGACGAGTTGACGGCGGCCGTCACTCGGGGCGACAGCGACAACATCGTGGTGCAATGGTTCATTCAAACTTACGGGACCACGGTGCTGACGGTCCCGACTGACCACGGGTTCAACCGGGTTGCATGGATCATGCCGTATCTGGCGCTGGTTCTGGGGATCGGGGCTGTCGTTGTAATCGCGGGCACTTGGCGCAATCGCCCTTCCTGGCCGCCGTCCGGAGGGAGTGCTTCAGGACCAGATGGACGTCCATCGGGCGGAAGTTCCGATTCGGAGCTTGATCGTTTTCGCGATCAGGCACGCCGGGAGACGCAATTATGATCCCCTTGCTTTGCGTAGTCGTCGCTGCAGCCGCATTCTTCTACGTTTTCCACGTGCCTGAGATGACGATCTCCGGCCCGGAGAAAACCCGGGCAATGTATCTGCGCGAGCGTAAGGATGTGGTTTACGAGAACCTTCGCGACCTGAACTTTGAACACAAGGCCGGGAAGATTCCAGAAACCGATTACGTCTCGATGAAGAATTCTCTGGAAGAAGAAGCTGCAGCAATTTTGGCGGAGATCTCTCGCCTGGAATCAGGAACTCGAGCAAGAGTTCCGCTGTGAAACGAAGTGTCCTCGGTGGTTAACTTTTAAACCTTTCACCACCAAGGACACGAAGTTACACGAAGGGAATCAAAAGCAACAACTTGCAAATCAAAAACAAATCGATGCGACTCTCAGCCAGCACGCTGGCCACCTTACTAATCGCAGCTTGCGCGCAGGCAGCCACACTCACTGGCACGGTCACCAACGGCACCAGCAGCAAGCCTTCTGCCGGGGACGAAGTCATCCTGATCAAGTTGGCCGCGGGGATGGAAGAAGCCGCACATGCCAAGACTGACTCGCAAGGCAAATTTTCGTTATCTTTCGATGACGAGAACGCACCGCATCTCGTTCGTGTGATTCACCAGGGCGTGACGTATCATCAGCCCGCGCCGCCGGGAACGCAGTCCGTCGACGTCAAGGTTTATGACGCTGCGAAAAAAATTGACGGCGTAAATGCCGTGGCTGATCTCATGTACCTGCAGGCAGGCAAGGGCGACCTTGCCATCATGCGACTCTTTGCCGTCAACAACACTTCACAGCCGCCGCGCACCCAAATGAGCGGCACCGCCTTCGAATTCAACGCGCCGGAGAATGCCGAGATCGATGAGGGCCAGGCGCAGACCGCCGGCGGACAATGGGTAAACACCGCGCCCGTTCCCCAGAAAATAAAAGGCCGCTATGCTTTTGTTTTTCCCCTGCGCCCGGGGCAGACACAGTTTCGCGTCACTTACCACCTGACTTATTCAGGCAAAGCCACCGTTGATCCTAAGGAAATTTACCCACTGCAGCATTTCGTCATCATCATGCCGCGGACTCTCGGTTTTACACCCAGCCAATCCGGCGTTTATCAGGACAAGCAACCGCCTGATCTTCAGGATGCGATTGCCGAAGTCGCGAGCAATACCAAACCCGGGCAAAATCTTTCTTTCGACGTGTCTGGCGAAGGCATGCTGCAGGACCAAAATCAGAATGCATCGAATGAAGGCCAGGGCGCTGCTGCCGCAACGGCTGACAATCGGCCGGGGGGCGGCTTGGGAAAGCCGGGTGAGGACCCCGACCCGCTGGATCAATACCGCTGGTGGCTACTCGGAGGATTGGGCGCGGCGCTGGCAGGAGGCGCGGTTTACATTACTTCGCGTTCCAAAACACAGATTCCTGCGGCTGTTGCTGCTGGATCAATTCCCACAACTACGGGCGCTGCAAGCCATTCCGGAGCGCTGCTCGAAGCCTTAAAAGAAGAGCTCTTCCAACTGGAAATGGAGCACAAACAAGGCCAGATTTCCGATCAGGAATACGCCAAGGCGAAGTCCGCACTCGACCAGACCCTCGCGCGCGCGATTAAACGCAAGAGCTAATCGTCGTTATTCGGCTGTCGAATGAGGCAAAACCTGCCTGCCTGAACCGTACCACCGTCGGTCCGCATCTATTCTTTGAGAGGCACTCGCATGGGCAACACATTTAAGACCGCGTTTCTGCTGACCGCGCTGACTCTGTTATTGCTGTTCATTGGTCGAATATTTGGCGGTCAAAATGGAATGCTGATCGCGCTCGTCTTCGCTGCGGTGCTGAACTTCGTCTCTTATTTCTACTCGGACAAAATCGCGCTGTCGATGTATCGAGCCAAGCCGGTGACCCGCGAGGAACTTCCGCGCGCGTATCAAGTAGTTGAGCGGCTTACACAAAAGATCGGCATTCCGATGCCGAAGATGTATGTGATTCCCACCGATTCGCCAAACGCCTTCGCGACTGGACGCAACCCGGATCATGCGTCGGTCGCGGTGACTCAGGGGATTTTGGGTCTATTAAATGACGAGGAGCTCGAGGGCGTGCTCGCTCACGAACTCGGCCACGTGCGAAATCGCGACATCCTGATCAGTTCGATAGCTGCGACCGTCGCCGGAGCAATTACCTATCTTGCAGAAATCGCGCGTTGGGGAATGATATTCGGCGGCTACGAGCGCGATTCAAATGACCGTGGCGGAGGCGGGTTCGGCGCCCTGCTGATGCTAATTCTCGCGCCTATCGCTGCCATGCTGATTCAGCTTGCAGTTTCGCGCTCGCGCGAATACCAAGCTGACGAAAGCGGCGCGCGTTACACCGGAAATCCTTACGCGTTAGCTAGCGCCTTGAGTAAGCTCGATGCGTATTCCAAACGACTCCCGTTGCGGGCCACTCCATCCACTGCGCATCTTTTCATAGTTCAACCGTTCTTAGGTATGAACTTTGGCAGCATGTTCTCCACTCATCCGCCGATCGCGAAGCGAATTGAGCGGCTGACGGGCAGGCCCGCAGAGTTCACGATGCAGAGGTAAGAGGGTGGCTAGTGGCTGGTGATTAGTGCTCGGGTCGAAGGTTTTCTCACTGACAACCAACCACCATCCACTGCGTCACTAAGGTAACCAATGCACTCTGATCTCCACATAGTAGAATCGCCTTCATGTCCCCAGACACTGTGATTGCCGCCTCAGATCGCGCTTCCCGCCTGGAAAATGAGCTTAAAAAGGTCATTCGCGGCAAGGATGAAATCGTCCGTCTGGCCCTGGTGTCGGTGCTGGCGCACGGCCATTTGCTGATCGAAGGCGTGCCTGGAGTGGGGAAAACCACCCTGGCGCAAGCGCTGGCGCGGCTGCTCGGCTGCAGCTTTCAGCGCGTGCAGTTCACCAGCGACATGCTTCCCTCGGACATTATTGGAATCTCGATTTACTCGGCCACCGAGCAAAAATTTGAATTCAAGCGCGGCCCGGTGTTCACCAACATCCTGCTGGCGGACGAAATTAACCGCACCACGCCTAAAACTCAATCGGCGCTGCTCGAAGCCATGAATGAAGGCCAGGTCACAGTTGATGCCAATTGTCATCCGTTGCCTCAGCCATTTCTGGTGATCGCGACCCAGAATCCGGTCGAGCATCATGGAACCTATCCATTGCCTGAGTCGCAGCTGGATCGCTTTTTGATGCGCGTGCAGATGGGCTATCCCGACCGGAAGTCAGAGCGCGAAATCCTGCGCGCCGAAGCTGGGACCGCGCAGTTGGAAAACCTTGGACCGGTCCTGACCGGACGCGACATTCTTGAAATGCAGCAGATTGTTACGCAGGTTGAAGTAGACGATTCGCTGGTGGGCTACGCTCTCGAAATTGTCGCCCGCACCCGCAAGCACGAAAAACTTACGTTGGGAGTTTCGCCCCGCGGGTCGCAAATGCTCTATCGCGCCGCCCAAGCCATGGCTTTCCTTGATGGACGCGCCTTCTGTGTCCCTGAAGACATCAAGCCGCTTGCCGTTCCGGTTTTCGCGCACCGCGTTGCGATTCACGGCATGAATTCGTCGGGGCTGAAGAAATCAGTGCGCGCCGAAGAAGTGATTCAGGAAATCGTCGATTCAGTGCCGGTGCCGGTGTAGTTGATTTCAGATTGCAGATTTCAGATTTCAGATTCAAATCTCGCGCTACATTCTGTCATTCCGGATCTACTCGCGATAAGACAGTTTTCAATCTGCAGCCTGCAATCTCAAATCTCAAATCTAAAATCTCAAATCTAGAATCTGCTATCTACAATTCTCGTCTACTATTCATCCTATGGCCTTCTTGCGGTTCATGATTCTCCTTGCTCTGGCAATTTGGATCGGCGCCCTGATTTTCTTTCCCGTGGTTGCCCAAACATCGTTCACTGTCCTGCCTTCAACTCATCTGGCGGGACTGGTCGTACGAAATTCGTTGATTGATTTGCACTGGATTGGCATCGGTGCGGGAATCATTTTTCTGGTCTGTTCGATGATCGACAACCGCGTCACGGTCGGAAGACCGCGTGTGTTCGCGTTGAGTCACATCTTCATTGTGCTCATGCTGGCGCTTACCACCACTTCGCAGTTCTGGATTATTCCGCGGATGGACGTGCTGCGAATTACGACTGGAGAAATTTCAGTGCTTCCTGCTGGCAATCCAATTCGCGCGCAATTCGATTCACTGCACGCATGGTCGACTCGGATCGAGCTAGCCGTCCTTGTACTCGGAGTGATCGTGCTCTACTCAGTTGCTCGTCGCTTTTCAACATCGCGGTTGTAGCCCTGAACTAAACCTGAACTCCTCTGTATGCTGTTCCTCTGTGAACATTGTGTTCTCTGGTGGTTAAGTCAAAAGCTTGCACCATAGAGAGCACAGTGTTTCACAGAGGAACAGCCACGGAGTAAACCCTTAAAAGCTGGAGTGGATCAGCCGTTAGAAGTTGAAAAAATCATTTATCCTGTTAGTTCACCTCGATACCGAGGACATTCCCAGAAAAGCTAACAGCCAGGAGCTAACAGCAAAAGCTGCACTATGAAAACCGGCATCATTGGCCTGCCGCAGGTAGGCAAGACATCGTTGTTTACGATCCTCACCAAGGCCTCAGTTTCGTCCGGGCGTGCCAATCCCCGTGAGGCGCACATCGGCGTTGCCAAAGTTCCCGACGACCGATTGGATCGTCTTGCCGCGCAGTGCAATCCCAAGAAGCTGACTCATGCCGCGGTGGAGTACGTCGACCTAGGCGCCATCGGTCAGGACGCGCTGAAAGAGTCTGGCTACATCACCCATCTTCGCAACGTGGATGCAATCGCTCACGTGGTGCGCGCCTTCGAGGACGACTCCATTCCGCATGCCGGGCCGATTGATCCGCTGCGCGATATAAAAAATGTCGAGTTCGACCTCATGGTCAGCGACCTCGGGCAAATCGAAAAGCGCCTGGAGCGCGTCGAAAAAGATTTGAAGAAGATGCGCTCTGCCGATCTGGAAAAAGAATTTGAATTACTCAAACGCGCCAAAACCCAGATCGAAGGCGAACGGCCTCTGCGCGAAATGGAAATGACGCCAGAGGACAAAAAGCGTTTTCGCGGTTTCATGTTCCTGAGTGAGAAACCGATTCTGTACGTGCTGAATATCGGCGAAAGCACGCAGCTGGGCAAAGATCTGGAAAACGCAGTGCAGAAATATAATTTGGGCGAGGTTGCATCGCGGCCGAACGCTGGCGCTACCGCCATCTGCGGCAAAGTCGAAGCCGAACTCGCCGAGATGAGCGACGCCGATGCCGCCGAATTTCTCTCCAGCTACGGACTGCAGGAGAGTGGCCTCAGTCGTCTCATCCGGAAAACGTACGAGCTTCTCGGTATGGTTTCATTTTTCACGGTCGGCGAAGACGAATGCCGCGCCTGGACAATCCCGGTCAACACCCGCGCAGTTCAGGCTGCGGGAGCGATTCACTCAGATTTGGAAAAGCACTTCATTCGCGCCGAAACCATCGCCTGGAACCAACTTCTCGAAGCCGGATCAGAAGCCAACGCCCGTGCCAAAGGCACGCTGCGGCTGGAGGGTAAAGACTACATTGTGAAAGATGGGGATGTGATGCACATCAGGCACTCGGGTTAGAAGGTGTCTCCGAACAGAAATGATGCCATCGTCGTTCATGGGGCATGAAAGGCGTTATCCCGACATTCACGACTTTGCTATTCGAAAATTCCGCAGGTCAGTCGCGCAGCGACGATATCTAAATAGCCCAGCACGTGAGTGCTGGGTCGATTGCCACATGATCAGAGTCGCGCGAGCGACGGCACTAGCTTCTGAAATCGCATACGTCGTCGTGAATTAAACAACGGTCGCGCGATTCCCGATCCCGAAATAAAGCAGCTCACACAGACAAATGTACCGTCCCTGTGGAGACTCGTGTTTCCTGCTCACTAACCCAGCACTCACGTGCTGGGCTATTTAGATACCGTCGCGGCGCGACTCCGGCCCCCCACTAAGGAACTGGTGCCAGTCTTAAGGAAGCGAGTTTTTCGAGCAGCATCGGCCCAATCTGTGACACCGAGCCCGCTCCCAGCGTCAGAATCATGTCGCCCTCGTCTGCATTCGCAGTAGCGGCCAGAACGGCGTTGTCGAACGAGCCGGCGTATTTGGTGGACGCGTTTCCCTTGTGCGAAATTCTCTGAGCCAGCGCTTCTCCGGTGATCCCTTCTATCGGCTGCTCGCTCGCGGCGTAAATATCGAGAACTTGCAACGAGTCCGCATCTCCGAAGGCAGTCGCGAAATTGTCCATCAGATCGCGGGTGCGGGTGTAGCGATGCGGTTGAAAGATGACGTGAATTTTGCGATATCCGCACTGCTTCGCTGCGGCCAGCGTGGCGCGAATTTCGGTGGGGTGATGGCCGTAGTCATCGATTACGGTGATTCCTCCGACTTGTCCGCGCACCTGGAAGCGACGGTCAACGCCGCGGAAGTTTTCTAGGGCCTCTTGAATCTGTGGCACGGGAATATCCAATCCCACTCCGACCGCAATCGCTGCAGTCGCGTTCAGCACGTTGTGCATTCCGGGAACGTGCAGGCGAAATTCGCCGAGATCTTTATCGCGGAATGTGACCGAAAAGGAACTGACTTGTGGGGGCACGGGCGTCCCCGCCCGTGCAATCTGAGTCGGGCGGGGAGGCCCGGCACCCCACGATCCTTTCTTCAATACGATTCGGAAATCTGATTCGTTTCTCGTGCCGTAGTTCACCATGCGGCGCTTCAGCTTTGGCAAAACGCTGCGCAGCATGGGATCGTCGTTGCAGGCCACAACAATTCCATAAAACGGAACGCGGTCCATGAAGTTGAGGAAGGCGCGCTTGATGTCTTGAAGATTGCGGTAACAATCCATGTGCTCGCGGTCGATATTGGTGACGACCGCAATGATTGGCGAAAGCTTGAGAAATGAGCGATCGCTTTCGTCGGCCTCCGCGACTAGGTATTGCGAACGCCCCAGCCGCGCGTTGGAGCCCATTGCATCGACGCGGCCGCCGACAACAACCGTTGGATCGAGCCCGCCGCCCGCGAGCACGGCAGCAATCATGGAAGTCGTGGTGGTCTTGCCATGCATGCCGCCGATCGCGATTCCATATTTCAGTCGCATCAGCTCGGCCAACATTTCCGCGCGCTGGATGACGGGAACATGCAGCCGGTGCGCCTCTTCGACCTCGGGATTGTTGGGCTGGATTGCCGAGCTGGTGACGATAACTTCCGCGCCCGAAACGTTCTCCGCGCGATGGCCCTCGTAGATTAGGGCGCCGAGGGACTTCAAACGGTCAGTTACTGAAGACCGCTTCAGATCAGAGCCTGAAACCTTATAGCCAAGATTCAGCAGCACCTCGGCAATGCCGCTCATGCCGATCCCGCCTATCCCGACAAAATGAATTCGTTGAATCTTGGCAAACATAAGTCAACTTCTGGCCGCGGATTTACGCGGATTCTCGCGGATCAAAAAACCAACTTACGATAATAAGATCAACGATTCGCCGAAAATCCGTGCGAATCCGTCTAATCCGTGGCGGCTCATTCTATTCCCGCCACTTTTGCCGCCAGTTCTGCAATTTCTTTTGCGGCGTTCGGATGTGACATTGCCCGCGCTGCCTCGCTCATTCTGCCCAGCCGCGCAGGATCTTCGAGCAGTGCTTCGATCGTATCTATCAACCACACTTCATCCAGTCGAGTTTCTTCAAGAACTACTGCCGCGTTGGCCTGCTCCATGGCTTCTGCGTTGCGGCGCTGATGATCATCGGCTGCACGCGGAAACGGAACGAAGATGGCAGGCTTGCCGGCGGCTGCGATTTCCGCAACCGTGCTGGCGCCGGAGCGGCACAAAACAAGATCGGCGCGTGCGAAAAATGACGGCATGTCGTCGATGAACTTGTGCACCTCGCAGTCAATTGCGACCCTGGCGTAAGCGGCTTGGGTTTCATTATATTCACGCTCTCCGGTCTGATGGATCACGTGCAGGCCTGGCAAACGGCGCTTCAGCTCTGGCAAAGAGCCAATCACCGCCTGATTGATGGCGCGCGCGCCTTGGCTTCCGCCGAATACAAGTAAAGTCGGCGATCCCGGCGAATAGGATTTTTTGGGTATTTGAAAAAAGGCCGGGCGAACCGGAACTCCGGTCACAACCGCATTGCGGAAATGATCGGCCGTCTGTTCAAAGTGCACCGCCGCAGCCGATACAAAACGCGCAACCATCCGGTTAGCAAATCCGGGTACCAGATTCGGTTCAAACGCCAAGGTGGGCGTATGTTTCAGAATCGCTGCGAGCATGGCCGGCCCGGACGCGTATCCGCCGACTCCGATCACGATATCTGGCTGAAATTCGTTCAGCAGACCGGCCGCGGTAAAAATCGCGCGAGGAAGGTCGAAGGCCGTACGAATGCGCGTCGCCAAGCTCACCCGATTCAGCGCTCCGACTTTTACAAGTTCGAGGGGAAATCCTGCAGCAGGAACCAGACGGTTTTCCAGGCCGCGCGCAGTGCCGATGAATAATACTTCCGCCCGATAGCGGCGCTGCAGTTCCTGGGCAATGGCGAGAGCGGGAATGACATGGCCGCCAGTACCTCCGCCCGCGAGAATGGCTCTCATGCAAGCAAACTATATCCGAGCCGCATTCATTCCGCCTGCTTGGTAATGTTCAGCAGTACGCCGATACACGCCAGCGTGATGAAAAGCGACGATCCGCCATAGGAGATGAGCGGCAACGGAATCCCTTTAGTGGGCATTAGCCCGAGCACAACGCTGATGTTGATGAACGCCTGCACCACGACCATGCTGGTGATACCAACAGCGAGAAATCGTCCAAAGAGGTCCTGGGTACGCAATGCTGTCCGCACGCCGCGCCATAGGAAAAGAGCGAACAACATTACCACCGCCATGCAGCCCAATAAGCCAAGTTCTTCACCGAGAACGGAAAAAATAAAATCAGTGTGCGGCTCGGGCAAGTAAAAAAGTTTTTCCTTCCCTTCCATCAATCCAACACCGGTCAAGCCGCCGGTTGAAACCGCGATCAGCGATTGAATGATGTGAAAGCCACGGCCCTGCGGATCAGAATATGGATCCAAGAATGCGAGAATGCGGTCGCGGCGGTAAGCCACGTGGAAAATTAAGAAATAGAGCGGCACCAATGATCCAACGAAAGAGTAGGCCAGATATTTAATTTCCAGTCCGGCGACGAACATTATGCAAATTGTTATGGCGGCGCAGGCGATCGCTGTACCGAGGTCGGGCTGAAAAACAATTAACCCGATAAAAACCAAAGTTGGCATTACCGCAGGCAGCAGTGTGTTGCGCAAATCGTCCATCGATCGACTGCGGGTCTCGAGGAAAAACGCCAGGAACAAAATCAGCGCGGGCTTTGCAAGTTCTGAAGGCTGGAATGAGAAGCCACTGAAGTGAATCCAGCGGTGAGTATGATGAGCTCGGTCGAGAAAGAATACCGAGATCAACATCAGCGTGGTGAGTCCGAGTAATGAAAAAACCACCGCAGGGTGCTTGAGTTTTTTGTAGTCGACCCGCATACCCACAATCATTGCGGCGAATCCGGCGACTGCCCATCCCATCTGCCTTAACAAAAAGAAATATCCCGAGTGGTAACGCTCTTTAGCCATGACTGCAGAGGCGCTGAACACCATCACTAGCCCAACAAAAACCAGCAGCAATGTGACGATGAATAGCCAGCGGTCGACACTTATCCGTTTTGCCATGCGAATTTCATTTCACCACGGAGGCGTTGTGACCCGGTGAATTCTTTGGGGCAGAATTTCGCTGGAGGTTTACTTTTGTGGTTCGCGCGTCTGGGCGGGGGGCTTCATTGTGGCAAGTTGGCCAATCAA
>DATNAF010000305.1:0-3541 GCA_035572845.1 Terriglobales bacterium
CGAATCGCCGACGGCCGCAATCCAACCTGCCTCGCTATCTCTGAAATCAACATGGATGCCATGCGCACATGATAGGCGAACTGCCGGAGCCTAGTTTAAAGCCGAAACATTCCGGGCGTGATCGTAGCTGCCGGCAGAGACGGGGCATGCCGCCTCTCCTCATTCCGCTTATCCAGATATCGCACGTGAATTCAGCGCCTCCAGTTCTCGGAACTCATCTCTTCCAAGCCGCCATTCGGGGGAGCGAACCACAGTAAATTGTTCGACAGGAGCCGCGATGGGAAACGCCGCTACTACGAAACCCAACGTTACCGGAGTCGTGCCCTTGTTTGGCGTTCATCGTGAATCCCAGACCACCGGTATAGAACTTCAGCGAAGCATAAACGGCACACCGGGAAGCGCGTAGATCTTCAGGCAGCCGCCATTCCCTCCCATTTCGATCCGGCGCTAGCTCCCCGCTTACATTTCTTTACACTCACGAAAATCTCCACAACACCGGGACAAAAACAGGGTTTGATCTGTTTGAGTGGAGGGGCCCATGAATTACATCAGAATCTCTCGAATCTTCGCGAAACTCAGCACTCAGGCAATGAAGAGCTGCCGTTTGCTCGCACTGGGAATGGTTGCAATCTTTACATCCATGGCGCTGCAACCTGCACAAGCCCAGAGTTCCGATACCTGGAAGAGCATAGCCATAATCGGCGGATCGACTGCCGCCGGCGCCTACATCGGACACAAGGTGGCCGGACCAACAGGCGCATGGGTCGGCGCGGGAGTCGGCGCGACTACCGGGTACGCGATTGACCGTCGCCGTCGCGCCAACGAGTACTACAACCAGTACGGCGATGGTGGCTACTACGGCAACAATGGCGGCTATTATGGAAACGATGGTGGGTATTACGGGAACAACGGTGGGTACTATGGCGGACCTGGCGATGGCTATCCGTATCCTGCGGGATTCCAGAGTAACAAGCGCACCAGTCATCGCTGATAGCGACTCTGCGCATTCACTACGGCGTTTAAGAAGCGGCTTCTGAGCAGGGAGCTCGCTGGCCACGTGCATCTGAGGAAGGCACAGCCATCGTGAGCCCGCCCAATCACAGAAGCCGTTTCGCTTTTCGCGCGTGTTAATTTGCTTTAAACACCGTTCCCACTCGGGGTTCCGCTAATTTTTCCTTCACAATCTAGTCATAAACTCCGTCGCCGATCATGGAAGGTCGGCGCATTCAATCGCTTCGATATGGAGTAAAGGCACAAGTATGCCGGCCTCGGTTCGTCTGCTTTGGTTCGCCGTGATTCTGCAATTTGCTCTGTCTGCCAGCGCGCATGGACAACAAAGCGCTCCAGGCGCTCAGGTTATTCATATTAGCGTCGACTTAGTCCAGCTTGATGCTCAAGTGCTGGAAAAGAAGACCGGCCGCCCTGTTGGCTCGCTGAACAAAGACGATTTCCAGCTCTACGAAGACGGAGTCCCGCAACAAATCGCTCAATTGAGCCGCGACCAGCTTCCGCTATCCGTGGTGCTGCTGTTTGACCTTACGTGGAGCGTTCGGCCCGTGCTCAAGCCTTTGGCATCCGGAGCTCTACAGGCGATGCAGCACCTCAAGCCGGAAGACGAAGTTGCGGTCATGGTTTACGCAGCAAAGGCGCAACTCTTGCAGGATTTCACCACTGACCGCGAGCAGGTGGTTACAGCAATTCAAAAAGCGAGCGCGATGGAAAGCGGCGATGCCGCGCTCTTCAATGAGGCGATCTTCCAGGCGGCTGAGCAGTTGAGTAAAGCTAAGAATCCTAAGAGCAGAAAAGTAATTATTTGGCTCACCGACAACGTACCAAACATCCCTCCCGGCTCCGTGCACAGCGAGAGGGACGCGTTCCAGAAGGTATTTGAAACGGGAACGGTAGTTTCCGCATTGGTGGAGCGTAGCGGTATTTCCGATTTTTTCACCGTGACCTTCAGCAAAAACCCGGCATTTGCTCCTTTCCGCATGCACAATCCTCCAGGGAACGCTTACAAGTATGCCGAGCGAACCGGAGGAGAAGTAATGAAGTCCAGTAAAGATGAGGTCAGCACCAAGCTGGCGCAATTGATTGACGAGATTCGCACGCGATTCACGCTCGGCTACTATCCTTCAGTCCAGCAGCCAAAAGGCGAGTTCTGCAAAATTAAACTTCGGATCAGACCAGAAACCGAAAAGCGCGAAGGCCGCATGATTGTGCGGACGAAACAGGGCTACTACAGATAGATAATCACGGAGTTCTCACAGCGCACAAATGGGCAGGGCTCGCGGGCCTGCCCGCACTGTGCTACTTCTTTTCTCGATCATTTACCGTCAGCAAGGGTTGCATGCTGAAGGCAAATCGAAATGCTGGGAAAAACTTCAAACGGCCTGATAGTCGCCCCGCTGAGCATGGTTAGAAACGCCAGTGAATGCTCCGCCATTCTTGTCGGTAACAGCTCATCATCGGGTTAGACTCTCTGAAATGAAAACCATCGTGGTGGGCAATCCGCGTGTAAATCAATGCCAAAAACCGACTGGCTGGTTGGGCCGGTTCCACTTGTGGCGAATGAATTCGCGGCACTCCAACGTAACGGATTGGGGTTTAGCTCACATTTCTGTCGAAAAGCAGCAAACAATTCTCGATGTGGGTTGTGGCGGCGGCAGGACAGTCAGCAAGTTGGCTGCGGCAGCTACACAGGGAAAAGTGTACGGCGTTGATTTTTCCGAGGAGAGCGTCGCCGCAAGTAAGAGAACCAATGCACGTTGGATCGAAATCGGTCGAGTCGCGATTCGAAATGGCTCCGTCTCTCAGCTCCCATTTCCGGACGGCATGTTCGATGTGGTGACGGCGGTCGAAACGCATTTCTGGTGGCCGAATCTGCCGTCAGATTTGCGCGAAACCCACAGAGTGCTGAAGCCGGGCGGCAAACTCATCATCATCGCAGAAATCTATAAAGGGGCGAACACGACGATGGCCAGGCTAGCAGAAAAATACGTTTCAAAAACGGGAATGACGCTCTTGAGCGTAGATGAACACCGAAGCGTCTTGGCAAACGCCGGCTATTCGGATGTTCAGATTGTGGAGGAACGCGACAAAGGATGGATTTGTGGTGTGGGCAGAAAGCCCTGATTATCGAGAGCTTCGAATCATAACAAACACGAGAACTGTCCGGGTACTGATCTTCATGTGAGGTCGGTAAAGCAAGGCTGGACTCAACTGAGGTAACCCGAAATCTCTCCAGGCGGCTTATCAGGCCAGCCGTGTGAGCGCTATTCCTAACTGCGATTTTGCTTTCAGCACGCAGCGGTGCTGAAAGGAACGGTTAAAAGAAGAAGGACATCACGGACGTCGGGCGTGACAGCACTCCACTTCGAGCGTTGCTGAGAGCCGAATAGAGCCGCCCCAGCCGAGGGCGGCTGTGCCAAACAAAACCCTTTTCCTACAATATCTGGACCTTTCATTCGTCTACATCCGTAGAACAACAGCGCAATGAAGCTTGGAGCGATGGCACTCGAAGAGGACCAGCGGATCTCCGAAG
>DATNAF010000306.1:0-7460 GCA_035572845.1 Terriglobales bacterium
CGGGAACGCGGCAATCTTTCCGAACTCGGGTTTATGCGCAAAGCTGCAAGTTTCGGCTTCGCCGTAGCTAAGCCCTGGGGAGAAGGCGAGCGCTACGACGTCATTGTGCGCGTAGATAGTTCCTGCTGGCGCGTTCAGGTCAAGTCTGTCGTGGTGAAATCGCGTGGAAAGACCTACTATCGCATCAAGACCACAGGGGGAAATACCCGAAAACGCCTTGGTACTTTGTATACCGCGGCCGAAATTGATTTCCTCGTGGCCTACATTTTTCCCGAAGACGCGTGGTACGTCTTTCCTGCAAGCGTTGTCGAAAAGCGGAAAGCGGTGTGCGTTACGCCTCGGTCAAAGCGATCGTCGTTTGAGAAATATCGCGAAGCCTGGGGGTTAATGAAACCTGCCCCCGCTGCGGTTTCGAAAACCGAAGCGCCGGACACCGGCGACCCTGGGAACGGAGCGCTCGCGGCAACTGCAAAGGCCGGAACTATCTGAAATACCGTCCCAACTTGGGACGGTAATACAAATGTCACCAATGCTTTCGCCACTCGTGTGCCCTGACGTTTGTCACTGCTTGACCGCAACCGCAATTCTGCTTACAACCTGATCTCGGTGGTCGGAATCGAACCTCCGTCTAATCGTGAAAGTCTGACAGGAGGAACAAATATGAGAAATCTGTTTTTGTGTTTGATGCTGGCGTGTATGGCTTCAGTGTGGGTGATGGCGGACGATTCGGCCGATGCGAAAGGGAAGTCGGACACGCGAACCATTACCGGATGCTTGTCGCAAGGTGATAACGCCAAGGAGTTTAACCTGAAAGCGGATGACGGCAGCACATGGGAGCTTCGCAGTAGCAAGGCGCCGCTGGCCAAGCATGTTGGTCATGAGGTAGAGGTCACGGGAGTTGTCAAAAATGCAATGGCCCACAACATGAAAGAAGACACCAAGGATATGGCGCACGACACCGGAGCGACCAAGGAAAATAACGAGCACGGACATTTGACGGTGACTCACCTGAAACACGTGAGCGATACATGCACGAAGTAGTTTGATTTGATCGAAAATAGATTAGGCGCGGCCTTAAATGGCTGCGCCTTTATTCTGTCTGGTGTTCGTATCGGCTATGGCTTTGGGATCGGTTTGCCGGCCGGAACCGGAGTTCCGAAGTTTGGAGTGCCGTCTGAGTTCCAGCTAAAGGGCTGGGCGCGCGGCGAGCGGTGCCATCCACAGCCTTGCCCCGGCTTAGAGTTGGCGTGATAAATGATCCAATCCTGCTTGCCATCAGCCGACTTGAAAAAACCGTTATGGCCTGTCGCATAGACGTGGGCTTCCGGTGATTGCTGAAACACCGGCTGTGGCGATTTCTTCCACGCGGCGGGATTGACCAAGTCTGCGCCCGAGTCCGCAGTCAGCATACCCAGCGCGTAATTGTCGGTCCAGCAGGCGCTGGCGGAATAAGTCAGAAAAAGTTTGTTATTGTGCCGCAGAATTTCCGGGCCTTCGTTCACATCAATGTGCGGCGGATTGCCTTCTTTGAGCTGAGGAGGAATGTCGCCAACTTTCTCCCAGGGATATTCCGGAGTCGAAATTCGGGCGCGCGGGCCCTCTACAGTCCAGGGATTTTTCAGGCGCGCAATGTAAATGCTTTGCGTTCCATTCTCATCGCTCTGCCAACCCGACCATATGGCATATAACCAGCCCTGATCTTCGAAAACGGAGGCGTCGATCGCCCATTTATCCGAGGGATCGGCGAGTTTGCCTTTGAAGATCCATTCACCTTCGAGAGGGTCGGGCGAGGCATTTTCGATCACCCAAATGCGATGGGTCTGATTGGTGCCGGCATCCGCGGCGAAGTAGATGTACCACTTGCCACGCAGAAAATGAATTTCCGGCGCCCAGATATCGTGCGAGTAAGGACCCGTCGCAGGCGGCGTCCAGACAACTTTTTTCTGCGCTGATTTCAGGTCTGCCACATTGCGCGTCTTCCACACGGTAAGATTTTTCCCGGTGGTGTTCATGTAGTAGTACCAGCCATCTTTGTACTCAACCCAAGGGTCGGGTCCAGTGGGCAGCAGCGGATTGGTGAAGGTGCTTGAGCTTGTCGCGGCAAATGTGGTGGCAGCCACAATCAGTGGAAACAAAATCTTGAAGAGTTTCATGGGATTCGGTGTCGGAATTATATCGCCGCCGCAGGCGAAGAACGGACGGCGGCACTGGCGCTAATTTTCGTCGGCTTTTTCTTCGCCTTCAATTCCGGCGTTAGCCAATAGACGGCGCAAGGCACGTTCACCGGCAGCGCCGCGCTGCTCTCCGGCAATGTTGCCGTCGCGATCGATCACCACGTAAATCGGGTAGACATTAGCCTGATACATCGCTGCCAAATTCGTGTCTTCGGTCAAGACGATACGGCACGATCGAGGATGCTGCTGCAGATATTTCTTCACCGTTTTCTTTGACTCAGCTACGTTAATGGCGAGAACAATCAAGCCCTTCCCCGCGAACTCCTTGTTAACTTCCTCGACCAAAGGCTCTTCCTGCTCGCAGTACCGGCACCAGCTTGCCCAGAATTCCAGGAGGACAACTTTGCCTTTGATCGATTCGTTATTGAAGGTCTCGCCAGTCGTAGTTTTCGCATGGAAGCGCGGTGCGGGTGTGCCGTCTTCGTCGGCGGCGAAGGCGCCGGCTGCAAGAAGCAAGCACAGACAGAGTGCGAAGTGTGCGCCAAAGCGCATGGCGGCGGAATAATAGCACAGCGGAGTTGGCCTAAGGCAAATATTTTGCATGCCAAAAACTGCCTCCGGAATTGCCGCACTAACGGAGAGAATCAGGGCGCCCGCACCTATTGTTCACGGTTTTCTTCTGGTTTTACGGGAAATTTTTGTCGTTACCCGTAACGCGTCAATGGTCATCCGGGTAATGGCACCTTTGTACTGCGGACTGTCCTAATGCACGGTTGCACTAGCCGACTTCCCGCGCCAGAATGGGGTTTCAGCGGATGACATGGATGAAGGCACGCAAAAAAGGACCAGCAAGAGCGGGCAAGTGATCGTAAAATCCGCACCGGACGATAGAGCTATTTAGTTATTCAACAAAGTTATTCAACCAAAGCACCGATGGAGAACAAATTGGGAAACTCTCTTGTATCCCCTTCCCCCACTCGAAAGTTTTCGGCCCGAGCAGCGCTGGTGGATTTGCACGAAAGTTCACGCAGCTTGCTATCAGAATGTTTCCGGCAATTTGGCATCGATAGCGTGGCCATGACCGGCGAAAGAGCTGAGCGACTGGCCAGCGAAAAATTTGAAGCCTGCGTGGTGCGCGTGGGCAGCAAGGCGGCGCCGGTGCTGGAGTCAGCGCGCCGGTCGCGCTCCAACAGCCGGATGGTCATTTACGGGCTGGGAGGGACCATCAAGGAAGCGCTCACCCTTTCGCAATTTGGAATCAACGCAATTTTTCATGAACCGCTCGAGCGTCCGGCGGCACTGAAGCTGGTGCGCTCAACGCAGATGCTGGTGCTGCATGAATTCCGGCGTTACGCGCGGGTCCCCGTGATCACGCAAGTTACGGGCTTGGCAGGTACCAATAACCGCCAGTTTGAAGCCAGCAGCATTGAGGTAAGTTGCGGCGGCATGTCGCTGAAGTGTGCGCAGGATGTTGCGCCGGGCCTGCCGGTGGAAATTTCATTCGCACTCCTAACGCTGCCCAGGGTCTGGGTGCGTGGGACCGTCACTTGGACAAAACCTGCAGGCAAATCGTTTGGTGTCCGGTTCGATCACAATGACGTGCGGCGATTGAAGGTTAAGGAATGGGTGGAGTCGTATTTGGAGAGCTGAACAGCTGCTAGCTATCAGCTATCAGCCATCAGCACTTAGCACTTGGCACTTAGCACTCAGTCTTCAGAACCTCTCTTTTTTGGCGCCCTTTCGAAATTGTGGGATTGGGTTGCTCTGCATAAGATTTTCACCCGCTCTGATTAATGCCGATTTTCAGCTCTGTTAATGGAGTGTTCGCTGTATTGTCGAGGTTCGTTGCGGACGGCTAGGCTTGAACCTGGACATATCAGAGGACACAACAAAAACAGGAGGAACTCATGAATTGGGACCAGGTTGAAGGAAAATGGAAGCAGATCAAGGGCGAGGCGAAAACACGCTGGGGCAAGCTGACGGACGATGATTTGAACACTGCCGGAGGACAGCGGGACAAACTTGTCGGTTCAGTACAAGAGCGATACGGAATCGCGAAAGATCAAGCCCAACGCGAGGTAGAAGACTGGAACAAGTCCCTGCGCGACGAGAATGACACGTTACGTGAACGCGGCGCTCAGTCCGAAGTAGATCGCGATCTCAATCGCAAAGCCAGTTAAAAAACGAAAATCTTACGTAAGCTTTTCTCCCACCCTCAACTCACGAGGGTGGGTTTATTTTTGCGAATATTGTCAGACAATGTGCTCGGTCCCTACTCGCACCGGCGATCCGTGATCGACGCCTAGCGGAATGCTGGCTTGAACTGTAGTGCCGCGATCGTTGGAGGAAACCACAAATCTTCCGCCAAGTTCGTGAATTCGTTCGCGCATTCCGGCCAGGCCAACTCCTAATTTGCTGGTTTCTGCTTCGATCTGCCGGATGATGTGAGGAGGCATTCCGCGCCCATGATCGCGAACTTCGATTGTGACCTGTTCGGCATCCAGATCGACGCTGATTTCCGCGGACTTGGCACGCGAGTGCCGATGCACATTAGTGAGGCTTTCCTGAAGCACGCGGAATAGCGCAATCTCGATCACATCGGGAAGCCGCTGGAGGTCTGGGGGCAGGTCGAGAGAAACTGGGATGCCGCTTCGTTGGGAAAATCCGGCCACAAACCAACTGGCCGCGGAAGCGAAGCCGGCTTCGTCGAGCAAAGGTGGATGTAGAAGATGAGATAGCGTGCGAGTTTCACCAATGGCACGTTGGAGAATATCGGCGCACTCCGCGAGTAGCGGATCTTTTTGTTGGGAACGAGAACTCAGCATATCGATAGCGATTTTCAGACCTGCCAGATATTGCCCTAAGCTGTCATGAAGTTCGCGAGCTATCCTTCTGCGTTCCTGGTCCTGAATTCCGAGAAGCCTGCCGCTCAGGGTCCTCAACGCGTCCTCAGCGTTGCGGCGAGCGGTTACATCCACTGCGGTGACCCCAACCTGAGTGACGGCACCGCCGTCTTCACGGATGGGAAAATAATTTACCAGCCAATGACGCGGATCGCCAGGCCTGCCGGGTAGTTCAGCGGACACTTCGCGGTCCAAAACGGGTTGGCCGCTCTCGATCACTTCTCTTAGCACGGCTTCCGCTTGCATACCGGTGTCACCAAACACTTGTGAGACGGGCGTTCCCAGAACGTCCTCCGGCTTCAATCCAGCCATTCGCGGCAGGACGTCATTCACGCGGGTATACCGAAATTGCGCGTCCAGAATGCCGAAGCCAATAGCCGACGATGAAAAAAATGCGTTGACGATCTCCTGGCTCTGGCGGGCGGCATACTCGGTCTGCCGATGGCGGGTGAACTCATAGCTGAGCAGGAACATCTCCGCAACCAGCAACATAAGCGCGATGATGAAAGAGGCAAAGATAAGACGCAGCGTGTGCCGATAGTTAGTGCGCGAGGCGATCTGGCGCTCTGCCAGCAATTGGTCTTCTTCATCTCGCATTCCCTGCAGACTCGTCTCAATGCGGTCGGCGAGAGCGGCGGTCTGGCGTGTAATCCGTATTTCGGTTTCGTGGTTCGAAGCGCTGCTGCTTCGAGGGTTCAGCGGCTGGTTAATAAGATTTTGAAGCGCATCAATATCGGAAGAAACCTGGTCGAGTTCCGGCTGGCGGTCCGGGCGGTCGGCGGTCAGATGCCGCAGGCGTTTCAAATCATCCGCAATCAGCGCCTCAGCGGCATGATGATCATCGAGAAAGGTTTTGTCGTTTGCAATCACGGAACCACGACGAGAGTTCGTGAGCTGGAAAACCTGGGAACTCAGGTTCTCGAGAGCAGTTTCGACTTCACGGGTGTGGGAGACCAGAGCTTCGCTGTCAAACAACGCGTGGGTTGCACGGAGCAGAAAAATACTGCTGCCCACCAGCAGTACGACGGCGATGGCGAAGGCCGTCCAGGCAACACCTCGAAGCGAGAAGGTCATCGCGGGTACTTGGATGCGTAAATCGGCTTGGTTCTAGACCAAAAGTTGCCTGAGCACTCCACAAAACAAATCGCCGTCCGACAGACAGAACGACGTACTGGTTAAGTTAAAGAGAGCACAGGATCCTGGCGGGATCGAGGTGACCTGCACTTGTGTTGAGTTGCTATTTGTCCACGAACCGCCCCGGTGCGAATCAGTATATACAGTTTCGTTTCAGCCAATCGAAAGGCGGGTGCGCGGGCTCCTGTAGAATGTTGACATGAGCAGTTCCTCAGAGCTGGTGCAGATTGAGGTTGGGCCAGTGGTTCGGCAACCTAAGCCGTCCTGGTTGAGGGCCAAAGCTCCCGCCGGAGAGAATTTTCATCAATTGAAAAAGCTGGCGCGCGGGCTTGGACTGCACACCGTTTGCGAATCCGCGCAATGCCCGAATATTGGCGAATGCTGGAACCATCGCACCGCAACATTTATGTTGCTAGGTGATATCTGCACGCGCCGATGCGGCTTTTGTGCAGTACCAAAAGGCCGGCCACTGGCTATTGATTTGGATGAACCGCGTCGGGTGGCGGAAGCAGTTGCGACACTCGGACTGAAGCACGCTGTGATCACCAGCGTGAACCGCGATGATGACAATCTTGGTGGGGCGAAAATTTTTGCCGAAACTATACGTGAAGTTCGGCGCGTAGCTCCCGAATGCCGGGTCGAGGTGCTGATCCCGGATTTTCAGGGACTGGATGAAGCGCTGCGCATTGTTCTTGACGCCGAGCCGAATGTGCTGAACCACAATACGGAGTCTGTGCCCCGGCTTTACCGGGCAGTGCGATCGGGAGCGCGCTATGACCGCACCCTGCGGTTACTGGAAAATGCGAAGAAGTTTTCTCCTGGCATGGTGACGAAATCAGGCGTGATGGTCGGGCTCGGCGAAAGCATGACCGAGTTAGTTGATGTCTTCCGCGATCTGGCCGAAAGGCAAGTTGATATTTTGACCGTGGGACAATACCTGCGTCCATCTCGCGATCATTTGCCGATTGCGCGCTTCTATACTCCCCAGGAATTTCAATATCTGAAAGATGAGGCGCTGCGGCTGGGATTCCGCCATGTGGAATCGGGCCCACTGGTGCGATCAAGCTACCACGCGCACGAGCAGGCGGACGCGACCTGCAGCTAGCTGAAAAATCTCTTCATCAGCCGGGCGATTCTAACGCCGCGATACGCCGCGAAACAGCGATCGGGAATTTGGATCGATTCCCACTCCTGAACGCTTGGTGTGGTTGCGAGACGCCACACGAATCGCGCCCGGTCCAGCCATCGT
>DATNAF010000307.1:0-3873 GCA_035572845.1 Terriglobales bacterium
TATAGGTGCGGCAGTCTGCGCGGTTGTACTGGGCGCACTGTCGGTCACGACTTTCCGGCAAATCGGCCATTGGCATGACAGCGAGACTCTGTGGAACTACACACTCGCGGTAACCGGCGAAAATTTTATGGCCGAGGACAACCTTGCGCAAGAACTGGCAAATCAGGGGCGCACAAAAGAGGCCTTGGTGCATTTTCATAATGTCCTGAAATTGCACAATTGGCAGCCGTCAGAATTGATTGCGTTTGGAATGTATGAACAACGCCAGGGCTATTCCTCCGATGCTATTGCTCAGTATCAACGAGCATTGCAGAACACCAGCGACCCCAAAACCAGGGCGGTTGAATTTAGCAATATAGGTTCGGCGTACATGGACATAAAAGACTTCGACCATGCGCAGCAGAATTTTGAGAAAGCGCTTCGAGCTGATCCGAACAATGTCCCTGCCTTGATGGGAACCGGAATCGTCGCGCAGAAAAGAGGAGCTTTAATGGTAGCCATTGCCCAGTACACGAAAGCAGTCTCAATCAACCCGACAGATTTGGGATATGCCTTGCTGGCGCGCGCTCTCAGGCAAAGTGGCAGAAGTTCAGACGCAAATACGGCTTACGCTCAGGCGCAGAAACTCTCGCCTGACATGAAGAACACGCTTTCAACAGTTGATCGTTGGCTGGCCAACTAGAAAAATAATCAGGACACATTTCTCAGAACGAGCGCCGAGTTCTTCGATCCAAAAGCAATGCAATTGCATACCGCATGCTCGATCGGTTTTTTTCTGCCCGCCTGCGGCACATAGTCGAGGTCGCAATCTTTGTCAGGATCTTCTAGATTCAGGGTCGGCGGAATCTGGCCGGCGCGCATCGCCACAATGGTTGCTGCAACCCCGGCTGCGCCGCAAGCTCCTTGAGGATGGCCAATCTGCGATTTCAATGCCGACATCGGGACCTGGTGCGCACGATCATCGCCCAAAGCTAATTTCAGTGCCCGCGTTTCGATACGGTCGTTCAACTGGGTTGAGGTCCCGTGCAGGTTCACGTAGTCGACATCTTGCGGACCAATTCCAGCCTGCTGCATAGCGAGCCCGATTGCTCGCGCCGGCTCTTCGCCGCACTCCATCAAGCGCACGCGGTGAAAGGCCTCGCAGGTCGATCCATATCCGGCAATTTCAGCAAGGATATTGGCGCCACGCGCCTTAGCGTGCTCATATTCCTCCAGCACAAACATCCATGCGCCTTCCGCCAACACGAAACCGTCGCGATCGGCAGAAAAAGGACGTGAGCCGCGTTCCGGCACGCCGTTCCAACTTTCCGTCAGGATCCTCATCAAAATGAATCCCTTCACGGTACCGAGAGAAATGGGCGCGTCAGCGCCTCCGGTAAGAACTCTATCAGCGCGGCCCGACTGAATTTGTCTCACTGCATAGCCCATTGCGTCGGTTGAAGAGGTGCATCCGGTCGTGATCACATGGCTCGCCCCGCGCAATCCGAAACGGACGTTGAGTTCGCTGGAAATGCCCCCCATAACACCAGTCGGAACGCAAAATAAACTCATCTTGCTGTACTGCTGGTGAAAAAAGAGACGATATTGTTGCTCCGTGAATTCCTGCGAACCACCGCCAGTCCCGATGATCACGCCAAACCTGCGCCGTTCATCCATAGACAGCGAACAGGCATCGATGCCTGCACTCTCGAGCGCCTCATTTGCGGCACAGAATGCAAATGGCAGGATGCGCGAAACGTGTTTGCGGTCCTTCTTTTCGACCCAGGCAAGCTCGTCAAAATCAGATACTTCGCCGGCAATCTGCACATCGATCTCCGAAGCATCGAATCGTGATATTCGTTTCACGCCGCTTCGGCCCGCGAGGATCGCGTCTCGAAATCCCGCGGCCCCAAGCCCGTTTGGGCTAACTACTCCCATTCCCGTGATCACGCAACGTTTGGTCAAAAGCTGCTCCTGATTTCCTGAAATCGCAATCGCGGCGCCGTTTTGCTGGAAAATTCGTTAAACCAAGTTAACAGGACTTGGCCTGCACCGTTTCATAAACCAGTCAAAAACTTGTCAAGGCCCGGAAATGGTGCAATTCCCGCTAAGCGTCTGATTGTGCCCGAAATATAAACTTCAGATTCATGGCACAAGTGGTATGGCCAATTTGGTATTCTGGATTTAGGTGAGGGAAGCGCAGCTTCAGCACCCTAGTCGGTCCCCAGTTCTTTCGCCAACTGCTTCCACTTGCTATTCACCGCAGACTTAGTTTTTTCGTCCATGAGAATCTCGTCGGGCCATGGACGCATAAAGCCTTCGCTTTCCCACTTACGGGTGGCGTCGATACCCATCTTCGAGCCGAAGTTCGGCAGTCGCGAGGCGTGATCGAGCGAGTCAACCGGGCCAAGCGTGAACTGAATGTCGCGCTCGGGATCAATGTGGTTCAACACCTTTAGCGTGACTTCACCAATATCCTGAACGTTTACATCTTCATCGACTACGATGACGCACTTGGTGAACATCGCCTGCCCCAGCGACCAGATGGCGTTCATGACTTTGCGCGCCTGGCCGGGATAGGATTTGCGAATCGAAACAATCATTAAGTTGTGAAACACGCCCTCGATGGGAAGATTGACATCGACTAGCTCGGGGATAGTGAGTTTCATGAGCGGCAGGAAAATACGCTCGACAGCCTTGCCCATGTAAGCGTCTTCCTGCGGCGGCTTGCCAACAATAGTAGTCGCGTAAATTGGATTATTGCGATGAGTCACGCAAGTCAAATGAAAAACCGGATAAAGATCGGGAAGGGAATAAAAGCCCGTGTGATCGCCGAATGGCCCTTCCATCCGGAGTTCGTCAAGGTTTACGTACCCTTCGAGAACAATTTCTGCGGTGGCAGGGACCTCAAGGTCCACGGTTTCGCATTTCACCAGTTCGACGGGACTTTGGCGCAGGAACCCAGCGATCAAATACTCTTCGACATCCGGAGGCGCTGGAACGATGGCAGAAAATGTGAGCGCAGGATCGGTGCCGATGGCAACTGCAACTTCCATTTTTCCCGCAGGCAACTTGCCTTCGGGAATCGCCGAACCGCCCGAAGTCTGGGCCATGATATCGACTGAAGAACGACTCTGAGAGTAAGAAGAATAACCTTGAGGGTGCCCCACCCTTGTCGCGATGTTTGCGACAGGGTGGGGATTGTGACTTTGGTGTGCAGCTTCGCGTCTCAGCATCTCACGATAATGTTCCGCCCCGATTTTCTGTCGTTGCCAGTGCATGCCGGTGCTTTGCCCGTCATAGACCTGCATGCGATACATTCCGACATTGCGCTTGCCAGTTTTGGGATCGCGCGTGACCACGCAGGGCAAAGTTATAAATCGACCTGCATCTTGTGGCCAGCATTGCAAAATCGGAAGGTGCTTAAGATCGAAGTTCTCTTTGCGAATGACTTCTTTGCATGGACCGGTCGCGAGGGTCTTAGGGAAAAACTTGCCCATTTCGGCCAGCATGGGAAGCATTTTGATTTTGTCCAGAAAGCCATGCGGGGACTTCACGTCCATGAACTGGCGAATACGATCGGCGACTTCATCGAGCGAATCTACTCCCAGCGCCATGCGCATGCGCCGCTCAGATCCAAATTGGTTGATGAGCACCGGAATGTCACTGCCCTTGGGATTTTCGAACAGCAAGGCCGGCCCGCCAGGCTTCAGTGTGGCGCGGGCGCCCTCGTCCGCAAAATTCCCCTTGGAGACACGATCTGTAATCTCGGCAATTTCAAGCACCGGATCAACTTCGGTCTTAATTCGTTTCAGCTCGCCGGCGCGTTCGAGCGCAGCGATCCATTCACGCAGGTCGTTGTAGGACAAAGGGCTCCTCAGGTTCAGCGATCAG
>DATNAF010000308.1:0-13321 GCA_035572845.1 Terriglobales bacterium
GCGTGGTGCCCGGGACCGGAATTGAACCGGTACGTCCTGTTAAGGACCCGGGATTTTAAGTCCCGTGCGTCTGCCAGTTTCGCCACCCGGGCGCGCAATGAGGCATTGAAAATACTATCAAAGGACAGAGCGGTTGGCGGAAAAATGGGTGTACCCCGAGCGCGGAGAAATCGTTGAAAAACTGAACTGGCAAGTCAGTCGGGCAAAAGCCAAGTAATCAATTCCTTACCTAGCACGTCGCCACCTTAGAGTACTGGAGTGCTCTCAATCAGATTTCGCAGACCGGCACGATATCCGCGGCTGCAGGAGAGCTCTTTTCCATTTCTCAAAACCACGATAAATTCGCCACTATTGCAGGGATGAAGCTCTTTGATCATGCGCGCATTCACGACCGTTGAGCGGTGAATGCGTACGAACTGTTCAGCCGGCAGTTTTTCCGCAATGGTTCCAATACTGCCCCTTAACATATACGAAGCCTTGCCTGCGTTTACCCGAACATAATTGGCCGCGGCATCGATCCATTCGATTTCGTCGTAAGCGAGAAAAACCACCCGTCCACCGGCCCGTATCAGAAGCCGTCGCGCGACTGGCGCCGAGTTCGCCCCCTGTAGGATCTTAAGCAATCGATCTGTCAGCATGCGATCATTTTGCGTTCGAATGGCCAGCCGCGCGCGGTGCAGGGCCTCTTTTAGTCGCTCATGATCGAAAGGCTTCAACAAGTAATCGAGTGCGTGTGCGTCGAAGGCCTTGATTGCGTATTGATCGTAGGCGGTTGTGAAAATGACGAAAGGCAACTTTTCGCTAGGCAGCGCTTTGAGCAATGAAAACCCGTCCGTATCAGGTAGCTGAATATCCAGCAGCAGGAGATCGGGCTTTAATTCATTGAGTGCGGACAGTGCCGCAGTGCCATTGCCACACTCTGAAATCACCTTCATGTCGGGCTCTTGCGAAAGCAAGATCTTCAGTTTGTCGCGCGCCGGGCGTTCGTCGTCCACGATGAGAACGCGAAGTGGATTGGGGGTAGTTGCTGACATCTCCGGGACATTCACCTGCAACGATTGCGCCGACTCCATATCCATAGGCTACAGACGTGCTTGGCCGCGATTGGGTATCAGAATATTGACCACGACGTGTCCATCGCTGAGGAAATCAAGAGTCAAGTCCTGGTTCTTTCCGTAGAGGGTCCGCAATCTTTCGCGAGTGGCTGTTAGACCAACCCCGAAGCGGACAGGTCGGTCGCCATTTGCGCAGGCATTGTCGGGGCCATTGTCCTTCACCGAAAGCAACAGTTTGTCGCCCAGGGCCGAGGCTTGCACCGTGATTTCGCCGCCGGAAGATCGCTTGGAAATCCCGTACTTGATCGAGTTTTCAACCAAGGGCTGCAATAAGCATTGTGGAACCAGAACGTCCAGGATCCTCGGCGGAACATCGAAGGTCACCGAGAGGCGATCCCCAAACCGCATCTTTTCAATCTCTAAGTAGGCTTGGGTGAACTCCATTTCGCGCTTGAGAGAGGTTACGTGTTCGCCCGGATCTTCCAGGCTCATTCTCAGCAGATCGCTAAGGCGGGCGATCATCGTGTCGGCAGACTGTACGTCTCGAAGCATGAGCGACGAAATGGAGTGCAGGGTATTAAAAAGAAAGTGCGGCTGGAGTTGGCTCTTCAGAGCCAGAAGCCTGGCATCGCTTAACTGCGCCTGCAGTTGAACAGACCGAAGTTCACGTTGGCGATATCGAGTGTAATAAAGGACGGCATGCGCAACCACGAGAATGGGGATGTAAATCGCAAATATGTCTTCAACCAGGTTCCATAAAAACAGCTTTGCAATCGGTGCCCAATGAATGGCTAGATGCATAGACCGCCAATTGATCAATGCCCAGTCGTATTTTTTGGCCGCGCTATTCCAAGCCGGGTAACTAAGCACCCGAAGTAACACATGCAAAATAGTGAATAACACGCCTCCAGCCATAAACAAGAGTGAGCGCTTGGCTACATGCGGTCGCTGAACGGGATAGCGTGCTGCAACCACAAACACTAACGGCGCCATGACGGCAAAGATAATGTCCTGAATCAGTGGCAGTATCACCACTTCTTCCGCCATCAGATCGGATCCTCCGCCCGCTCTCTTCAATGAGAGCATTGAAAAAACACCGCAAACGAAGAGCGCTCCAAAGAATCCAAAACTTGCCGCCCACAGGCGCCAGTCTTTTAGACTGAATGGCGTCGTCTGGTCGGAAAATGACATTTCAGCGAGCGCTAATGTGCCGACTGCATCTGCGTCCGGGATTGCGGTTTGGGTGTCTGAGTTCACTAGACTGTCACTGCTTTGACTGCTCTCAGGAATGGTATCAGGCAACTTCCGCAGTTCGTCCCTCGGAATAATGTATCCGTCCCAGCGATAAGGGTTGCCCCGGACGAGTGTACCCTCACAGAGTCACCAGGCTTCAGAATCCACCCTAAGATTTTTCGTATTCCAAACTCTGACTCTCCCAAGCTCATAGGACAGCGGTTTTATTTTCAGCATTAAGGGCCCACGAACTCGGGTCTGGACGTGAGCAGTCAAACTTCTAATTGCATAGATCCGCAACGATGCAACCGCGCCTTCTCTCGCCTGCGTTCTCAGGCGGCTCTGCCGCGAGATGTAATCAACAAGTCGAGAACGGTGCCTGGAGGTGCATTGCGCGGAGAGCAAGTCGTGCGCCCTGGCGATTCCCGCTTCGGGAATCCGCCGGCACCGGCGGGCGAAATTCGTTTTTATGTCTGCAAAACAGTCGTATGATCGTTTCGGTTATCTGCACTTGAGGTAACAAATTGTGACCTCAAGTTTTTCATTTATGCCAAATACAGGAATAGCGCTCGCCCGAAAAGTCGATTCAATCATTCATTTGCTGCGCGGTCAGAAAGTTATTTTTGACTCTGACTTGGCCGAGTTATATGGGGTTTCGGTCAAGCATTTGAATCAGCAAATAAAACGCAACGCTCGGCGATTTCCGCCTGATTTTTTGTTCCAGCTCTCGCAGGCAGAATACGAAAACTTGAGGTCACAAATTGTGACCTCAAGTTCAGGTCATGGCGGCCGCCGGTATCTGCCCCTTGCATTCACCGAACATGGCGCTGTGATGGCGGCCAATATTTTGAATTCAGCTCGAGCGATCAAGATGAGTATTTTCGTGGTTCGCGCATTCGTGAGAATGCGCGAAACGTTCGCAGCCAATCAACAGCTTTTGTCAAAGCTATCTGAACTTGAGCAGCGTCTCGAAAGCCACGACGAGGAAATTCAGGACCTGTTCGACACCATTCGCCAACTCACCGCGCCCTCTCCCGCCAAGCACACTCGCATAGGATTCGAACTTCCCGATGGCGGGGTGAAAGGCCGCAGGAAGTTACATCGCTTGACTTTTCCGACTCCGAGATAAAGTGAAGAAAAGTTGAGAAGAAATTGCCGGCTGTGCCGCCGGAATCGCATCAGCGCATTCGGGATTGCGGCAAGTTGTCAACTTTCTCTTCAAGTTCTGCCCAGAGTTCGTAAAGCGCATCGAGGTCCTTTTGCGCCTGCTCCATTTCGGAGTGGACCGCCAGCAACTTCGGACCATCACTTGCAATCGAGGGATTCTCCAACTCAGCGCGTTTACTTTGCAGCAAGCGCTCGGCCGCGGCGATATTCTCTCCAATGGACGCATATTGCCGGGCCTCTTTATACGAGAGCTTTTTCTTGGGCGACGACACCGATGCGGATGCTAGCGAACGGGCGGGGGGTTTTACGCCGGGGTTGCGTTTCGCTTGCGACAACTCCCATTGCGAATAGTCCGCAAATGTTTCAGCGGTACCCCGGCCGTCAAGACCCAAAACGATGTTCGAAACGCGATCGAGCATGTATCGGTCGTGCGTCACCAATACCAGCGAACCGCGAAATTCCAGCAAGCTTTCTTCAAGTATTTCGAGGGTTGGTATATCGAGATCGTTAGTCGGCTCATCCAGCAGCAGAATGTCAGCCGGCTGCAGCATCAGTTGGGCGATCAACACACGCGCTCGTTCGCCGCCGGAAAGCCGCTCGACAGGTTGGTTAAGCTGCTCACCAGTGAACAGAAACTTTGCTGCCCAGGACGCAACGTGAATTACTCGGTCCTGATAGACGACCGAGTCTCCGTCGGGAGCGAGAGCGCGGCGCAGAGTTATGTTCAAATCAAGCTGGCGGCTTTGGTCGAAATAAACAATGCGCAGCCACTCGGCCCGGCGAATTTCTCCCGATGTTGGCATCCATTCGTCGCGTAGAAGCCGCAGCAGGCTGGTCTTGCCACTGCCGTTCGGCCCCACCAATCCCACCCGCATGCCGGCGCTAATGATGAAGTTGAGCCGCTCGAAAAGTTTGCGCTGGCCCACTTCGAAAGTGACGTTCTCCAACTCAATCAGGCGCTTGGTCTTGCGATCGGTCGCCGAGAAATCAATTTGTGCGCTCCCGCTACGAGTTCGGGCATTCAAGTCGGCAAGTTCGCCCATCAGTTCTCCGGCCTTATCAATGCGGGCTTTCGACTTCCGGGTTCGCGCTTTTACCCCTCGCCGCAGCCATTCAATTTCAGAATGGACTAGGTTTTCGAGCGCCTCCTGGCGTTTTGATTGCGCGTGCAGGAACTGTTCTTTCTTTTCGAGAAATGCGCTGTAATTCCCGCGAACTCGTAGCAGGCCATCCGGATACACTCGGCTCAATTCCGCCATCTCGCTCGCCACGTTCTCAAGAAAATATCTGTCGTGACTGACCACCACGCATGCGAACGCTGACTCCTCGAGTAACTCTTCGAGCCACTCGATTCCTGCAAGATCCAAATGGTTCGTGGGCTCATCGAGCAGTAAAACATCGGGGGCCTTCACCAACGCTTCCACAATCGCGAGACGCTTCTGCCACCCGCCAGATAGCGAACCAGCGTCGGCATCAAGGTTCTCGAACCCGGCGCGGCCCAGTGTCTCTGCGAAATGCGCGCCATATTCTGAGTCAACGTTCGACGAAAGTTTGAGCGCTCTTTCGATCACTGCCCGCACCATTTCGTCTTTTTCGTAGTGCGAATTTTGTTCCACATAGCTCAACCGCAGGCGCTTGCGGATCGCCACGTTGCCGCTGTCCGGCTCGTCCGTCCCAGCCAAGATCCGCATCAGCGTAGATTTCCCGGAGCCGTTGGGCCCAATCAACCCAATGCGGCTTCCTTCGGAAACCGTGAACGATACGTTCTGAAAAAGCGGCTTGGCTCCGAATGCTTTCGAGATTTTTTGTGCGTTGATGATTGGCGGCAAAGTTAAGTGTTCCTGCTACTGTTGATGCAGTGGAATGGAGAGCGCGTCTCGATGGACCAAACTGGCCAGAGCTGCTATTGGCCGACTCTATACGAGTTCAACTTCTATTTTCTTCGCCGCCGGATCCAGCTTAGTAATGCGAAATTTCCGAATCTGTCCCGATTGGATGTCTTGCGGCTTCGAGGACTCGGCAACAGCTCCGCTTTTCCAACGGGCCGCAAGCATTGAACTGAGCGAGCTAATATCGGTGCCGGCTCCTGAGGCAGCTGGTGTGTCCTCTTTCTTGGACTGCGAAACTTTGCACACGGCTCGGATTCCTTCTCCCAATTCCACTTGCGCGCCGTTGCCCGAAGCTTCCACAACCCGGCCGCTGACCTCATCTCCCGCTTTGTGCTCGGCGACGTATTCATCGATGCTGGTGGGAACGAGTTGTTCCATGCCGAGCTTCAGCCTTCGCTTCCCAGCATCAAGTTCGAGCACCACCGCTTTTACCTGCTGCCCGACTTTCAGCACATCCTGCGGATGATTGATTCGTTTCTCTGCGATGATGTCGCTGACGTGAACCATGCCCTCTATGCCTTCGGCGAGTTGCACGAAGGCGCCGAACTTAGTCAGACTCACAACCGGGCCTTCGACCTGCGAACCAACTGGAAACTTTTGCGCAGCATCAGCCCATGGATCTCCCAACGCCTGCTTTAATCCAAGTGAGATGCGCTGTTCTGCCGGGTTCACGGCGAGAATTACGGCGTCAACCGTTTCGCCAGGTTTCACCAAGTCGCTCGGCTTGCGGACTTTCTTCACCCACGACATTTCGGAAACGTGAATCAGTCCTTCGATTCCCGGTTCGAGTTCAACAAAGGCACCGAAGTCCATCACGCGGGTGACAGTACCACGAACGCGCTCGCCAACTTTGTATTTGCTTGCGGCTGAATCCCATGGATGCGGCTGAAGCTGTTTCATTCCGACAGAGAATCGCCGCTTCTCCGCATCGATCTTGAGCACCTTCACTTCGATCTGTTGCTCGACTGTCAGCACGTCCGATGGCTTATTGGTTCGTCCCCACGAAATATCGCTGACATGAAGCAGCGCGTCCGCACCTCCTACGTCGACGAACGCTCCATAATCAGTGAGACTTCGCACCGTGCCACTCAGTATCGCGCCTTCCTTTAATTCGGAGTAACGCTGATCTTTGACTTTCTGCTCTTCCTCTTCTGCCACAGCTCGCCGATCGACCACCACGTCTTCATCGGCGGCATCGAGCTTAATAATGCGGCAGCGGATCTCCTGTTCGACCAATTTCTCCAGCTCAGCCGAATCACGCACGCCGCTGCGCGATGCCGGCATAAAAGCGCGCACCCCCACATCAACACTCAGTCCGCCCTTCACCACGCCGGTGACTGTGCCAACAATCGTGGATTTTGCAGCGAACGCTCTCTCCAGCGCCGCCCAATCCGCCGGACGCGCGGCTTTGCTTCGCGTAAGCAGGTAATAGCCCTCGGGATCACGGCCCTTGATGGTGACCTGTAGCTTGTCTCCGGGTTTCGCCGCTTCTCGATCGGCGGAGAATTCGGAGATCGGCAACACGCCTTCTGTCTTGAATCCGAGGTCAATGAATACGGAATCTGCTGAGAGTGAAACAACCGTGCCCTCGCGTAATCCTTCCGCGTTTTTGGAAATGTGGCTGCGTTCAAATTGCGAAAGAAGTGCGCCGAACGACTCGCCAGATTCGGCCAATACGGGTGATTCTGGAGTATGTGGTTTGGACATGTGGGATACAGCCTGGATGGCGTGATGCTTCAAGGATACCATCGAATAGGCAGCACTCGCGGCGGGGAATAAGGGTTCGACGCAAAACGGCGCGAGCCCAGAGAGTTTCAACCGGACGACTTCAGTATCAAACTCTTCGCAGAGGTACTGGCTTAAGCAATTTTCACGGGCTCCCGCCCTTCTGCAACAGCAATATTTTCCCTGATGCTTTCGTATTCTGCTTCGGTAAGCACCATGCGCGAGACCAGTTCCAGCTTGCTGCGATAGGGACGATTCTCAATCACCCGTTCGACTGATTCTGGAGCGAGATTCAGGTCCTTAAGTTGGTCCGCTGTGGAATCGTTTAAGTCGATCAGATGAGACGAGGTCAGCTCTTCAGGCGAAAGATCCTGATAGTCGAGGTCCTCGGCAGTAACATGAATTTCGCGTACCTGATTGGCACGACGCGCGCGCCTAAGCCAGAGCCATCCGATTACACCTATGCCTATGCTGCTGAGAAGAAAACCTGTCCGTTTCCTCATCTCTTGTCACTCCCAGGCACGCTTGGATGTGCGCCTCGCGAAAGTCAGATGCTCGACTGAAAATAAAATCCAAAGCACGAGTGAGTAAATGTCCCAAATTGACTTTTGGCAGGATAAATTAAGGCAATAAGTTCACGTAACACGGTCCGCCGGTCGGCTGCGAGGGTGGAGTGGGCGGATTCAGATTCGGAGAGTCTGTGAAATCAAAAAAGTAGCTGATATCAGGCTGGGCAGCATCCCTCGCCGTGAGAGTTTGCAGGCTGAACCGCTTTTCGATGAAACGAAGAATCGCAGTTGTATCCATCGGAGTGTGGTCGACGTAATGTTTCTTTGAAAACGGCGAGATCACGATGTTAGGCAGCCTGAATCCGGTGTAGGTGAAGTCACACATGGGGCCTGTAGTCGCCGTGCAAGTATCATTTAGGCCGAGAACTGGTGGAATGCCATCCGGTGAAGGCATTGGTACGGGAGGCTCATGGTCGTAAGGGCCGCCAGCTTCGTCGTAGGACAAGAAGAATACGGAATCCTTCCAATTGTCGCTGGCCATGAGAGCGTCAACGATTGTCTTTACGTAAGCCGCGCCTTTCTGAATGTTGATACCGACACCGGGATGCTCGTCCAATCCATCGTGCGAATCGCGGTCGATAAATGCAACTTGAGGGAGCGTGCCATTTTTTGCGTCGGTAAAGTACTGTGACATAGGAACAATATTCGTGCTCACGTACTTGGAATACACGGGGAATGTCTTGAGCGAACTGCCGTTAGGATAATCCGGGACGTAGTTTTTCCAGGTGATACCTGCTGCCTGCAACTCATCAAAAATCGTAGGCACATTTATCTGGGTGAGCGGTTTGTTCACAACCCCGTGGGAGGTTGCGGCCATAGCATACATGCGGTTGGCCGGGGTATTGGTCATGATTGGCGAAAACCAATGATCTGACATGGCGAATTGAGTTGCCATGAAGTAGTAATAGAGGAGATCGCGATCGTCGTAGTAGCCCATCACGCGTTGACCATTGATATCGAAACCCGGAGGATCACTGTGCCGCGAGTCGCCGCCAGCAGAATTCGCAAATCCGTCCATTAATGGAGTGGCCGTGGTGGGCGCGAAATGGTTCCAGTCGTTGTGGCTCTCGTTCCAGTAGGAGCTCAACTCTTCCATGCACTGTGAGTTCATGTGAAACGGAGCAAAAGTGGTCGAGTGATCGTAGCTCAGTTGTGAAGCGTTCGCCGGGGTACCGTCAACGTCAGCGCTAAACCCCTTCTCTTGCCGGTAGGCGTTCAACTGCCCGAAATACTGATCGAAGCTTCGGTTCTCCTGCAACATATAAATGATGTGGTGGACCGCGGTCATATCTGCAGGAGGTGGAGGAGGTGGGGGTGGCGGTGGAGGATCCTGTTGCTGGTTTCCATTCGACACCATTCCGCAGCCGGTCAAGGCTAGGGTTACCGCTAAAATCAGGAAAATCACACCCTTCGACATACGCCAACTTCGATGAATCCAGCAGCTTGGGTGTTGTCTGGGGAGAAGCTGTAGGCGTATGGAACTACACATCCGGCGCGAGATAACCTTTGCTACAAGGCGCAGAAAATGACTTTCGGCAAGGAATTTGAGAGTAGAATACGGGCCGGGTCATCGGCGGGGAGTTGTCTACATGGCACTGGCGAAGAGCAATCGCAAGCTGGCGTTGGCGATTCTCGGCGCATGGCTGGTGCTTCCGGGCATATTCAATCTCCGGCTTTTCGCCGCCCCGCCCCAAGAAACCCCGGCAACGCCGTCAACAGCCTCCGCTTCTCCAACCACCTCAAACCCTCCTGAAATGACGTCGCACGACGCGGCGGCGGAGTTTAAAGTCAACGTCAGGCTGGTGGAAGTTCATGTTGTTGTACGCGATGCGCAAGGCAGAGCTATCGGCACGCTGCAAAAAGAAGATTTTCAGTTGTTTGACGATAAAAAACCGCAAGCCATTACCAAGTTCAGCGTGCAGAAGCCGGGACTCCAGGTTGCGCGCGAGCAGCAAACTTCCCAGCCACCGAATTCGATAGCTACGGACACTCAATCGACGCCGCTGCCGGATATCCCCGAACGCTACATAGCCTACGTTTTCGACGATGTCCACATGGAATTTGGCGATCTCGCGCAGGCACGGCAAGCAGCGAAGAAAAATCTGAATACGTTACGGCCTACCGACCGTGCGGCGATCTTCACTATCTCAGGTCAGAACAACCTCGACTTCACTGACGACCAAGCCAAGCTGCGGGATGCAATGGACCGCATTATCCCTCGTCCGCTTGTCGGCAATCGACTAAGTCAATGTCCGAAGATGACTTACTACATCGGGGACTTGATCCAGAATAAGAACGATCCGCAGGCTTTGGCGGCAGTAACGGCCGATGTGCTGGATTGTCAATTTAACAATGATTCGAGAATGCAGACTGCGGCGCAGAGTATGGCGCAAGCAGTCGCCGCCCAGGCAGTGTCTTCCGGTGAGGCGGAAACTCACTTGGCACTGAGTACGTTAAAGGACGTAATTCGACGCGTATCGGGCGTGCCGGGCCAACGATGCATCGTACTGGTGTCGCCCGGGTTCCTCACTCCACAGCAGGAATACGATGTCGATAACATTATCGACCAGGCAATGCGTGCCAACATAATCATCAATGCTCTCGATGCCCGTGGTTTGTACGTGGTGATGCCCGGCGGCGATATTACTGAGAAACCCTCACGGAATACGCAAGTGGCCGGCATTGAGGGTCTGTATCAGATGTCAAGTGCATCCGCTGAAGAAGACGTAATGGCCGAACTGGCAGACGCAACCGGTGGCGTTTTTTTTCACAACAATAATGATCTGGCGGAAGGGTTTCGAAGAGTCGCCTCAACCCCAGAGTACTACTACGCGCTGGCATTTTCGCCGCAGAACCTGAAGTTGAATGGCCATTTTCACAATTTAAAAGTCACTCTGAAATCGCAGGGGAAATATTCGATTCAGGCCCGGCGCGGTTACTTTGCGCCCAAACAGCTCAATGGACCTGAGCAAGAGGCGAAACAGGAAATTGAAGATGCTCTCTTTTCGCAGGAAGAGCTACACGATTTGCCGATCGACCTGCACACCCAGTTTTTCAAACCCAGCGACGCCGAGGCCAAGCTCACCGTCCTGGCGCACGTTGACGTGAAGCAGTTACATTTTCGAAAGGCGGACGGCCGAAACAACAGCAATCTGACAATCGTCGCGGGGATTTTTGACCGCAATGGAAACTTGGTGGTCGGCAACGAGAAGGTTTTGCAGATGCGACTGAAAGACGAAACCCTGGCCAAAATGGACCCCGGCCTGAGCGTAAAAAGTAACTTCGATGTGAAGCCCGGCAGCTATTTGGTGCGATTGGTAGTACGCGACACCGAGGGCCAGATCGCAGCCGAAAACGGCGCGATACAAATTCCGTGAACTAGAGGTGTTCTATGAAGAATCGTGGGTTGGTGATCTGGGTTGCGATGATTTGCGTTGGTTGCGGCCTGGCTATGTGGCTCGGCGATACCTCCATGGCGGTGCACGCGCAGGCCGTACAGACACAACCCGCGCCGGATCTGTCGATCCAGCAGCCTCCGGCTACAAATGAGCAACCGGCTTCGCAGGCAACCGTATTCAAGGCACAAACCAAACTGGTGCTTGTGGATTCAATTGTCACGGACAAAAAGGGAAACTACATTCGCGACTTGCAGCAAAAGAACTTCCGCATTTGGGAAGACAACAAGGAACAGGAGGTAAAAAGCTTCAGCTATGAATCAGGGAACGCATCGCCGAACAATCCCATGAAACGTTACCTGGTGCTGTTCTTTGATAACTCGAGCATGGAATTTGGCGATCAGGCGGCGGCGCGTCAAGCCGCGACGAAATTTATCGATGACAATGCTGGTCCCAACCGGCAAATGGCAATAGCGGATTTTGGCGGAACGTTGCGTATCACGCAAAACTTCACAGCCGATGCGGAGCGGTTGAAGAAGGTAGTGGCGGGAACTAAGTTCTCGACTGTCTCGCCGAACGGTGAAGTCGCGTCGTTGGGCGCCCCGCCGATCATGAGCGCAGAGTCGGATTTCGGCGCCCGCAGCATGTTGTGGGCAGTGCGCGACTTGGCAAAAAATCTGGCAACCGTTCCAGGACGCAAAAGCCTGGTTCTGCTCACTGCCGGCTTCCCGCTGACACCGGAACGACAATCAGAATTGAGCGCAGTCATCGACGCGTGCAACAAGGCCAACGTGGCGGTATATCCGATTGATGTTCGCGGGTTAGTGGTTCTTGGAATCAAACCCGCATCGGGAGCGCATTTGAGTTATCCGGTGTTAGACCATCCGCCTCGACTCGTTTCAGCGACCCTCAATACTGACGATAGCGCCGGGGGCGGTACTCCCCACCTCATCTTTGTGCAACACGGTGGCGGAGCTGGCGGTGGTGGGGGACACGGCGGTGGAGGAGGGGGCACCGGTGGTGGTGGTGGCCACGGCGGAGGCGGTGGCACGGGCGGAGGCGGTGGGCATGGTGGCGGAACTGGCGGTGGTGGCCACGGAGGAACTGGAGGCGGTGGACACGGCGGAACCGGCGGCACGGGCGGACGCGGTGGAACGGGTGGAACCGGCGGACGGGGCGGCGTTGGATCGGGATATTCATCCGCGAACGCGTTTTACAACAATCCCAACGCTCAGCCGCGCAACATCATTCCTCAATTTCCAGAAAGTTCCTCGACCAACCAGCAGGTGCTTTTCGCTCTGGCGGAAGGAACGGGTGGATTTGTTATTCACGACAGCAATGATCTGTTGGGCGGCATGGAGCGAATCGCCAAAGAGCAGGACGAGTATTACATTGTCGGCTATACGCCACCTGATTCGAAGGATGGAAGTTGCCACACTATTAAAGTGAAGGTGGATGAGTCTAAAACCATCGTCCGCTCGCGGAGTGGATACTGCAACGTAAAGCCGGTGGACCTGCTGGCTGGAAAACCCATCGAACGCGAGTTGGAGAACCACGCTACCGCGAGTCAGGCCGGTAATATCAGCGGTTCGCTGGAAGCGCCATTCTTCTTTACGTCCGCCAACGTGGCCCGAGTGAGTGTGGCCATGGAAATGCCTTCTAACTCGATCAAATTTGATAAGGAGAAGGGAAAGTTCAAATCCGACATAAACGTTTTGGGAATTGCGAACAAGCCGGACGGCACTGAGGCCGCCCGGTTCAGCGATACCGTACATCTGGAATTGGAAAAGAAAGAACTCGAAGAATTTAATACAAAGCCGTTCGTGTACGAAAACCAGTTCGATATCGCTTCCGGGCAGTATCAGCTTTCTGTAGTTTTCAGCTCGGGTGGAGAGAGCTTCGGAAAGTTACAAGCGGCTCTGGCGGTGGATCCATATGACGGTAAACATTTCAACCTGAGCCCGCTGGCACTCAGCAAGGAAACTCATCCGATCTCGGATTTGGCGCAAGGCCTCGACGCGGACCTGATGCAAGGTGACGTGCCACTGGTATATCACGGAGTGCAGATCGTACCCGCGGCTGATTATCATTTCAAAAAGACCGATCCTGCAGTGGTGTACATGGAGATATATGCGCCATCCATGGCAGAATCCAACCCTCCACAAATCGGTCTGCAGTACGCAATTGTTGACACCAAGACCGGTCAAGCGAAGATCAGTACAGGCATTCCGAAAGTCTCAGACGGATCAGGACGCGCCGTGCTGCCGTTAGGGTTGAAGGTGCCGGTG
>DATNAF010000309.1:0-11633 GCA_035572845.1 Terriglobales bacterium
ATCGCCCTCGAAGGCGCGCTCAAGCTGAAAGAGATTTCCTATATTCACGCTGAAGGATATCCCGCTGGCGAAATGAAGCACGGGCCCAACGCACTGATCGACGAGAACCTGCCGGTGGTGATCATTGCCACGCGCGATCCCAAAGATGCGCTCTCAATGGTGCGCTACGAAAAGACTGCATCAAACCTGAAGGAAGTGAAAGCGCGTTCCGGTCAAGTCATAGCCCTCGCCACCGAAGGCGACGAGGAGATTAAAGAAGCTGCCGACCACGTGATTTACATTCCAGCCGCGCCAGAAGAACTGCTACCGATTTTAGAAATCGTTCCGCTGCAGTTATTGGCGTATCACATCGCCGTCCGTCGCGGATGCGATGTCGATCAACCCAGGAACCTGGCGAAGTCGGTAACGGTAGAGTAGGACAATGTGCTTCTCGCCGCGATACTTGGCGTTGACTAGTACTCCGCGACTTCAACATCCGTTTTTCTAAAGTCGTGGCCTTTGAACAGTAGCGGCTCCCCCTTGTCCTTTGCGAGCGCATAGGCGAAGCAATCTCCAAAATTCAGCCCCGCCTGGTGTCGGCCTTTACCGAAATCGCGGTAGGCTTCTCGCGCCAGCTCAGCCTGTTCTGCCGTGACTGGTTCAACGATAATTCGCGTATTGCGAATAAAGTCATCGAGACTGCGGCTCAAAGCGACGTCCCGCCGCGAATCTAACACAATGCCGGCCTCAACGTATGTCGCTGCGGAAACTCGACGTTCAAGAGCTTCAGCTATTGCTTCGGCAAATAATCTCGCATCGCATTCAGCCCCGAGAATTGCAACAATCGCGGAGGTGTCTACAATCACTTCGGCAGCCCCTTCTCGTCGTAGAGCAACTCCCCATGATCAGGCAACGGTTTGCCTTTGAGGCGGGCACCGCATTCGCGGCTGATCTTCATGATCCTCTCGGCCATGCCTTTGCTCCTAACTCGCTCCAGTCGTTCCCGTACTGCCTCGGTCACGGCGGCGGTCATCGTTTCACCAGTAAGGCTCGCAAGTTCTTGAACGAGTCGATGTGTCTCCTCATTTTTGATGTTCAGGCTCATGGTAGAATTCTACCATATTGTTCTACCTTTCTACCAACAGCAGCTAACACTGTAATCAACCCCACAATTGCAGAGCCCCAGATCGCTAATACCATATCTACTACCCACTTCGGCGCCGCACCCATTCTTCGCAGCACGAATGGCAAGAAATTCCAGCAGGTGAGGTGTTGATAGTCCCACTGGTCGTAGCCCATCGAGTCGGTGTTCAGGCCCCAAGCGTCCATTTTGCCCAGCGCAAACGCGACAATGTTTTTGAAGCGCAGCCAGATCACCCACTGCGGGTGGCCTAAGTCGTCGCCCTGATAAATCTCGAGTGGCAGCCAGAACGCTAGAGAGGCTAATTGAATAACCAAGCTGGCTGAGATGAGGAACATTCCAATAATCTGCAGAGGCTTGCCCGTTTGTGTGCGGAATTTCAAAAGCAGCGGGACCGAAATGAATGCAGCGATCTCAGCCGCCGTTGAGACGTAACGATCGCCCCAGGCAAAGTTGCCGCTCCAGACGGTGTAGCGGGCGTACAGGCAGATGTAACTGAGCACCAACAAGAATGCCGCGATTACAAAACTCTTAATGGCTGGACTGAAATACTTCCATCCGAAAATGGCGACCAGAATCGTTAGAACAATCAGTGGATCAAATAGAAAAATCGACTTTTCCGGCGAGATCAGCGGCCCCAAAAAGCCAACATGAAAAGGCGTCTCCCATGGATACTTTGCCGGAAGCGTTGGGTCCTGCAATCGGCGCTCAATCGTGAAGTAGTGGACGTAGGTCGTCGTCCAGTTTCCAAAACGGTAGAACTGATAAAGCCTGTCGAGAAACAGAAAAGCGAGGTAGGTGGGGACCGCCACTTGTAAATAAGAAATGCAGCGCTCCCAGAAATGCCGGTTTAAGGGAAAACTCGTCGAGTTTCGCCCGACCGGACGGGCGTGGACGCCAGCCCCTACACTTGCGTTGCTGGGCCTCAACTCCCTTTCGAACCAAAGGGCCAGCAGCAGAAAGACGGCCACTATTAGTAGATCCAAGCCTGTGGTCAGCCGGGTCAGCAGGTTCAATCCCAGTGCGCCCGATCCAATCAGCAATGCCTTCCGGTTTCCTGATCGCAACCAGTCGTACTGATAACAAAATCCGGTCAGAGTAAGCAGGCAGATGTAGTTGTTCTCCATCATGTTCTGCGTGTAATGCAGATGAGTGGTGCAAAAGAGCAGCGCTAAAACACCTGCAATGGACTGCCGCACCTCGAACCCGAGCAGCAGAAGAAATCGGAAGCAGACCAGCGCGGTCAGGATATTGAGCAGTACATTGACCGAATAGGTGACGAAGATATTTCGCACCGTGGGATCATTGTCGTCATAATCAGCGAACACCGGCAGCTTCGCGATCCCGGTGCCCACGATGTCAAAGGGCAACATGAGCAGCGGCTGGCCGAGGCCATACCAGTCATAAAGCTTGCCGCCGCGCCCGTGCACGCCAAATTCTGGATACTCATTGGGGAATACCGCAGGCTGAGAGGTCCAGAAGGAGTGCGCGGTCTGAAGGCGGTGCATGGTGTCCGCCGAGCCTAATTCCCCAGACTGCACCACAAAAGCTAAAAGAGCAGCGGTAATGCAAAGAAGCAATCGGGGATCGCGGCGAGGAGCTGCATTACGCATTTCTCAGCCATCATAATGTAAGGCGCGAATGTCTCAGTTCCGGCACCACTCACGATCGGAAGTTTTCCTCTTGCGCTCACAAGCCAGACTGCGTGAACATGACTGAAAGGATTTCCACCTTCGCGAACATGACTTCGACCGCGACATCGCGCACTGGCAAACCGCTCTCAGCTTCGGCGTTAAAGTTGCGCCTGCTCAAGCGACTGCGATGCACTTTGAAGTACGAAAAAATAGCCTGGGGATCGGGAGCGAAACTGGTTGCAGGTGTTGACGAGGTGGGCCGCGGGTCACTATTCGGCCCAGTCGTGGCCGCGGCCGTAGTTTTGGACCCGTGTTACCGAATTCGCGGGCTGCGCGATTCGAAACTATTGCTCGCCGATCGCCGTGAAGTACTTGATGCGCGCATTCGCGAGCATGCCGTGGCTTGGGCGATCGCGTCGGTCGATGCTGCCCGCATCGACCAGATCAATATCTATCATGCCTCGCGGCTCGCTATGCACGAGGCAGTCTCGCAGCTCAGCCCGGTTGCCGACCATCTGCTCGTGGATGCCATGCGACTCGATTTCGAAGTGCCGCAACAAAAGATTATTCACGGCGATGCATTGTCAGTTTCAATTGCCGCCGCGTCGATCATCGCCAAGGTACATCGCGACCGCATGATCAGCCAGTGGGACCCGGTCTTCCCGGTTTACGGGCTGGCTTCGAACAAAGGTTACAGCACGCCTAAGCACCTCGCGGCATTGCGTGAACATGGGCCGTCTCCGCTGCACCGGCAATCATTCGCCCCAGTGTGGAACGCTCCCGTCCCGCAGGAGGTGCTCGAATTCATGCTGCAGGACGATGCCATTCCCGCAGAGCAGACTGCCTAATCTTTTCTTACAGTTCCTACACACCCGCCGCAGCCGCGTGTTCCTGGTGCGACATCGCCAATTTTTCGCTGATGTGTTTTGCCAAATGCTCTATTGTTTGTAGGCGCCTTCGAGCGGTTTCGCTTAATTCCGGCTCCTCTAACGCCACGCCGCAGGACAGCAGCAGTACGGTCACATCATCTTTCAGTTCATCGCGCAGGGCCTGCCGCGCGCTGTGGCGAGCTAATACAGTCTCGAGCCCACGCCGTGACAAAGCGGCGCGCAATTCGCGCAAAATTCTTTCCACGCCGCTGATTCCAAAATTCACAAACACGGGCACAGCCATTCCCAAATGATCAAACACAACGCTGGTGGGCTCGGGCTCAGCTTCCGTGATCCACTGATCAACCACAACCGCCGAAAACTCTTCCGAGCGCAACCGCTCGACACCGTCGTGCAAAGTCGGTGCCACATGCACTGGTTCCTGCATGGCGTGTTCAATGGCGCGGGCGCATTCTTGGGCTTTGCCGGAATTCCAAATGATGAGAATCATGCGTTTACTATCGCAACTGTAAGGCCAAAATGTTCACTTATGAAAGCAAAGCACTTGCTAAGCTGCGACTCGGGCACACATCTCCAATTCGGGAACCAAGTCCCATTTTGATCACAGTTCCGCACCGTATTCCTTTAATTTTCGATAGAGCGTCGTCTTCCCTATCCCCAACATCCTCGCCGCCATCAATTTGTCGCCGTTCAGTTGTGCGATTGCGCTCAAGATGGTTTGTTTCTCCAGATCGACAAGAGGAAGGATTCTGCTCTCCGCAGCTTCAGCCACCAGTCTTGCGGGCGCTCCCGTAATCGCGCTCGGCAAATCTACCAGATGAATGACCGCGCCCGACGTGATGGCACAGCACCGCTCCAGGCAATTTTCCAACTCCCGCACATTTCCTGGCCAGTCATATGCCAGCAATGCCCGCATGGCGTCATCGCTGACCTCATGCAGCCGGCCTGAATTGTGCGACAGGCGATCGAGGATATGCCCGGCCAGCAGAGGAATATCTTGCCGTCGCTCGCGCAACGGTGGAATCCGCAAAGAGAGAACATTCAAACGAAAGTACAGATCACGCCGAAACGAACCGTGCGCCACTGCGTTTTCCAGGTCGCGGTTGGTTGCCGCCAGTATTCGTATATTGATTGGCGCCGTTTTTGTGCTTCCGACCGGCCGAATTTCTTTCTCCTGAAGCGCGCGCAACATCTTCGCCTGCAGGTCAACTGGCAGTTCCCCAACTTCATCCAGGAAAACCGTTCCCCCCTCGGCGATGGCCAGCAACCCCGCCTTCGATTGCGTCGCGCCGGTGAATGCGCCTTTTACGTATCCAAAGAGTTCACTCTCGATGAGTGTCGGTACCAGCGAACCGCAATCGACGGGAATAAAAGGCTTATCGCGATACGGCCCCGAATAGTGGATCGCCCTGGCCACCATCTCTTTCCCGGTGCCGCTCTCGCCCAGGATCAGCACCGGATGCGCGCTGTGAGCCGCCTTGGCGATAATGCGATAAAGCTTGTCCATTTCGGGAGCGCGCCCGATAATGCTCCCAAAGCCCTGCTTCGACTTGATCTTCTCGCGCAGAATGCGGTTCTCGGTCTTCAATTTCAGATGGGACGCCACGCGCTCGAGCAGAAGCTTCAATTCCTCCAAGCTGAACGGCTTGGTCACAAAGTCATAGGCTCCGGCTTTCATCGCCTGCACCGCCGATTCCACGGTGCCGTGCCCAGTAATCACAATTACTTCAATATCCGGCCGTCGGCTCTTGATTTGGCGCAGAATTTCAAGGCCACCTGCGCCCGGCAACTTCATGTCCAACAGCACCACGTCGATGCTTTGCGATTCGAGCAAGCGCATGGCCTGGTCGGCTGAGTCCGCGGCTGCGGCGCGATATCCGAGCACCAAGGCAGCGTCACGTGCAGCCTCTCGGACGGCGCGTTCATCATCCACAATCAATAAGTTCAACAGTGCCGGATTTTCACTCGTACGCAATGCGGGAGGCGAAAAGGAAGTGGGCGCGATGGCAGCAGTCATAAGTTGTCTCAATTCCGGAAGCGTTTTCCCTCACCGAACCCATTCGGGTCCAAATACGGAAAAGTCATCCTTGTTTGGGAATTGTAGGAACTCGCGCTTTACCTGTTTAGGACTTCTGGACAGCTTGACTGTGACCACTGAACATTCGCGTCACGCAGGCTGTGCAAAAGTATCGCATTCCTCTGTGGAATTGCTCCGTGAAGAACACAGAGGTGCAGGAATTATTGCTTCGAAAGAATGCTCACAATTTCGCCCGGTTCAGGGCGTTCGGTGTAATCCGGATTCGCTGCCGCGTACAAGATCGTGGAATCCTGATTCAGCACGTACACGGCAGGGATAGGCAATTCCCAACTGCTATCGCCATTGGCAAATGGCAGGTTCACAAAAGCCCGCTGATACACCTCCTGCTGATCATGTGGCACCCGATAGACCAACCCAAATTGCCTGGCGGCTTTATTTCCAGTGTCACTGAGAAGCGGGAAACGCAACCGGTGCTGGTCGGCCATGAGGTAAGACTGGTGTACCGTTTGGGGAGAAATACCGACCAATGATGCTCCCAGCGCTTGAATTTGTGGATAAATTGAATTCATGGATTCCAGTTGGGCCACGCAAAACGGGCATCAGCGGCCACGGAAAAAACAGATGACCAGCCTGCCTTTTTGCAATAAGTCCATGCTTCGAACCAGGATTCCATTTTGATCGGCGACTTCAAAGTCCGCAGCTTTGTCGCCGGTGCGTGAGGCTCGGCCAGCAACTCCGGAATCTCTAACTTCCGCGATGGCGCGCTCGTGGATGGCCTGAATATCCGCCGGGACATACTTTGCAATCAGGTTTTTGCGTTCAGCAAGCACTTCGGCCAGAGAACGTCTTTCCACCCCTGGCGCTGATTCTTCCAATGATCGCCACTTCATAGACGCTCCATCCCTAGATAGATGGTCAATTCAACTGCTCCGAAAATACGGACAAATTCTAAAGCAATACCCAATTCATCCGGGCGATCTACGGGCTGTCTGTTGTCTGGTCCAGCATCCAAATAGGTGGCGCTTTCTTCATGGAATTGGAGGCCGATCATGCCCCATAAACCGCGAGTGCTGTTTCTTGATGACGAAGAGAGCATCCGGGCAACGCTGCCGCTGATGCTGGAAGCCTATGGTTTTGCGGTCACGCCTTGTGGGACCGTGCCCGACGCGCTGCGCCTGATCTCGCACGAGAAGTTTGAAGTGCTTATCGCTGACTTGAATGTCGGCAATGCGGGGGACGGATTCACCGTGGTCAGCGCGATGCGCCGTACTCAGCCGACGGCAGTGAATTTCATTCTTACTGGATATCCGGCCTTCGAGACCGCTCTCGAAGCCATTCGCCAGCAAGTAGACGATTACCTGATCAAACCTACAGAGATTGAGTCGCTGGTACAAACCATCCAGGCAAAGCTCGCCGACAGAAAGCCGACGCACGGAATTCAGCCGCGGCGCTTGCCCGAGATTATCGAGCAGAACATCGACTCCATCGTCGAGCATTGGCTGGCGGAGGTGAAAAAAGACGAAGAAATCAGCGCAATTCCTCTGTCCAAAGCCGACCGCCAGGACCATGTCCCACACCTGCTAAAGCAGGCGCTGGCAAGGGCCCACGGGCGGCAGATTACCCCGGCAGATACAGACGCCGCCCAGTTGCATGGGGAAGCGCGCCGCAAGCAGGGCTACAGCGTTCCACTTGTGGTACGCGAAGCCAAAATCCTTCTGCGCTCTATAGCAGATTGCGTACAGCAGAACCTGCTCGCAATCCAGGTCAGCTATCTTATTCCGGACATGGTGAATGTCTGGGAAACGGTCACCACCGAACTGGAGATTTCGGTAAAGGCTTTCGTTCGAACCAGCGGTGATTCGCAAGCCGGTGGCGACTACTCGGTGGTCCCTTCTCGGATGCGAAAAGGTTCGCGCTCGACTCAGCATTAGGCCGGCACGATCTATGCGCAAGCGAATGAGAAACAACCACTTTGATCCGCCTACAGGAATGCACCTAGCCCGCCGTACACAACGTACTGTATCGAACACAAGCTGAGCTCCCCATAAAATTAAGGCACCCGCCACTTTGTATTGCAACGAACAAAGGCTGTGCCGCGTCAAAATGTCGGCAAATCGACGGTTATTTAAGACGACTCGATACTCGATGCCTAACCTCGAAAGCCGCCCGCCATGCCGCGACAGTTCGATTACCGAATGCTGATCGTCGATGATGATGCTGTCTTCTGCGAGATTGCGGACGAACTCTTCAGTTCCCTGGGGTACACCGTACGGTGTGCAGATGACGGCTTCCAGGCGCTGGCTATGATGAAGCAGGCCCTTCCAGACATTATCGTTTGCGATCTCAATCTCCCCAGGATGTCCGGCTTTGAACTGTTGTCGATCTTCCGACGAAGGTTCCCGCAAATTCCAGTGATTGCCATGAGCGGCGAATACGTGGCCGACGATTTGCCTGCCGGCGTCATAGCCGATGCTTACATGCAGAAAGGTGACGAGCATTCGCCCCAGACTCTGGTCAACAAGATCCGGGAATTGCTGGAGCATTCGCCGTTGCGCGCGAATATCGTCAAGTCTTGCGACGCTCCCCTGTGGATACCACTGAATGGAAAGCAGTATTTCGTTCTGACTTGTCCCAATTGCTTGCGCTCCTTCTCAGTGCCTACACCGAACGATCCTGAAAACAATATTCCGCGCTCCTCAGCTTGCCAGTTTTGTGATGCGGAAGTTTCTTATGTTCTAGACGCTGAGGCGATCGGGTATACCCGCCGGTCGGTGGAATGATTGTGCCGATACGTGATCCAAATATTGAGTCGGAAGTATCGAACGTGATTCGCTACGAGCGTCTGCAGAACGGCCCGTTTTTTGCTGACTTTCGGCGCGACAAGCGCCTGGACCCGGAGGTTTATCACTGCGTAATACAGCGCGAGGGTGCTACCGAGATTCTCCGCTGGAGCCAGCATCACACGCTGAACGCGGCCATACGCACTGCACGCGCCGAGCTAAAACGCCTTTCTGCCAAGGAACGGGCGCTGTTGCGCGGCACTCCGGTCCAGCCGGGTTAGTGCGGTTTTTGATTTTGCAGATATTTATCCAGTGGAATTTCGAAATACATCAGTTCATTGCCTGAGGAATTGCGCACCCCGGTCAAATAAAATCGCGCACCCGCCACGGGATTGGAAATATCCGAAACGTCAAAGAACAGAAACCCAATTTGCGAGCTGCGCGGCTCCACGGCTTTGGCTCGAAATTGCGCGCTCTGGATTTCGTCCATTTGCTTCGAGTTCACGCCGCCTTTCGCCTTTTTGGTGGGGAACGGGACTGGATAACGGGTACCCGAGGCGTTGGGGTGGGAAATTCGCCTCACAATATCATCTTCGTTCTCGGGAGTGAGCTTCGTGCGGTCTGAGGTTACAAGCTCCGCTTTCATGTCCGCGAGCTCAATAGGATTGTCGGAGTCATTGGTGATGATCAGCAGTATTGGGAGCAATTCGTGCTCCCGGTATTTCACTACGAAAATTCCTTCTTTAGCTGGCGTGTCGTAGGGGTCGACAGCAACGGTAACATTTTCGTTGGAGTGATGATCATGCGCCGGAAAGCTGAAGGCCGGCTGGGCCTTGGGCATGGAGAACTCTTTCGCGGCCAGGCATGCAAGCGGAGCCGCCAACGCCAGACCGGCGACAATGCAAAAGCGGGATCGATAAGATTGTTTCATGAGTGCGTCAGCGACACGTGAATTATAGGATGCTCTGCAACATTCCTTTTGGTGCCTTGGTTTTTCACGTCAGAAACGCTCCCCATCGGCTCTGGTAGGGTTACAATAAACAAAGCTCAATACCCCTTGTTTCTGGATGTTTTATGTCAAGAGTCTTTTTTCGCCTTATTCTTGCCGCGGCTGTTTTAGCGCCCTCCATCCTTTCCGCCGATACCGTGGTAGAAGAGATCATCGCCCGCGTCAACAACCAGATCATCACCCGCACCGATTACGAGCGCGAGCAGCAACAGCTCAAAGACGAAGCCCAGCAGCAAGATCCTGCCACCGCTCCGAAAGCAATCGCTCAGGGTCAAAAAGACGTGCTTCGCGGGCTGATCGACCGTGAACTTCTGCTTGAAAAGGGCAAGGACCTCGATATTTCTGCCGACACCGAACTCATCAAGCGCCTCGATGAAATGCGCAAGCAGATGAAGCTTGACACCATGGAAGACCTAGAAAAGGCGGCTACCGCTCAGGGCGTATCGTTTGAAGACTTCAAGCAGAACATGCGCACCGAGATCATTACCCAGCAGGTGATCCAGCGCGAGGTGGGATCGCGCATCAACATCAGCAAAGACGATGAGCATTCGTTTTACGAACAGCACAAGTCTGAACTCGCGCGTCCTGAGGAAGTGAAGCTCAGCGAGATACTTATTTCCACTGAGCAGGCCGGCGACGATCAGGCCAAAATCGCTGCCGCTCAGGCCAAAGCAGAAGATGTCTTAAAGCAGATCAAGGCGGGCGCGAACTTCGAAGAAATTGCCAAAAAGGAGTCGCAAGGTCCCTCCGCTGCGCAGGGTGGAGACCTGGGATTTTTCGAGCGCGGAAAACTTGCCAAGCAGCTTGAAGATCTCACCTTCGGCATGAAGAAGGACGACGTTTCTGACGTGATCCGCACCAAGCAGGGATTTGTGATTCTAAAAGTGACGGAGCACCAGAACGCTGGTATTCCTTCTTTCAACGAAATCGAGCCCCGCCTTCAGGAAGCCGTCTACATGCAAAGATTGCAGCCGGCGCTGCGCGAATATTTGAAGAAGCTTCGCGAACAGGCCTTTATCGACATTAAGCCGGGATACGTGGACACCGGCGCCAGCCCCAACGAGAGCAAGCCCATTGTGACCACTGCCGCCAAAGAAGCGTCGGCCAAAGAGCTCAAAAAGAGAAAGAAACTGGGCGTATTTTAGGTTAAGCTTTTCGGCAACAGGAGTTGGCCCAAACGAACACCTGCGGGCCGGCGAACAGCTATGAAAGATTTCTTCCTCTCCGATTGCGCCCGCTTCGAAAACAAAGTCATAGTCTCCAGCTTTGTTGTCACCACCAAGCAGGTTAAACCGAAAAAGTCGGGTGAGCCCTATCTCGCGCTTACGCTAGCGGACCGCTGCGGACAAATCGAAGCCAAAATGTGGGACAACGTCGAGGATGCGATCGATTCCTTCGACCAGGAAGATTTTCTCAAGATCAAAGGCCTGCTGAACAAATACAAGAACCGGTTCCAGATCACCATTCACAAGCTTAGGAAATTGGGCGACTCCGAGGTAGATTTCGCCGATTACCTTCCCAAGACCACAAAGAATGTCGACGACCTCTGGCGCGCTCTGGAAGAATTCGTCAACTCTATCGGCGATCCGCACCTGAAAACCCTAATTCAGTCTTTCATGTCAGACCCGGTCATCGGCGCTGCCTACCGCAACGCGCCCGCGGCCAAGACGCTGCACCATGCTTACATCGGCGGGCTTCTGGATCACGTGGTCTCGCTGTGCCGCTCCTGCGATTTGCTCTCCCGTAACTACCCGCAGGTCAATCGTGATCTGCTACTGACCGGAGCTTTCCTGCACGATATCGGCAAAATCCACGAGCTCAGCTATTCGCGCTCGTTTTCTTACACCAGCCGCGGCCAGTTGCTGGGGCACATGATCATCGAACTCGAAATGCTACAGGCGAAAATCGCGCAAATACCCCATTTTCCTGACAAGCTCAAGACCTTGCTCGAGCACCTCATCATCAGCCACCACGGTGAGTACGAGTTTGGGTCGCCGAAGCTGCCCATGTTCCCTGAAGCCCTCATGTTGCACTATCTCGATGATCTCGATTCGAAAATGGAAAGCATGCGCGCGCACTTCGAGCGTGAGGCAGAGAACGATTCCAACTGGACCACCTATAACGCTTCGCTTGGCCGGACACTTCTAAATACCGCTAAATTT
>DATNAF010000310.1:0-13068 GCA_035572845.1 Terriglobales bacterium
CGAGAAACGCCCCAGGAATAGCACATAGCTGCCCGGTTGAAGCCCGTTGCTTTCAAGAAAATGTCCGGCTCGCCGTTCCCTGATTCGTGTGCCGTTGGGCACGTATGCGCAGTTCTTCGCATATCGTGCATGGTAATGGGCCTGCAGAGTACGCGATACGACCACAGTCGCATTGGGCAGACGCGCCGAAGCCCACTCGCCCAGCCTCAGCGCATATCGGGCAATCTTGCTCCACTTTTTTCGCTGCCAATCAAGGCCCTGCACGCTCACGACAGTTTTTTTGCCGAAGATCCTGGGGAGAAAAGAAAACAGGGAAGGACCTAGCGTGTGATAGTGCACGACGTCGCAATTGCTGAAACAGGCATGAATCGTACTCAGGAGCGTATGAACCAGCGTGTCCAGATGCTTGGTACGAATCGTGGGCAGCCGGACAATTTTTATCCCGCGGTACTGCCGAGCTTTAGGTGTGAAATAACTTCTGCAATATGCAGTGATCTGGTGGCCCATTCCTGCAAGCCTTGAGCCGGTTTCTTCGTACCAGGTTTCTATTCCGCTGTACTTGCCTATTACGCCTCGACCGCCAATGAATGCTATGTGCAGTCGGTGGGATTGGCCTGGTCTGGCGCCGGCGAGTGAAACTGATTTTGTGGCTGGCGCATTCTGCGGCATTACCAGCTTTTCATAAATTCTCTCGAGCTCCTCGAAGTGCTGCTGTTGTGAGTGGTTTCGTTTGATTAACTCATGGCCTTCTTCTCCCATTTTTCTCGCTACATGCGGGTTCTCATGCAAAAACGCGATCGCTGATGAAAGTTGGCCGATATCTTTGACCTTGTACAACAAACCAGTTTGGCTTTCGTGAACCAGTTCCCGTCGCGACCCCAGGTCGGAAGCCACAACGGTTCGCGCCTGCGCATACGATTCCAAAATGCTTTTGCCCATGGTTTCGTAAGCGCGCGATGGGAAGACGGTGAATTGCGAGGCCGCGATTGCGTTTTCCAAAGCGGCGCCGGAGAGATGACCTACAAATGTGACGTTGCTCAGGCCCAAGCTTCTGACAAGCGCTTCCAGCAGCGGGCGTTGCGGTCCATCGCCGGCAATTATCAGATTGATATGCGGCAAGCGCTGCATCGCCTGAAGAAGATCATCGACACCTTTTTCGGCGGACAGTCGTCCGAAATACAAAATCGGCGCATCTGGCCCGGGGTGTGGCGCGACCTGCGTGGGACAATTCTGAAAATGTGGCAGCACTTGAATCTGCCGGTCAGTCCAGCCATTGCCGTTTTCGATCAATTTTTGTTTGGCGAATTGACTTGGAGCCAGAATCAGATCGACGCATTTTTGGTAAGTCGAAATCCAATTGTGGAGATAGGCTTCCGCGGCTAAGACCGTTGAAGCCGCAAAGCCGCCGGAATAACATCCCTCGGTAATCACGTTCCAAAACTTTCCGTCCTTGCAACGTTCACAGGCATTTCCAGCAGAGGAAATCAGATTGTAGTTGGGGCAGATGATCTTGAAATCATTAATGTGGTAAAGCACCGGCACTCCGCGTGCCTTCAGTTCCCACAAAATCGACGGCGACAGATGGTGATAAATATTTCTGACGTGGGCGACATCGGGCCGGAAGTCGTCGATCATTCGCCCGATGCTTTTTCGCGCTTCAACTGAATAGACTGCCTGAATTGCCAGACGGGTCTTCCGCGCAAGACTAGCGCTCTGCTTGAAATCAGTAAGGGGAAGAAAGTGCCGATCATAAGGTGTTGCTTTGCCGCGATCATCGGCCATCGAAAACAGCGCCGCTTCGTGACCCCGCGACCGCATTAACTCCATGGTCTCAAACAGGTATGCTTCGGTCCCGCTGAACCGGAAGTTGTACTTGTTGCAGTACAGGATTCGCATGAGAACTTTCTTGCCCTTGTGAGGTGACTTCGAGAAGACGGAGGAAATCTTCAGCCCAAATATCCAGATTTCGTTGACGATTGAAGCGCAACTGAATATGCCGCCTCGCATTTTGCCCAACATTTCTGAGTGACGGCCTGGCGCCGGAAATGCCGAATAATTTATCCAGGAAGTCAGCGAGACAATTTTGCTGATAGAGAAACCCGGTTTCGCCGTCGGAGATCAACTCGGGTATTCCGGTGATTGCGGGGGCCAGAACAATTCGCTCCATAGCCATCGCCTCCATCAGGGTCTGAGGAATTCCTTCACTCCGGCTGGTGAGCACTACGACATCAGCTCGACTGTAGAGAATCCGTAATCGGTCGCGCCCAAGGTGTCCACATAATTCGACTTCATTTTGCAGGCACAATTCATGGATCAGGTTTTGCAAGCGATCCTTTTCTTCACCTTCCCCGGCAATCGTGCAGTGGAAATCCAAATCAGCATTTTTCAATTCATAGCAGGCGCGGATGAGAAACTCGTGATTTTTTACAGGGTGCAGGCGTCCCACGCTTACGATTGAAAAGCAAGAACCGGCTGTCGTATTCTGCCGGGGAACCCAGTAGTCCAAATCAACTCCCAGGGAATGGACGAGTATTTTGCGAGGATCAGCTTCAGGGTAATGTTCACGAATGTATCTGCCGTTGAACTCTGAAACCGTGAGGCAGAACTTACAGTGCTTCAGTTTGCAATCCAGGTAATCCGCGCGGACGAGAAGATCCGAACCGTGCAGGGTAAGACTGAATGTCGCACCTAGAATTCGCGCCGCAACCATTCCTGCCCAAGAAGAAAAATATCCGTGATGAATGTGGATATGCGCGATCTGCTTTTTCCGTAGCGCGGCTGCCAGGTACGCCCCCAACCAGCTGTGTGCGACAGTCCGCAGCCTGCGTTGCATCGGCTCAGGACCGCGAACCGCTCGCCAGAGGAGGTCAGCGATCAGGGGAAACCGGGAGAAGAATATCCAACAGGTGTAGACCGCGAGCCGTGGATCCAAAGGAAAGAGATAGGTCGTTTCTGATGCCATCTCGGCAGCTTGCGCCGAAATTTGCCGGGGGCGTCGAAAGCTGCACGGCACCACCGCTTTTCCCCGGGTGCGGAGCTCGCGAATTTCTTCGCAGACATAAGATTCCAGGGCTTCGGGGAAGCTGTTGGCGAGATACGCGATTTGGGTCATCGACTGAACCCTGGTTGCCCAACATGTTGACGACCGGAAGTCTGCGCCGCCAGAATTCCAGCAATCGTGAACAAGACCGCATTTGCAAATTGGTAGTTCATCACCACCGCGCTGGCATTCAGCAGATAAACTCCTAGCAGCAACGGCCAGAGCTTGCGAAAATGCGGGTTCGAGAAGGCGCCGTCCATCTCATCCGAAATTGCGCCTGCCCTTCCAAGGCGAAACAGGCAGATCATCAGCCAGATGTGCAAGCCGAGGGCGAGCACACCACGCTCCACGGCAAGTTCCAAAAAGGTGTTGTGAAATACGTAGTACTCAGGATGAAAGTTGCTGACCCGTTTCTCAACTTCTGCCTGAATATCATGCGCGCTACCCCAGCCCAGTAGCGGCTTCTCAACAAACATTTGCCAGCCCGCGCTGTACATTTCGCTCCTGAAATCGACGGGCGAGCGGTCCATAGCGCGTTCCGCAAAAGAATCCTGATCGGCACGATAAAACAAGATGAGTGCTGACCCAACAATCGCGAAGATGCACCAGGCAAACGCGATCCGCCGCAATTTCAGCGTTGAACCAAAAATCAGCAGGCATACAACTGACAAAACCGAGGCGATCCAGACGGCACGAGTTTTAGTCGCCAACAATGCCAACGGGACAGCGAAGAAAAGTATTGCCGCTACTATCCCGTGCAGTTTCCTTCTGCGAAACGAATCAAGGGCTACGAGCCCGAGCAGGTTTAGACAAAGACCGTTTGCAACCGCCTGTAAGAAGGGCCCGCGAGCCCGGTCGGCATGGATACCGATTCCCTCGTCCGTAATGAATCGCGGAACAATCAAGGCCTGAAAATTCAACATAGAAAAAATAGAAATGGCGGTCAGATACGCCAGCACGAGCAGAAGAAAGATCTCGAGCTTTCGCAAGGACCGGTCGCCGCAAAACACCAGTCCCGCAATGTGGAAGAACACACATGGGACCACCCACTTTGCCGCGAACACGCTCCAGGCTTGAGGATCATAGGGCTGCGTCAACACGCCCCAGAGCCCGATTAGCATTAGCCCCAGCAGTGGCCAGGTTGCAGGATAAATACGCAGGGATCCTCGACGAAGCCCTATGCGAGCCGCCAGCAGAAGCACTAATGAAAAGAATGCGACCCGGTCGATGGGAAACGATTTCAGATCGGGAGGCCTGAATAGCATCGCAGTCAGCGCCAGCAGAAACATGGCCGCGGGCAGACTCAGCCATACATGAAACAGCTTGAGCGGAAGGACAAAAAGCGATAATGCAGGGTTACCCGGCTGGGTGGGCGCAAGCGATGCCGAGCTCACATCCCGCTCCCTTCGAACACGGCGGACACGGTCTTGCACAGAATGCGTACGTCAAGCCAGAGATTCCAATTCTTGATGTACTCAACATCCAGGGCGACGCTGCGTTCGAATGACGGGTCTTGGCGTGCCGTCACTTGCCAGAGTCCGGTGATGCCGGGGACGAAATCGAGCCTTTGCAGGTGCTGAAGTTCGTACAGGCTGACGTCATCGACAGGGTGAGGACGCGGTCCGACCAGGCTCATGTCGCCCAGCAATACGTTCCACAACTGCGGAAGTTCATCCAGGCTATATCGCCGTAGAAATCGTCCTAACTGGGTGATGCGTGGATCGTTTCCGATTTTGAAAAACGCTCCTTCACGTTCATTTCTGTCTCGCAGGTCATCCTTCAGGGCGTCAGCATCGGGAACCATGGTGCGAAACTTGTAGCAGATGAACCGCCGCGCCTTGCGTCCGGTACGTGGCGCCCGATAGAGAACTGGCCCGGCCGAGTCCCATTTGATGAACGCTGCAATCAGAAGCAGCAGAGGCGAAAGCGCAACCAGACCGCAAATTGACAATACGAAGTCGAGGCTACGCTTCAGCGCTAGCCGGTACTCGGGCCCATGGTGAGCCTGGATTCTAAACAACAACAGCCCGCCAAGATTTTCGAGATCGGTATCCGCAGAAACCGGAACACTAATATCGGGCGCAATCTTTACGTCGAGTTTGTTTTTGCAGGCTTCGTGAACAGCAATATCTACAACTAAGGGCTCGGAACTCGCGATGACCACTTCGTCAATGAATTCCTCGCGTGCAACCCTGCTCAACATTGCAGGCCCATAGCTATTGCGAAGGTGGTTCTCTGTGATGTAACCCTTGACTACTCGAGATGAGTTCTGATCGCTACGAATTGCGTTAGCAACTCGCGCCGCTCTAATCCCGTTGCCCACAATCAGTACGTTGCGAAGCGTGACCTCGGTTGGACGAAAGGTCCGCCGTAATCGTCTGACGGTGACTAGAGCACCGAGAGTACACAAGCTGAACGCGAGCAGTATGATTCCCGAACCACGAGCGGGTGACCATCCGAGACAAACACCTGTGAAAAGCGTTGCCCACGCGATAGTCCGACACGCGGCTGCATTTTCGGACAACGCGGTCTTATGTGAAAGGTACAGGTCTTCTTGAATCGCAAAGACAAGAAAACACAGTGCGTAAATGTAGAGAATAGACGGAGGAAGCGATTTCGATCCCAGCGCCCACGCTTGCAAAGAAAAGAGGAGCGTGACGAGTGATAGGTCGAGCATCGCGGGTGCCAGCATCCTGGCGTGAAACCTGTAGCAGAACCGCGGCAAAAAAAACATCGCGATGGTCTGGAGTATTGGTCGCGAATTCGAGGTCGACGGAGCGGAATCAGAGACTCCGGGGATCAACCGCTCCACATCAGAATAGCCAACGTGTGGAGCGGCAAGCGCCGCACTCGCAAGTTTTGGACGGCGACCGGGGTGAAAATCGAGAATATTGGCAACGTGACCCATATAGTCCGTCAGAGCCGCCGGTAGATGGATTCCGGAATCGGCATGGTTCTTTGATCAAGCACTGTTCCCAATAAAGTCACACCTTGCCGCAGCAATTGTTGTTTAGCGTTGACCGCTGCCTCACGCCGGGTGACATTAGCCGTGAGCACCAGAACGGACGCTTCACATAAGTTGCAGAGGCTGGGCATTTCGCAGTCGCTGATAACAGCTGACAACAAAAAATAATCGAACGAGCTGCGAAGTTCTTTCAGGCGATCACATGTGGAACCGCGCTTCTCGTTCGGTTCATGCCCTAGTAATGTGACTGGGATTTGCCACACCCGCTCGGCGAGACGCGATGAGTACATCTGCCACAATCCCCGGCCGAAGCCGGCGGGCAATCCTTTGCCCTCCCATGGGTTTCGTTGCACCGGGGAAGAGCCTTCGATAATCCCGACCATTCCGCCGGAAACTTGTGCAAGGTTAACTGCAATTCTCTCGCCGAGTGATGAAGCTTTGGAGGTTGTATCCGCAGCGGCAAGTAGAATCGCTGTCCGCCGTAGCGTTGCGCTCGGAAAGAACAACTGGTGCATCAGCGCGAGGGCGGGTTCGTCCTGTTGGTGATCGGGCCGCGGAGCCGGAACCGCCATCGGTGGCTTACGATGAAGCATGGGACTGGCGGAGGGAACAATATGCTTCCAAACTTGCGCGCCTACGCTCATGACGCCTCCAAATTGCGGACACTTTTGCGGCCCGCCGGCAGGGATGCCAGTACCGGCGATCCTAAAAACTCAAATACTTCTTGCGGGGTGCGGAAAGAAGGCGCGAAGTAATCAGCCACAAACACGATCCCGGTGCTGACCCCGCCCGCTCCGATGAGAGAAAAGCAGGTGGCGGCGAGGAATGACCACACCGGAAGCGCCGGAGTGTGGGGTGGTTGCGCAATAGCGACATTTAAAAGGCCGTTCCGGTCAAGCGCGTCGCCAATTCTTGCTTCCTCACGTTTGTTCGAGTAGAGCAGATACTTATCTTCTGCCGCCTTTACCTGCTGCTCCAAATCATGCTGTGCGATTGCGCTCTCTTCCAGTTTTCCCGCCGTGGCACGGTATGCGTTTACCTGTTCACGAACTACAGCTTGCTTCCGTTCTAGTGCTTGCAGCTCCACGTCATTTTTAAGATGTTCGGAGTGCGCCCAGTTGAACTCCGGATTATCTTGCGTGGTCTCGTCACGAAGTGGCTTTAGGTCTGCAGTTTCAATTGCCGCCTTGGCTTGAACGATTTCTTCATCAACTTGCTGTACTAACCGGTAAGAGGGCTGAAATTTAGTCAATAATGATGTGCGCTGCAGCTCCAGCTCCAGCAACTTCGACTTCAGCTTTTCTTCGAGCTGGGGATTGTCGGCATTCTTGATTTCAACCACTCGGCGTTCTGGCAAGTCTCGCAGCCTGATTTCCAACACGCGAACCCGGGTACCGACTTCTGCCACGGCGGTGTCTACGGCAAAGGCCGAGGCTTCCGCATCGCTCAACTTTTGAAGAGCGAGATCGCGTTCAAGGCCGGCGGACACTACGCCTTGTTTTCGGGTAAAGGCGATCAGGTCCCCTTGCGCTTCTTCGAGAACGATTCGCGACTCATCCACTTGTTGCTCGAAAAACATTTGTTGTCCAGAAGGCCGGATATCGACTGCGTGTTTCGCAAGATACGCACGCGCCAAAGAACGCAGCACCGCCGCCGACCGCGCTGCATCTGAGGAACTGTACGAAACTGTGATCAGGCGGGATTTGCGTATCGGCTGTATATCCAACCTGCCGGCCAGACGGCGTACCGCCCTTTCGGTGCGCTGCTCGAAGTTCTGGCGGGTGATAGATGAAAACCACGTCTTTTGTCCTAATCCGGTCTCAAGCACCACTTGGCGCAGGAGATCGTTATCGTGAAGCAGTTCCACTTCGGAATTCAGTTCTTCTTCCGTAATTTCGTCGTGCTCAAATGCCGGCGAGGGAGTTGGCATTGGTGACACTACGGCGTCGATTCGGCCTCGCCGCAGCAGCACCTTCATCTCCGCTTTGTAGGAAGGAAAAAGAGCGGAATACAACACTCCCGCAGTTGCGATGACCAGAAAAGAAATTGCGAACAAGTGTTTTTGCCTGAAAAAAACGGCAGCAACGTCACGCAATGTGGGCGAGTGTAGTGAACCCCGCGGGACAACGACTTGTAATTCCTGTGCCATAGGTCAGAATTGCGCGGGCGTGAAAAACGTACTGAGACTTGATACGGGCAAGAATTTTCGGATCTTCGAAATCCGGTTCTGCGGTACAAACAGCATGTCTCCCGGCTGGAGTTCGAAGTCCTCTTCTAGATTTCGCGAGGCCAACATGGCCTTGACGTTTAACACGTGCGCTTCCACGACTCCGGTCGTAACTGTCCTGAAGACTACAACTTGCGAGTGTCTTGATTGTTCAGTAAATCCCCCGGCGACGGCGATCGCTTCGGAAACCGTGATGGGGGAACGCAATTCATACTTGCCAGGACGGCCTACCTGCCCGCCCGCAACAAAGAACGGTCGCTCGAAATCCTTAAGAATCACGCTGACCTCGGGATCGCGCAGCGTGGGTGCGTAGGCTTGGCCAACCAAGTCTTTCAATTCCGCGACGGTCAGACCTTCGGCGAAAACATCGCCGACTGTCTTCAGCGCCAGGAACCCGTCCGGCAAAACCGTAACAGTCTGATCAAATTCGGGTGAGAAGGTGAACTTGATCTCAATAACGTCGCTCTTACGAAGCCGGTACTGCGGATGGCGCGCCCCCGTCAAGGCTGGACTCCCGCTATTGGGACTCCTCGTGCCATCCGCCGCACTGGTATTGGCAACCCCAGTTGCGTTCGGTCCTCCTACAGACTGAGCGCAGGCAGGGCGCGCGGTGCGGGCGAGAAATCCGCAGATCAGAAACAACAGAGCTGCACGCTGCATGTTCATGAGAAGTGATTCCTGCAACCGGTCTACCGCGCTGCGAAAGGAAAAATAGACTTGCCTCGAAACGGCGACAAGACGCAGAAAGTACCCCGCACGGAAGTAGCTAGTGTTGCTTTTGAGAACTTTTCAGGAAAATTCGTGAGTATTGGAGTTTTCCACAGGAGAGAGTTACTGCAATGTTCTCTGGTCACTGCAATTGAAATTCTTACCGAGTACATTCCTCTCACGATGTTCGAATTCTTCGTGCTGGTAAGCTATGTCAATTGAAAGCGCTTCTTCGTCCACCGGAATCAGTGTGTTGCTGGCTGATTCCAAACAGCTGGAAAACCAGCTAATGGCCGGTTCGCTTCGGAATCGCGGTTTTCAGGTATTCTCCTGCCCGAGTGAAGTTCCTCCCATTCTGGAATTTCTCGAAGCTAGTAAAGCTGATGTGATGGTCATAAGCTGCGGGGCTCCTTATTCCGCGGCGCCGGACGTGGGCATGGTCCGTACCCTGCACCTGATGCACCCGGAGATACCAAAAATTTGTTTGTTCGACCTAGAAAGCCGGCAAGCTGCCGTCCAAGCATTTCGGTCGGGAGCACGTGGGCTGTTCTGCCTGGGGAATTCGTCCTTTCAACTATTCTGTGAATGCATCGAAAGAGTGCATAAAGGAGAAATTTTTGCCAGCAACCAGCAACTCAGCTATCTGCTTGATTCGGTGTGTCAATCGCCTTGCCTGAGGGTGGTGAGCGCGACCGGCGAAATCCTGCTCACATCGCGCGAGGAGCAGGTGGTAGCGCTGGTAACCGATGGGCTCTCCAATCGCAATGTCGCCAGCGAACTGGGATTGAGTGAGCACACGGTCAAAAAATATCTGTTTCGAATCTTTGAAAAGCTGGGAATCTCGAGCCGCGTAGAGTTGGTGCTCTATGCTTTGCACCACGGGTCGCAGCAACCCGCCGCGCAGCTTGGGGACTAGGAGCAGTGGCTAGTGGCTGGTGGCTAGTGTCATGCCGAAAAGGCACAACGTGATGCCCCTTCCGACCAAGCCGAGAATCTGCGGCTGAGAAAAGCACCGCAGCAGCTAAAGCCATGTCCCTCTGGCATTATTCGGCACGAGTGAACTCATGCCCTTCCCGCCCGTCAATGTTCTCATCAATCGACCGGGCGTTTCCCTGTCAGCGGCACTGTCCACTAGCTACTAATCACCGATTTCCATACAATGGCTGGTCGCGTGGCGGTCTGCCTCATATAAGAATGACAGCATCCAACCAAGCTGATCCTCGGGATCACGAAAAGCAGATTGCCGCACGCGCCGCCGTGGACCTCGTGGAAGCGGGAAGTATCGTCGGCTTGGGCTCGGGCTCGACCGCGACCTACGCGGTGCGTTTTCTGGCCGAGCGGGTTCGCAGCGGGCTTCAGATCATCGGCATTCCCACGTCACAACAAACCAGGCGCCTTGCTGAACAACTCGAAATCCCACTGGGGACGCTCGACGAGCATCCGAAGATCGATATCGATATTGATGGCGCGGACGAAATCGACCCACATCTGAACCTGATCAAGGGCGGCGGCGGAGCATTTTTGCGCGAGAAGATCATTGCCTCGGTCTCGCGCCGATTCATCGTCATTGCCGAATCCGCCAAGCAGGTAAAGCAGTTGGGCAAGTTTCCGCTTCCGGTCGAGGTAGTCCCATTTGCGCAGTCATTGATCAAACTGCAAATCGAGGCTTTGGGGGCGAAGGTGTCGCTGCGGAACTATGCGTATGGGAATCCTTATGTCACTGACGAGGGCCATCACATTCTCGACTGCACCTTCGGAGAAATTGCCGACCCGCCGGCGCTGGCAGAGAAGCTGTGTCATATTCCCGGTGTGGTCGAGCACGGACTCTTTATAGGAATGGCCGAGTTGGCTCTAATCGGAAAAGATGGAAAAGTAGTCCAGCTTCGGCGCTGACACTTTGGATTCAAGATGCGGCAATTCATGACGAGACTGTCACTTCAGGGCATTTTCTTTGTGGTTCTGTTGTTGCTTACTCCTGCAGGCGGGCAAGAAGCCGGATCAACCATAAGCGTTGACGTGAATATTTCCCATGTCCAGGGGCCATTCCGTCCAATTTGGAATTTCTTTGGATACGATGAGCCTAATTACACCTATGGACCAAACGGGAAGAAGTTGCTCGGCGAAATTGCCGGGTTGAGCCCGGCTCCGGCCTATATTCGGGTTCACAACCTGCTGACTTCGGGCGACGGGACGGCTTCCCTGAAGTGGGGATCGACGAACGCTTACACAGAAGATGCGTCGGGCAATCCCATTTATAACTGGCAGATCATCGACCGGATCTTCGATACGTTTCACCAGTCCGGGGTCAAGCCGCTGGTTGAGATCGGATTCATGCCCGAAGCGCTGTCGACGCATCCCGAACCGTACCGCCACAATTTTCCTAAAGGATCCATCTACACCGGTTGGGCTTATCCGCCTAAGAATTATCAGAAGTGGGCAGAACTGGTATTCCAGCTCACGAAGCACCTGCGCGCGCGCTACGGAGATGCCGAAGTCAAAACCTGGCTTTGGGAAGTGTGGAACGAGCCGGATATCGACTACTGGCAAGGCACGCCCGAAGAATACCTCAAGCTTTACGACTTCTCTTCTGATGCAGTGCGGCGCGCGCTTCCGGAAGCAAGAATTGGTGGCCCGGACACCACCGGTCCTGCCCGGCCGAAAGCGGCTGAATTCTTAAAGCAATTTCTTCAGCATTGCGACTCTGGCCGCAATTACGTTAACGGCAAAACCGGCGCCCCGCTGGATTTCATCAGCTTTCATCCCAAAGGTTCGCCGACATGGCAAGGCGACCACGTGCAAATGGGTATTGCCACGCAGCTGAATGCCATCGACCGGGGATTCAAAATTGTGTCTTCATTCCCAAAATGGCGCGACACTCCAATTATTCTGGGCGAGTCTGATCCCGAGGGTTGTGCGGCGTGTTCGGCAGAGAAGAACCCGCAGAATGGTTATCGAAACGGCCCGCTTTATGCCAGCTACACAGCCGAAGCCGTCGACCGCACGATTGATCTTGCCGCCCGCGAACACGTCAATCTTGCAGGGATCGTGACCTGGGCGTTCGAGTTCGAAGATCAGCCCTATTTCGCGGGATTTCGCGAGTTGGCCAGCAACGGCCTGGATAAGCCTGTGCTGAACGCGTTTCGCATGTTCGGATTGCTGGGCGGCCGTCGAGTGGAAGCGACCGGTTCGGCTGCTCTCGACACGGATCTGGTTTTGCGGGAAGGCGTACGCCAGAATCCGGACGTCAATGTGATCGCCACTCACTCGCAAAATGGAGTCGAGGTGCTGTTATGGAACTATTACGACGATGATCTTCCGGCTGCACCAGCATTGGTAAATATGCAGATCAGCGGCTTCCCTGAGAAGGTCAAGCATGCCATGCTTGAGCATTTCCGCATTGATTCTGCGCACAGTAATTCATTCAGCGCGTGGAAGGATTTGGGATCGCCCCAGACCCCCACGCCTGCTCAGTACAAGAAACTAGAGTCCGCCGGGCAGTTAGAATTGCTGACTTCGCCCGCCTGGGTTCGCATTCGGAATGGAACCGCGCAATTGCAGGTGGCACTTCCGCGGCAAGGGTTGTCGCTGGTGAAAATTGAGTGGTGAGATACTGCCGATGAACAATTCACTCATCTCTCTCACCTTCGATGATGGACTGCTCTGCCAATTCGAGCGCGCTGTTCCGGTGCTTGATCGGCACGGCTTCCCGGCCACTTTTTTCCTCGTCGCCAACACTGAGTCAATCTTTGAAGATCCTTGGGCAGAAGCCAGAGGTTATACGTGGCACAAAATTAGCTGGAGCGCCGACGATATCCGATTGCTGAAAGGCATGGCGGAACGCGGACATGAGATCGCGAGCCACACGGTAAAACACGAACGCCAGCCGACCGATCCAGTTTATGAAGCGACAGAGTCCAAGCGTTTAATCGAAGGATGGATGGGAACAGAAGCGTCCTCTTTCTGCTATCCGTTCTATGACACCATTCACGTATTCAAAGAACCTGTGATTGCAGCTGGTTACCGGCAGGCGCGGGCAGGTAAGCAGAATTCCTTTTACGCTTCCGGAAACTCCCTCGATCCATTTGCTGTGGACTGCCGACAAATTGCGCAGACAGGAGAAAATGTCGA
>DATNAF010000311.1:0-4868 GCA_035572845.1 Terriglobales bacterium
CGATCACAATAGTTGATACTCGGCAGCGAGCCCGGCTCCCAATTTCTAATCGAAAAAAATTGGGCCTCGGTTTGGCTGGCTGATACAAGCAAGAGGCTCCGTATCGAATGGGTTACCGCCGACTTCTTTTGCCACCGGAAGTGCTGGCACTAGCCGCCGCGGCTTTCTTCTGCGGCAATTCGATCCCGAGAGTCTGGGCCATGGCGGCTAGATACAAGTTGTACTTGTCTGTCTGTGTGTCTGGAAGGGCAAGAAGTCGATCTAGCGATTGGTGATACAGAACGTCCCGGCGTTCTTCTCTGTCTATTCGCGAGATCCAGATTCCGATTCCTCCCGAACCCGAAGAGGAATCGCTACGCCTATCAAAGGCGTGGTCATAGTCACCGAAAGGGACCTCACCATTGATGCTGATCTGGGCTTGATCGAACGATTGATCCCCGCCACTCAAGCGCGGGCGGCGATTACGCGCCATATACGAGGTCTATTGATGTAGGCGACCGGCATCGCCGGAACCACTTGGCCTACGGAAACGCAAACACATCATATCTGAATGATGATCAACTATGAAGCAATTTGTCGGGCGCGGACTCGCTTTGCCCTGCTGTTCGTCTACTTATCGTTGATGTCAGACCCAGTTGCCCGGTCCGAGCGCTTAATAGCATCTTTGGCGTCGCCGAAAGCCTGTTTCACCTTGCCCTTAGCTTCATCTACCACCCCTTCACCTTGCAAGCCCGAATCGCCGGCGGCCTTGCCAACACCTCGCTTGGCCTTACCTTTGAGTTCATCTACTTTGCCTGTAACCTGTTCTTTTTCCATCGTCGTTCCTTCCGATAAATGGATCGCCGCTACCAAGAAAGCGTTACGCCGTTTCGCCGGAGCGAGGTTGAGGCGCGGTTGAGCCTGTTGATGCAGGCTGAGTAATGCTGCACAGCATGTAGAATCATTCCTGAGCGACGGGCATTGAGCGGGAGTGTTTTGCGGCCTGGTGACCGGGTTCGTATCCGGGCATTAAGGGAAATTGGCAGCGCCAGAGTGCTGAATGGGCTGACGGGAGAGGTGGTCGAACCCCATCCCATCGCGATTGGCTGGTACAAGATTCGGCTGGACGATAACCACATCACCCCGCACACGGTATGGTCCATTCCCGGTGACAGACTCGTCCGCAGTGATGATCCAGCGCAAAGAGAAGCGACGCCATGGAACTCGCCGCCCGGAACAACAGTACGACACTTTCCCTAGCGCCAGGCGTTTTGGTCCGCGTGTCGGGAAGTTTGGGATCATACCGATTCGATACGGCCAAAGTGTGACGGGCACATCATGGTACCGCGGTCCGCCTTGCCGGTTATTTTGTTTTGACCTGGGCGCTTTTTCGGCCCGAGCCGGGCAAATGAAAAAGCTTGTGACCGTTTTCCGGTTCGATTCGTGCATTTGAAACGTTTTCGGCGGTTGATCGCGTCATCTGCCTTTCTGTGAATTCTTCCGTGTCGATGAATCGCTAGGAAGCCGATCCAATGTACATGCGTAAGGGGAATGATCTTGGTAGGCAGACCGCAGAGTTTCTCTGTCAAGTTCACGAGAGTTTCGAAGCAGCGGATGAGGCTTTCCGTCGCTTCAGAACCATGCTGATGGAACCGGCGGAACAGGTTCGATGCAACTGGTTTTTCGCCATGCCGTTGGAGTGGATACCCATTTCTGAAAACTAAGACGCCCGGCTCCTTTCTTTCACTGCGCGATGGCGCAAGGTGTATTCCCGGCTTCTCGATCCAGAAATCGGAACGGAAGGACATCCGCGCGGCACTGTTGCTTTTTCGAGCTGCGCTTTATCAATATGCCGATTCACGGGCAATATCAGTGTCGGCGTTGTTTCCGCTATCGCAAGGTCCGATGGAAGTGAGGATGTGAGGAACCGCTGGTTCTTTATGGAGTGCTCGTGATGGATTAGGGCGGGCTAATCGTGAGCGGTCGAAGAGTTGAATGAGAATAGTGCGGATAGCTGTAGCTACTCCTTTTTCGAAGTGAAGTGGTCGAGAAGGACAACATCAACACGCCGCACTGGGAGAATGCCGTACCGAATCGGATTCGCTGCGATGATCGGCTAAATTCGTTCACTCCATACACGGAGGTTGTCGATGAGCGGAAAGGACTGGTCGAATCTGTTCATTCTGATGGCGGCAATCAACTTTGCGATGGGATTGATTCAGAGCAATCCCCTCAAAGGCATCAACTGGCTGGCGATTCCATGCTTTCTCATACTTGGTGTGATCACTCGGCGCATGGCGTAAACGTGGCGCTTCGATAACCCCATGGTTTGAAAGATGGTCAATATTGCGTGCCGTTCTGCCGTTCAGCTTCGAATCGAATTGTATTTACGCCTTCGAAACGGCACTTTCGCAATTGGTCTGGGCGAGCCGGACACACGACGGCATCCTTTCCCACCGTTTTGCGAGAGGCATCAGTGGGGGAGTGGCGCAACATACTTCGACACGCCGTGGGTATGCATGTGCAAGAACCAGATCACGAGAATGAGCAATAGTAGAACAATAGAACAATCACAGCCACAAGAATCGCCCTCCGATCAAGGCGTGGCGTGCGATCCGGTTGCAACTTATCCGCCCCTTTGTAGTGAGAATTTGGGATCTCCTGACCGGTCGAATCGTAACCGGGACCAAGGCTCGACGTCTATCCCACCCTCAGCACTCCGGGTTGTAGTTCAGCGCGTGTAGCCATGCTCCAGAAACTGTGTCACCCGTTCACCTTCGCGTTTTGTTACCGCTTCCGCCGCTGCGATCCACCCCTCCTTGATGTTTGCTGGCAACTTGTCCCATTCGGGAAGACGGCGGTCCGTATGCGATCCGTATTCGTTTGTCCGCCGGTAAGCCTCGTATGCGCATTTGCCCGACTCATGATCGTAATCAACATAGCCGCTCATAACGGTCTTGTACTCCTATCACTCCGACACTTTCTTCGACAGGTCCGAGGAGCCTATTCTGCACTTCTTTCAGAACGTTGGAATTAGCGGTTACGGTGAACGTCGTATCCGCACGGTTGCTGGAAAGCGTGATCTGGTATTCGCGGTTCGGTCCACAGCGAACCTCCAAGCATAAGCTTTGATTCCCCGAATACTCCCTGAGTTTGGTAACGATTGGCTTCAGACCACAGGCGATGTCTGGCGGGACGCCCTCGTCTGCCTGGACCACTTCGTCTATTCCTTGTTCAATTGCAATCATTGTCCCCTCCCCTTCTTGAAGTTCACAAGATGCTCCGGGATGCCTACTTCGTGGTCTCGAAGCATCCTTAGCATTCGGCCTCCCAGTATCGAAGACCAGGTGAGTCGATTGGATCGACTGACGAGAGGAGAAAAGCTTCACTTCAGGCACCAAGCCTTCGATACCAGCCTGGATTAGCTGTTTGGGAGACCTTTGGCATATACAAGTAGACTTGCGTCCCCCAAAAAAGCTACGAAGAAGGCCAGGTGGTTAGGATGCGCGACTCACAATCTATTCCAGCTTCATTGTTCTCATCGGAATCCCAACCATGCGCTCTTGCCGATTGACCGGTCACTTTCCCTCACGTTTCTCCAACTCTACAAGGAATCTTTCATCTCGAAAAATGCGACGCCCATGCGCTCACCATTATCTTTCTGCAAAGTACGCCGTTTCAGATTTCAGACGACTGGGAATTTGCTGGGGCCTCAATGTGTCAGCACCAGCGGAAGCCATGCACAACTTCGCCTAAAGCAGGATTAACGCTCAGTTTGTCCGTAGTTAGGATCTGGCTGGCACTTCCGCTTTTCGTCATACTTGCCGCAAACCAAAGAAAGAAGTACTGTTTCCTCGCCGAAAACGACAGACTGATATCGATATGACCGGCTCACGTTTTTCGCCTTTGCCGGTCTGTGATTGGTGCGCGGCATATTGATATGGCATCTGAACGCGTTGCCATTCGTGAAGGCGCGGAGATCGCCGTGGAAGGAATGCACGACGCGGAGCGGATCGCGTGGGCCTTGCGCTAATCACCAACCGTGAGCCGCGGCCCATGCCAAGCAATCATCGTGCGCTTAGTGCAGCCATGCAGCCGAGTCTCAGCATTGCAGCAGCCGAGCACATGAATATTGTGTCGCAGCAGGAACGCGTAGCCGACTCGCTCTGTTCACAACCCGTTTCTCGGTCTGCAGGTAACGCGGCGCTGATTCGTTTCGGGCGCAACCCCAAATGGCTTAAACCCGTCTGGGAAGGCTTGGGGAAGGTATGCCCCCTGTGCACGCGGAAACGGGAAAAGGGAATAGAAATAATATATACATTGCTTTTCCTTTCCCGTTTCCCTCTTCCTACACGCATACGGCTTTCCGGCTGCAGCTCGGCAACAATATTCACCGGGGCGGGTCGATCTCGCTAATAGCGATTCACGACCGTCGAGAGGCTTAATGCCACGTTCAGGCTGGTATGCGTGACCAGCTTAGCCAAAACGTCGCTCTCAACCGGCTAAAACATGGTCCGAACATCGGTACCATGAGAAGGACTCGGTTTAAGCGTGGTTTTTACCTTGAAAAAACTTGCGAGCACCCTGCGCTGTGCCTTATCACCTTTCGACGCCCTACCGTGTTTTGTTCTGCGATAAGTTCAGGACGTGCCCTGCATTAGTGACGCTCCAGTACATATCTAACTTGACAATAGGCGTGTTACTAACCGTGACAATGCTTAGGTCGCGTAGTACCTACATTCCGGTTGACACTGTTACGGAATGCTCGGATACTGCATGTAGTTCTGGTGTTCGATAACTAAAGCGAATCGGACAGTAGAACGGAAACGGAACCGCGACAAGCGCCAACTTGCCACGGTCCCTAAACAAACGCGAAAGGTGAATTTCAC
>DATNAF010000312.1:0-7299 GCA_035572845.1 Terriglobales bacterium
AAAAAACAAAATTTTAGATGGTCTCGAGGTGAGCCAAAGTTCTTTATGCAGAACAAGGTTGGTTGCGAGGGCCTGCAACGTACCGAATTTGTTGAATCGTGACATTCCGAATCGAGCTTATACGAACTGCTTAAACAGTCAGATCGGGCAGATCGTTCGGTAACCATGTCGAATTTGCGCTAACCGCGTGGCTTGACGCTCATGTCCAATCTGCTTAGAGTGGATGCGATGGTAAGGCGACTATTCTTCGTGGCGGCGATGTTGGCCTTTGCTTCGTTGCAAGTTGGCGAGTGCATGACCGCTATGAACATGGACCGGGCTTCGATGCAGTGCTGCCATTCGATGCCCTGCACACCTGCGAATCATAGTCAGGGGTGCTGCAAGAACATGGTGTCGACGCAAGTACGCGCCATGTTGCCCGGTCGCCACGCTTCCCTACACAGTCCGGCAGGCATGGCAATTAAATATCCGCCCATCGCGGAGAATCTTGCCTACGCTCCAGAGCTTTCGCGAACCGTTCCGGCGCCCCAGCATTCGCCACCCGAACTGTACGCTCTTCATTCCTCCCTTCTGATCTAGACTGCCTCTACGCGTGTGCCTCCTGCACACGCCCGCCGTGGTGTCCCTAATCCGCACCTTACTTCTTAGAAGTGCGGGCAATATTTCGCTCAACAATGGTCTCTTCGGGAGGAAGAAAATGTCCGCATTGCGCGGCGATAAGCCGCTTCACCATCTGTTTCTGATCCCACTGATCGGGCTTGCGTGTGCTGCTCTCTCGGTATCTCCGGTTGTGCGGGCCCAGACGGCTGCGATTTCTGATCAGCAGAACCTCAAAATGCAGACTGGCGCGTATTCGGAGGCCACGGTTTCGTTGCAGCAATTGCTAAGCGAGGCGGAGCAGAACAACCCGCAAATTCGCGCTGCTCGACAGGGCTGGGAGGCCGCGAAGCAAGTGCCACCCCAAGTCTCCGCAATGCCCGATCCGCAGGTTGTGCTACAGCAATTCAACGTCGGCAGCCCGCGCCCATTTGCTGGCTACACGAACAGTGATTTTGCGTACGTCGGCTTGGGCGTGTCTCAGGACCTTCCCTACCCAGGCAAGCTTAAGCTCAAAGGAGAAATAGCGAAACAGGACGCCAGCGTAGCGGAACAACAATACGAGTCCGTCCGGCGCTCTGTTCTCGCGAATGTTAAGGCCACTTATTTTCAGCTTGCGTACCTTTCCAAAACGCTCGGAATTCTTCAGAGCGACGGCCAATTGCTACAACAGGTCGAACAGGCGGCAGATGCGCGGTATCGCTCTGGAATAGGCAACCAGCAGGACGTTTTGCAGGCGCAGCTGGAGCAAACGAAGCTGCTCAGCGAAATCACGATGCACCATTTGGAAGTTGCGAAGGCACAGGCGCAAATCAAGCAACTTTTGAATCGTGCGCAGACTTCGCCAGACATCGAAGCCGCCGGAATATCGGAAACACCCCTGCCCCAAACTTTTGATGAACTTCTCGCCGCAGCCCAGAAGCAAAACCCAAACATCTCCGGCGCACAGGACATCGTCGAACGCGAAAGACTTCAGGTCGATCTAGCCCACAAAGATTTCAGGCCCGATTTCAACCTTCAGTACATGTGGCAGCGAACCGACCCCGTACAATATCGCGCCTACTACATGCTCACCTTCGGAGTATCACTGCCGATTCACCGCGCCAAGCTTCACGCGGAGCTCGCCGAGGCCGAGATAGATTTAGATCGCTCTCGCAGCGACCTCGAAGCCCAGTCTCAGCACGTTGCTACCGAACTTCGCGTTGGTTACGACACTGCGCAGAAAACCGCAGATCTACTGAAAATTTATCGCCAGGGTCTCAATCCGCAGGCGCGAGCTGAATTCCAAGCCGGTCTCGCCGCCTACGAGAATAATCGGCAGGATTTCGAGGCTGTCCTGACCGCGTTCCTCGACGTGCTCCATCTCGACGAAGAGTACTGGCAAAACCTCTCCGATAGAGAAACTGCGCTCGCGCGGATCGAAGAGCTCACTGGGCTTTCAGTCACCGAGGAGGCGACGCGACAATGAGAACCTATCGAACCGGCTTCATTGCAGTACTGCTTGTAAACATCATCCTCATCGCGCTAGTCGTTGGCCTCTGGCTACGCTATCGCGGCGGTTCCGCATCGAAGGCCGAAACGACATCAGCGGCGGCGCAATCTTCAAGCTCCACTCCAGGTCCGTCTCAGTTCGCACCTCCCCAAACCGAGACCCCGCTTGCTCCGATCCAACTTTCGCCCCAGCGTTTGCAGACCATCGGAGTGAGCACGGGTGAAGTACAAGAGAAAAACGTCGAAGACGAAATCCAAACGACTGGAAACGTGGCGATTGATGAAACTGGCGTAGCTTATGTCCAGTTGCGCTTCTCGGGGTATATCCAGAAGGTCTTCGCTGACGCGACATATCAATACATCCGCAAGGGTCAGCCGCTCTTCACGATCTACAGTCCCGATCTCGTGGCTACTGAACGCGAATACCTGGTTGCAAGGCAGAACCAGCAACAGGTCGCATCGAGCACAGTGCCGGGCGTCGCTGCGGGCGCAGATTCTTTGGTGCAAGCGGCCGCCGACCGTCTTAAGCAATGGGCAATTCCCGATCGCGAAATCTCGCGCCTGGAATCGACAGGCCAAGTCCAACAGGAACTTGAGATTGACTCCACTGTTTCCGGCTACATCACTGACCGTGAGGCGCTGCCCAACAAATACGTTCAGCCCGATACTCGCCTGTACACGGTCGCCGACCTCTCGACAGTATGGGTTTTCGCGCAGGTTTTTCAGAACGACTTGGGGCGCGTGAGACTCGGAGCACCCGCCATACTGACCGTGGATACGTATCCGGGGCGGAATTTCTCGGGCCGAGTAGATTTCATATATCCCGACGTAGACTCATCCACACGCACCGCACGGGTGCGACTCGTCTTTCGGAATCCGAACCTAAAACTAACGCCGGGAATGTTCGTGAAGTGTGCATTGAAAATTCCGATGGGCCGCCAACTCGTCATCCCGGCAAGCGGCGTTCTCCAATCCGGCACAAGGCAAATCACATTCGTAGATCACGGAAGCGGGAACTTGGAACCGCGAGACGTTACGCTCGGTGCCCACGTGGGAGACGACTTTATCATCCTCAAAGGACTCAAAGCCGGAGAGCGTGTCGTAACCTCCGCAAACTTCCTAATCGATTCTGAGAGCCAGTTGCAGGCCGCACTCGGCTCGTTTGCTCCGCCTCCCCCCGGTGCGGCCCAAGCATCAGCCATGAGCGCATCGCAAACCAATCTCGAACTGACAACAGAGCCAACGCCACCGCACAAAGGTAGCAATGTTTTCCGCGTCAAGGTCACCGACAAAAGCGGCTCGCCAATTTCTGGGGCCCAGGTCAACGTCACATTTTTTATGCCGGCGATGGCAGCCATGGGAATGGCAGCCATGCGCACTTCGGTTGATCTCAGCGACAAAGGGAATGGGCTTTATGAAGGCTCCGGGACTCTCGGAAGCGTCGGGACTTGGCAGGTGACGATCATCGCAAAGAGAAACGGCCAGACAATCGGCACCAAGCAGCTCAACGTGAACGCGACGGGAGGCATGTGACTATGATCTCCCGATGGATTGATTGGTGCGCACGGAACCGGTTTCTCGTTTTCACAGGGACAGCCCTACTGGTACTCGCCGGAATCTGGTCTATGCTAAATATTCCGCTCGACGCTCTGCCGGATATTTCCGACGTCGAGGTGATTATTCACACCGGTTGGGCAGGCGAACCCCCGAACATTATCGAAGACCAGGTCACTTACCCGATTGTGACCACACTGCTAGCGGCTCCCCGCGTGAAGGCCGTCCGCGCACAAACGATGTTTGGTGATTCATACGTCTACGTGATTTTTGAAGATGGCACGGACCTATATTGGGCCCGTTCTCGCGTCCTTGAATACCTCCAACAGATTCAGGGTCGCTTGCCCGACGCCGTGCATCCGGTCATCGGACCGGACGCGACCGGAGCGGGCTGGGTCTATGAATACGCCGTCGTTGATCATACGCATCAGCGCAGCCTCGCGGACCTTCGCAGTCTCCAGGATTGGTACCTCCGATATCAACTCGAAACTGTTCCCGGCGTGGCGGAAATAGCGAGCATCGGCGGCTTCGTTCGCGAATACCAGGTGAATCTTGCCCCCGACAAGCTCCGCGCTTTTGACATTCCCCTTTCCACCGTGATCGAGAAAGTGCGAGCAAGCACGAACGAGGTGGGCGGAGATGTTCTCGACATGAGCGGCGCGGAATATATGGTTCGCGGACTCGGCTATTTACGCTCGCTCGATGACCTAGAGACGGTGCCAGTCGGCGCGAAGAATGGCACCCCGATTCTCATTCGCGATCTTGGAACTGTGGCTTTCGGTCCGGATGTCCGGCGAGGCGTTGCCGAATGGAATGGAGAAGGAGAAACCGTTGGCGGCATCGTTGTTATGCGGGACGGCATGAACGCGCTGAACGTGATTGAGGGTGTGAAGCAGAAACTCGCCCAAATCAAGCCATCCCTGCCACCGGGAGTTGAAATCGTCGCCGGCTATGATCGATCGGAATTGATTCACGATTCTATCAAGACGTTGCAGCGGGACCTCATCGAAGAAGCCGTGATCGTGAGCCTGGTCATCGTAGTTTTCCTTTTACACTTTCGCTCTGCACTGATTCCAATTCTCACGTTGCCGATCGCTGTGATCGCGGCATTCGTACCGATGTATTTCTTCCACGTCAGCTCGAACATTATGTCGCTCGGCGGGTTGGCGCTGGCAATTGGCGTGCTCGTGGACGCCGCCATCGTAATGGTAGAGAACGGATACCGCCATCTTTCGGAATACCAAGTCTCGGAAGGCGAAACTCTCTCCGAAAACAAACGGCGGCATGTTCTTCTGAATGCGGCGAAACAAGTCGGTCCCGCTATCTTCTTTTCCCTGCTCATCATCGTGGTTTCGTTCCTACCCGTGTTCTTGCTGGAGGCGCAGGAAGGACGCATGTTTCGTCCATTGGCCTGGACGAAAACACTCTCAGTTGGCTTTTCCTCCATTTTGGCGATTACGCTAGTGCCCGTTTTGATGGTCCTGTTCATCCGCGGCCGACTCACCCCAGAGTTGCGAAACCCAATCTCCAGGATCACGCAGGCTATTTATCTGCCCATCCTGAAGCTGTGCCTACGCTTTCGCAAGACCACGCTTCTCATCAACCTGCTGTTTCTAGCGCTCACGCTGCCCATTGCGCTCACCATCGGAAGCCAGTTTATGCCGCCCCTATATGAAGGCTCCGCCCTTTATATGCCAACCGCCTTGCCTGGCATCTCTATCGGCGAGGCTTCGAAACTGCTTGGAGAGCAGGACCGCATCATTCGCACGTTTCCGGAAGTCGAAACTGTCTTTGGCTCCGTCGGACGCAGCGACAGCGCAACGGACAACGCTCCGCTCGATATGTACGATACGACCATCATGCTCAAGCCGCGCGCCCAATGGCCGACGGGCATGACGTACGACAAGCTGGTTCAGCAGATGGACGCGAAGCTTGAGTTTCCAGGGCTGACCAACACCTGGACGATGCCTATCGAAAACCGCCTCGATATGGAGCTGACCGGCATCAAAACGCCCGTCGGCCTGAAGATCCAAGGGCCGAACTTAGATGGCATCCAGCAGGTGGGGGCGCACATGCAGCAGGTGCTCTCAGGGATTCCCAACGTGCGATCGATCTTTGCTGAGCGCGTTTCGCAAGGCTTCTATGTGAATATCGAGGTCAACCGCGCCGAAGCCGCTCGCTATGACCTGACTGTGGCCGATGTGCAGCGGGCTGTCCAGTCAGGAATCGGCGGCGAAACGATTGCTGAAAATATCGAAGGCCGCGAGCGATACCCCATCAACGTTCGTTATAACCGCGACTTTCGCGACAACATTGAGGAGTTACAGAACCTTTTGATCGCCACACCCTCCGGCACACAGATTCCGATTTCGGAAGTTGCCCGGATTTCGTTTTCGCGCGGTCCTTCGATGATTCGCGATGAGGATGGCGCACTCACGGGATACGTCTACATTGACCTCAATACGACCGACTACGGCGGCTTCGTTACCAAAGCTACGAATTTGCTCAGCCACCAACTGTCTGTTCCCGCCGGATATACATACACGTGGTCGGGCGAATACGAATTCGAATTGCGCGCCAAGAAACGACTGGAATTGATTGTCCCTATCGTATTCTTCGTCATTTTTGCGCTGCTCTATATAGTGTTTCATTCCGCGACCGAAGCAGCAGTCTTGATTTTTCCCACGGTTTACGCGCTTACCGGCGGGCTGATTCTTCAAAAGCTGCTTGGCTACGAGTTCAGCGTGGCGGCTTGGGTCGGCTATATCGCGCTGTTTGGAATTGCGGTGGAGACAGGCGTCGTAATGGTTGTCTACCTCCATGAAGCGCTCGATAAGCGAATAAACTCAGGAGCAGAACTGCGTCACGAAGACATTGAAGCTGCGACGATCGAAGGCGCTGTGCAACGTCTGAGGCCGAAATTGATGACGGTCTGCGTTGTGCTCGCTAGCCTCATTCCCATTCTTTGGGAAACCGGAGTTGGTTCGGACGTAATGAAACCGATTGCCGCGCCCATTGTCGGCGGCATGATTACTTCTACGATTCATGTACTCATTCTTGTGCCAGTTTTCTTTGCGCTGACGAAGGAGCGCGCTCTCCGGCGCGGCACACTCGGGCGTTTTCACGATGACGACTGAGGTTTTCCGCCTGACTTGAGATTGGAATCGCAAATTCGGATGGTTCCGAGGTGAGTCGAAGTTCTTTATGCAGAATGTGCGTTCGGACTGTACAGAACAAGGTTGGTTGCGGGGGTTGGATTTGAACCAACGACCTCCGGGTTATGAGCACAAGAGGTCAATTCTAAGTCTCGCTGAATCTGTGGCCCTTAGCTCCCGCACATGCCATTTTTCCGGTTAAAACACCCGCGTTTTGAACCCGTTTTGCACCTATATCCATTTTTGCTTTGAGTGGCAAAACTCAAGAAGCGGCATTTTGCCACGCCCTACGCGCCGACCTGACGGGAATATTCATTTCTGAGGAAATCGTGCGCCACGGCGCGCCTGATTGGCGCAGACTGGCAATTCTGGCGGCATCTACGGTCTTGCGTGGCCTGCCGAGCGTCTTGCCGCGTGCTCTTGCGTGTCGTAGGCCCGCGCGGACGCGCTCGCGGATCGTATCGCGTTCAAATTCGGCAAACGCTCCGAGCAAGGTGTAGAA
>DATNAF010000313.1:0-6405 GCA_035572845.1 Terriglobales bacterium
AGGTTTTGGGTTATCAAAATTTCGAACGGCTCGAAGCAAAGCTTGAAACCTTGAAACCTGCCTTTTGAACGCTTCCCAACCGCCCTGCTAAAATCAGACTTCTTCCTTCCTATGCCCCTTTACGAATATGAGTGCAAAAAATGCGGCCATCGTTTTGAGCGCATTCAGAAGTTTTCTGATGCGATGGTGAAGAAGTGCCCGGATTGCGGCGGCAAGGTTGAGCAAATGATCTCGGCGCCGGCCGTGCAGTTCAAGGGATCGGGCTGGTATGTCACCGATTACGCAAAACGATCGGGCCCGTCCTCGGGTTCAGAGTCCGGCGGAAAGTCTGAATCCAACAAGGAATTCTCTGAAGGCGGCGAAAACAAGGACGGTAAAGAAAGCAAGGACAACAAAGAACGCAAAGACGGTAAAGACAAGAAAGGCAAAACAGAAACAGCCGCGAAAAAATCAGACAAGAAATAGTCCCACCAGGTTGTGCATTTACCGATCCCCATCTGCTTGCTTCCTCGCTTGTCGCTGTCTAAAATCTGAGAGTTTGCGTGCTGGCGCCAGTCCCTACCCTCGCTAGCTGATAATTGTTCATAATTCGGAGAGTTTATGAAGACTGTTTCTCTTGAGCAGGAGATCAATCCCTGGGAGGCGCAATCTGCGCGCTTCAATTTCGCGGCGCAAAAGCTGAACCTGGATGAGGGGTTGTGGAAGGTCCTGCAGTATCCAAACCGCGAGTTGATCGTTCATATTCCAGTTTCAATGGACAATGGGAAACTCGAGGTGTTTACCGGATTTCGAGTGCAACATTCCATAGCGCGCGGTCCCGCAAAGGGCGGTATTCGTTACGCACCGGATGTGACCCTCGATGAAGTGCGCGCTCTTGCCAGTTGGATGACATGGAAGTGCGCCATCGTGAATATCCCATTTGGCGGCGCTAAGGGCGGCGTAATTTGTGATCCTAAAAAAATGTCGCTCGGGGAACTGGAGCGCATGACTCGCCGCTATACCGCGGAACTGATCGAGTTCATCGGCCCCGAGAAAGACGTGCCCGCGCCGGACGTCAACACCAACGAACAGACCATGGCCTGGATCATGGACACCTATTCCATGCACATGAGGCAGACCGTCACCGCTGTGGTTACAGGCAAGCCCATTAACATTGGTGGATCGCGAGGGCGACGCGAGGCCACAGGCCGCGGAATCAAGATTGTATGTGACCAGGCCCTGAAGCACCTCGGATTGCAGCCGGAAAGCACCCGGGTGATCGTGCAAGGCTTCGGCAATGTAGGTTCGAATGCCGCCGTCTTAATGGCACAGGCGGGTTACCGGATCATCGGAGTTATCGAAGTAGATGGTGCAATCTACAACAAGCACGGAATCAACGTGGAGGCGCTGGTGAAGCACCGGGAAACTAGCCGAAGCATCACTGGTTTCCGGGAAGCTGAAAGCGCCGATCCCGCCGAACTGATGCTCGCGGAATGTGAAATTCTGGTTCCGGCTGCCACCGAGAACCAGATCACCAGCCGCAACGCCGATCGCATTAAATGCCGAATTCTGGCCGAAGGCGCCAACGGGCCGACCACCGCCACCGCCGATGAGATCCTGGCCGAAAAGAAGGTCTTCGTCATTCCTGACATCCTATGCAATGCCGGTGGGGTTACCACTTCGTACTTCGAATGGGTGCAGGACCGGCAGGGCTATTTCTGGAAAGAGTCAGTGGTGAATGAGCAATTGGAAGACATCATGGTAAATGCCTTCCAGGATGTTGTTCATTATGCCCAGTTGCATAGCGTGAATAATCGTATTGCGGCGTACATGCTGGCCATCGATCGCGTCGGCTACACCATCAAACAGCGGGGAATTTACGCGTAAGGGCAAAACTGCGTAGGACGGAGAAAAACCATGCGTACTATTTCAAGGCTGCTACTTTCCGGAATCCTGGCTGCCACGCTCGCATTCGGTCTGACAAGCGCAACGGCGCAATCGAGCACTGATTCTTCGATGTCCGCCAAGGCTTCCAAAGCTGCGGCTACAGCGGGAGAGAAGCTGGACATCAACTCCGCCACCAAAGATCAGCTGGATGCGCTGCCCGGCATCGGTTCAGCCTATGCTGACAAGATCATCGCCGGTCGCCCGTATCGCACCAAACGCGACCTGGTCACGAAAAAAATTATTCCGCAATCGCTCTACGAAAAGATCAAAGATCAAATCATTGCGCATCACACTTCGGCCACAGCACATTGAGGGTTGTGGCTTAGGGCCAAACTGAATGTGCCCGCGAGGAAGTGCCTGAAGGCGAAGGCACACCTGTCCTTTTGCGCGTTGCTTTCGCGAATCCCGGTGGAGGATAATCAAATATCGGCACGGGCGTACTCCCATGGCGGTCTTACGCGTGAATCTTCCTAATTCCATCACGTTGATCCGCATTTGTATGATCCCGCTGCTCATGTGGGTTCTGTCTACCAGCCGGCTGAGCAGCGCGAATGGCGAAAAGGAGATTCTGGCCTCAGCGCTGTTCATAGCAGCTTCGATCACCGATGGCATTGACGGCTATATCGCCCGCCGGCGTGGGCAGATCACCACCATGGGAATTCTGCTGGATCCGCTGGCAGACAAGCTGCTGATTGCTGCGGCCTTCATTACCCTGGTGCAATTTAATCCCCGGCTCGTTCCGGCATGGATCGCGGTCGTGATTATCGGACGGGAATTTCTCGTGAGTGGGCTGCGCGCGATTGCGGCTTCTGAGGGTTTCACCATCGAAGCCAGCGATCTGGGAAAGTTCAAAATGTTGGTGCAGATCGTGTCGGTAGTGGCGGTGATCCTCGATCATCGCTGGCAGGAATGGCACTTCGGGCGTTACATACTTTCAGTTCACTGGATTGCATTGTTGGCCATCTGGTTTATGGTGGCATTATCTTTGATTTCGGCGGCAGACTACTTTGCCGCATTCTGGCGGCGAATCGATCGTCACGCCGTAAAGCGCCAGCGACGTGCGTTCATCCTGAGCCGCCGCAAGAAGCGCAATGTTGCAGCCATCTAATGCCGCAGCGCCACTTCCTTCTGGCGCAATCACAGAATACGATCCCGGCGAGCGAAAAATGCTGTTGCAGATTGCCCACGAGGCCGTCATCGCTCTCGTCGAAGGCAGGGACATATCGTTTCCAATTCCATCGCCACACCTGGCTGAGCCTCGCGGCGTTTTTACCACCATCTACTCGAGGGGCAAACTGCGGGGCTGTGTAGGGTTCCCGGCGGCGACTCTCTCGCTATTTAAGGCGGTCGCTGAAACGGCGCGGGCCGCAGCCAGCGAAGATCCTCGTTTCGCTCCGGTGAGCCTGCCCGAGGCGAGAACCCTGCGCATCTCAATCAGTATTCTGTCGCCGCTAAGTCCGATGACTCCGTCTGAAGTTGAAATCGGCAGGCACGGGCTGGTGATTTCACAGAGTACACGGCGCGGACTCTTACTGCCGCAAGTACCAGTCGAGCATGGCTGGGACCGGGAAACCTTCCTTGAGCAAACCTGTCTGAAAGCTGGGCTCCCGCCGGATGCCTGGCACAGTGGAGCGCATATTCAGGCTTTTACTGCCGAGGTGTTCGGAGATTCCGATTTCGAGGGATTTGATTTCCTTCGGGAACCTTCGTCCCCTTAGTGGTTGATGGTCTTAGTCCTTCATCACACGAAATCAACAACAGGCGAATTCAGATGCTTGCCGCCCCGCTCACCACAAATTTTAGACGAAAAAATCGGGAAGGATTTCTCCTTCCCGAAAGCTGCTGATTGCTTTTGACGACTACTGCTGATCGAGTTCTACAGTATCGCCAACGTGAATCGGTTCCAGAGAGAACACAATCATTCCAGTGGCCGTGGTCGGCGTTGTACCCAGAATCACGATTTCGCCAACTCCTCGGCGTGGCATATCGTTGGTGTTAATGACTGGTCCATGTCCACGGTCAAGGAAAGTGGGGTTGATAATCGGCGGCTCATTCTGAGTCATTTCATAGGATTCCGCTTTAAACGAAAGCGAGTCAACCGGGTCGCGGGTTACCGCACCTGGCAGCCGCTCTGCGCGGACGAAGTCACCAACCTTCAATCCCTGGTTCGCGCCAATGTTTAGATAAACCGTTGTGCCAGCGCCCAACTCAGAATCGAAGTCTTTGGCGAGCAGAATGCGTCCACTGGCTTGCCCGTTTGCCGGAGCGAAACGATCGAAGCGAAGTGGCGGGTGAAAGTTGATTAATTTCTTTTCTTCGTAGGGCACCACCAAGTCGCCGGGTGCAACTGAATCGCAACTGAACTCGATGCGCGCGATCGCGGTGCGCGGCCGGGTGTCGATGATTCGTACTCGCGCTAATTCTTCATAAGGGCGGCCGGCAGCTTTCACCGCCGCAAATTGCCCAGGATAAAGCTCGTAACGATTGGGGTCACGCAGCTCGCGAATGATCGTGTATTGCTGGCCTACTTCGTAGCCTTTCCCGTGCAGGTAAATGGCCTCGCCACTGGCAAAGTTGGTGTTGAACGGAGACTCGGTCCCGCCGGTGACAAAATTGCTTCTAGGCTCTGGCTTCCTTAGAAAGCCGGCGCAGTATAGGTCAGCCATGCTCGGCGTCTGCACCTTTTCAACAGGAAAGTTAACGACGGTGGAGACGGTTCCACTAGGAGTCGGCTCATCGGAGCGCATATCCTGCTGTGCCCAGGCAAGTCCGGCCATCAACGGCAACAAAAAAAATACTGCTCTCTTCATGGTTCCTCCCAGGCCCGCGCCTGACTCGGTGATTCTCTAAGTTGCTTAAAACAAAGAAACTTACAATGTGGAAAGTAGCAAGGTAACCAATCCGGGTCAAGGTTACGCAGGTCTACTGCCGGGGTTGATAAAAAGTTTACTGCCCCAAAATAGTGCAATGTTGTTGCGCTGTGATGGTATGTCCCTGTAATATCGCGCGGTTAATGGACTCGGAAAATAGTCACTATTCCAGGCTGTTGCATCTGCGGTTATCGCGGGTGTGCGTGGCCATTGCAGCGACAAATCCGGCGGAGATGTTGGATAAGGCCGAGGCTGTCGCTCGTGATAACCCGTTTGTAGAGTTGAGGTTGGACTACATTCCACGGCCTGCGCTCGCGCTTCCAAAAATCAGGGAATTCACCGAAACTCACCCCCACGTGACGGTAATCGCGACTTGCCGACGCGCGGCGAGCGGGGGCAAATTCAAGGGTCCTATCAACTCCCAGATTGAGATTCTAGGCAAAGCCGCTGAGGCAGGCTGCCAACTGGTAGACGTTGAACTTCAGACTGCGGTCCGCCTGAAATCATCGCAGTCGGCCAAACTTCGGTCTAAAGCAGCCGTTGTCCTATCCTTCCACGACTTCCGGGGGACGCAGAAGCTGGATGAGATGCTGAAAAAGATGTTGGCGTACCCTGCCGACTTCTACAAGATCGTAAGCACCGCTACCAGCTTGTATGACAACGTCACCATGATGAAGTTCCTGGAAAAGCACCAGGACGCGCAAAGTCTGGTCGGCCTATGTATGGGCGAACAGGGAATCATCAGTCGAGTGCTGGGTGTGCGGGCGGGAAGTGCGTTTACCTTCGCTGCGCTTACTGCCGATGAAAAGACCGCTCCCGGGCAGGTGACGGCGCAGGAGCTGCGCAGCATATATCGCATCGATCAAGTGGACGCGGCCACCAAGGTGTATGCCGTGGCCGGAGATCCGGTTTCGCATTCTCTCTCGCCGGCGATCATGAATGCCGCCTTGCGCAGCGAAAATGTGAATGGAGTTTTTCTCGCGCTGAATACCAAATCGCTGAAAGATCTGCTGGCGTGCGTGCGAGAGATACCGATTCAAGGCCTTGCGGTCACGATGCCGCACAAAGAAGCGATTCTCAAGTACCTCGATAACACCGATCCGCACACGTCGAAGATCGGTGCCTGTAACACCGTAGTTCGCTCGCAGGACGGCAAGCTCTATGGATTCAATACCGATACGTCAGGCGTGGTGCGCCCGCTGGAGCAGCGTATTCCGCTGCAGGGTGCCCGCATACTGGTCTTGGGAGCCGGTGGTGCAGCTCGGGCGGCAGTATTTGGTTTGAAGGAGCGCGGGGCGGAAATCTTCATCCTGAACCGGAATGTAGCTGCGGCGCAGAAACTCGCGCGACAGGCGAAGGCCCGGACCGTGAAACGGCAGGATTTAAAGAAACTCGAGTTCGACGTCCTCATCAATGCCACTCCAGTCGGCATGGGTAATACGCGCGAATCTCCGGTGAGTGCCGAAGAGATCAGGGCCAAAATTGTTTTCGATATGGTTTATGATCCGGCCGAAACTCGGCTGTTGAAACTGGCGAAAGAACGCGGTGCGGAAGTTATTCCCGGCAGCGTGATGTTCGTCCACCAGGCAGCGCGCCAATTCGAAATCTG
>DATNAF010000314.1:0-2750 GCA_035572845.1 Terriglobales bacterium
GCCTTCGGTCTGCACAGGCTCGAAGCCACAGCCCCGTGGGGCGTAAAACAGGAAGAGCAGACCGGAGAAAATGTCACGTCTCCCGGCCAAAAGATTTCACCTACAGATTTGGCGCACTTCGCCATGCTTTCGCGCGGCAACTGCTGGCTGAGTGTGGAAGGGGTTCGGGAGCCGATTCCCCTCACCGGTGGTGATTGCTTTTTGCTGGCCCGGGGTACGTCGATTGTTTTGCGCGACAGCCCGCGAACACGCCCGAGGTGGAGTTTCAGCGAGATCGGGGCCAAAGCCAATGGCAATGTGGCTCATTATGGAGGTGGTGGCGCTCCGACGACAATCGTCTGTGGGTCCTTAAGTTTCGATCGCGCCAATCTGAAGCCGATCTCTCAGTTATTGCCGAGCTTCATTCTGATTAGGGCTGATCAGGCGCAAACGCTTGCTCTTCACAACACCATGCAGGCGCTGGCGTCAGAAATGGCGGAACAGGCGCCGGGTTCTGAAGTAGTCGCGACTCGGCTAGGCGAGGTTCTATTTATCCAGGCACTCCGGACGCATATCGCGTCGGGAGCGGGATGGCACAATAAAGGATGGCTTCGGGCGATTTTCGATCCTCAAATGGGCACTGCCCTGAAAGCCATTCACGACAGCGTGAATACACCCTGGACGGTCGAATCCCTGGCCGAAGCCGCGGGGATGTCTCGCTCCGCATTCGCCGCACGTTTTAAAGATCTGCTCGGACAAACACCACTGGAATATGTAACCGAGTGGCGAATGCAGAAGGCGATGCAGTTACTCGAACAGCGCGACAAAAAGCTTATCGACGTCGCTCGGTCGGTCGGTTACGAGTCTGACGCTGCGTTCAGTAAGGCGTTCAAGCGTGTTGTCGGGGACAACCCTGGTGAATACCGCAAGCGTGGTTTTGAAGGCCACGGTAAGGCCGGAATGGTAGAAGATTTTGAGGCGAAGGATGCATAGGTTTCCTGAAACGCACTCCAGCAAAACGCTAGCCAGCCCCGGCCAGAATGGTCTTTTTCTTTGGTATTGCGCCATTCTCCCGCTTCTGCATCTGAAAAACAACTTGACCCAAAGGAACGGGACGGGTTCTGAGCAGGTGGAGAAATTACGGAGGTTTGATCTTCATCCATCTTCTCTCGAAAGGGTTGAGCGAAGCCGGAACTTTCGGACGCATGGGTGGCGAACGTCTTCCAGCGAGTGCTTGAATTTGAGGAGAAACGATGTCCAATAGAGCCGAGGAACTGAGTGCATCACAACAATCTCTTATCGAGCGGTTGTTGAAGGCATGTGGAGGAAGCTACTCTCCGGAAACTCGCCGGAAGTACTACATCAGCGGACCACAATGGGCGGCGGCATACCAGGGACAGGCGCTTTTTCACGCCCCGACGCGTGAGCCGGTTTCGCCCGCGGAGGTCATGCGCCATTTCGCCGAGATTGGCATTGGCTACTGGACGACGCACGACACCGACGTGATTCCCACGCAAGACCTGATGACCGACCTCCAGGCGGAAATTGTTGCCGGATTGAGAAAATCTCTCGTCGAGAACGGTTTGCGATGCTCGATGGTGACTTGCGAAACATTTTTCAACGCGGTCTGGAGCGCAGGGCCAGCGGCCGAGTCTCCCGAGGTGCGCGCCTATGCGGCGGAGCGCCTGAAGAATGTGGTTCGCATCGGCTACGAGTTGGGTGCCGAGTTCATCGACTACTGGCCGGGAACCCTGGGATATATGGTTCAGGGGGTGATTGATGAGCCGCAAACGCTGAAGTGGTTCGCTGAAGCCCTGAATGCCGCGTGTGAAGAAGACATTCGCTGTGGCCTGCAGTATGGCCGGCCAACCATGAAGCATTGTCTTGAGGCCAAGCCGTTTGAGCCCCAAGGGGAGATTCTTCTACCTACTACAGATTCAATGCTCGCATTTATCAATTCGGGATTGCTGACCCACCCGGAGATGGTTGGCGTGAATCCGGAATATCTGCATGAGCTGATGTGGGGCGGCGCACCCCGTGCGGCTTTGGCAAGAGCGATCATAGCTGGGAAACTGTGGCACTTCGACGTTAATGATGGTTACCGCCTGAAGCATGATGTGGACCTGCCCGTGGCACTCGTGAATCCTCTTGATTGGCTTAATGTGCTGGTGCTGCTTCGATCGCATGGCTTTGAGGGTCCGTTTAATTTTGACTATAAGTCGCCGCGAACGACCAGCAATTGGGGAGTATTCAAGGTTAGTTTTCCTACCGCTATCGACCGCTTCATCACATTCTGGGAAATGGCAGGCGAGGCGCTGGCGGATCCAGTCATCCATGAGACGACTGAAGCATTGAAGACTGGCGCCGGGGCAGTCTCTACCACAAACGCCCAGGAAATATTCGAAGCGAACAAGGAACTGCTCACGCTGCACGAGTTGGTTGCGCATCGGCTCGTGCAGATACTGATTGGGAGCAACCGAGGACGGACATTTATTCTCAAATCGTAGAAATCGTTCTTCCTGGTTTGGGTTGAAGTAACAATTACGAACTCCAGGCTCGAACAGCAGGCCTGGAGTTCACGTAGTTTGGGGGATCGGTCTACGGCAGTTATACGCAGCACGCGGCTGCAGGGATGGTTGCATTTTCCGCTTCCGCCTGCTTGATGGCGCGAGGAAATAGGATGTTATTTTCAAGATGGATGTGCTGGTGCAGATCGGCCTCCAACTCCTCGACTGCGCGGTAGAGCGCACGCCACGTGGGGCAAGCGTCAG
>DATNAF010000315.1:0-4411 GCA_035572845.1 Terriglobales bacterium
CACGAGGGGCGAAAGTCTATCCCGCCGCAGGTGGCGTCGAAGCTGGCGGAACACCTGGGATCAGAAAGTTTGACGAGCCGCGAGATGCAGGTGCTCCTGCTGATTCGAGATGGCCTTCGGAACAAGCAGATTGCCGATGAGTTGTCGATCTCTGAGACCACGGTGAGCTTCCACATTAAGAACGTCATTGATAAGCTGGAGGCGAACGATCGGACTCATGCCGTTACGGTGGCATTGAGAAGAGGTCTTCTGCCTTTGTAAGGGCCGCGGGCGGGCAGGCGCCAGGAAAAGCTGGATGAAGGCGGCCTTCTTTGCGGAACGGCAGACCAGCCCCTGAGACCAGCAGTTCCAGAATGCCTCGATTACGTTTTTGTGTCATTGGCGTACTTGGCTTCGCCGAACGACCAGAGCGCTGCTCCAAACAAGACTATGTCCTTGATGCAGAATTCGCCCACACCTCCAGAGAGCGCCGGGAAACCCCCGAGAGTGGGTTCCCACCCAGGTGTTGTAAGAATGAAGGACAGGGTGATCAGGAACATTAAACATGCCATTCCACTACCGACCATGCATGCCTTGGGCGACCAGCGGCGAAGCAGAATAAGGGTCACTATCACCAACTCTAGTGTTCCAATGACCATGGTTGCATGTTGAACCGTCCAGACGCGATACATCCAAGCCATCAAGGGACTATGAGCAATGAGGGGCTGAATGCCTACTGCTTCATATTCGGTGTATTTCATCGCCGCGATCCAGCCAATGACGATGCAAAGACCGTAACGAACGATCCCCAGCGCAATTGACTGGATTCGGAGTGCGTCGTGCGCGCCGCGGCTCGAACCGGCACCGGTCGACTCATCCATAAAAGAACCTCCATTGCTGTGTGTGAGTTAACAATGCAGCCGGAGTTGCCGTCAGGCGGCAACTCTGGACTAGCGCCGCTACCGCTCGCTTCTGGTGCTTTCGAACAGAAACCAGATCCTGCGCTGCGCCTCGTCAGTCCAGTTCTCAAGAAGGCTGGCAGAGGCGATATCTCCGGCTTCATCACAGACAGAGTGCGCTGCTCTGATACTCAAGACCAAAGCTTTGTTGTCCTCCCTAAGTTCGCTCAGCATGTCCTTCGGATCAACATACGCCGCGTCGTTGTCCTTGATTCTGCTGATCCTGGAGATTTCTCCAATGGAGCGGATGGTTATTCCGCCGATCTTTCTGACACGCTCCGCGATTTCGTCTGTTGTGTTGAAGATCTGCTCTGCCTGTTCGTCGAGGAGCAAATGATAGTCGCGAAAGTGTGGCCCACTCATGTGCCAGTGGAAATTCTTCGTCTTGAGGTAAAGAGTAAATATATCCGCGAGCAACAAATTCAGCGCACCCGTGATCTCTTTGACGGACTCCTGTTCGAGATCAGAGCTGGTATTGATCTGCGCCTCGCGTCGTTTGGCCAATTCCTGCCTCGTAGTCATGCAAGCTGACTCCTTTTTTCATGAAGTGTTCCCCCGCAACTTGGTCGCGTCCGCTATCCATCCCATCCGGAGCAAAAAGCCAGGGCCGATTACATCCAGCATGAAGGATCCTGGTCTCATACAACCTGAAGAAATCACAGGCTAAGAGCTGTGATTTTGCACGTGTCCATTCGTTTGAATATTTGCAATCTGCACACAATGAAATACCTGCTTCCCAACAGTGGCACTCTAAAGCTTTGGGCCGATGCCGCCCCCTCCCAAAAAGAAGCGCGCTGGCACGGATTCGGCCTGCGGGCGATGCCTGCAGGAATTACAGGTTTATACCTAATATTCCGATGTGTCCGCACTCCACGGTAGTCGCCAGAATAGATATGTCGGCTGATTCTGCGGAGATCGTCGGTTCATTCAGCCGAATACGACATTTGGATACAGGAGGGCTTCCCTACGGCCTCGCGCTGGAAGGCAATTCAGCGGCGCAGGTTACGCGCCATTATGCAGGGAAGCTGGAGATATGACCCGACTGAATCGGTGCCGGCGACGGAAGCCGGGCCTCGATGGTTGGGTTCATACTGAATAAAGTCGCCGCTGGCGACGAACAAGAAGGAGTAGATTATGCCTGAATATCACAAGACCCCTGACGCCATTTCCAGGCTGTCGCCTGAGCAGTATCGGGTTACGCAAACGAGCGGCACGGAGCGCCCTTTCGAGAACGAATACTGGGACAACAAAGAGCCAGGAATATACGTGGACATTGTTTCGGGCGAGCCTTTGTTTGCTTCGAAGGATAAATTCGACAGTTCCTGCGGATGGCCGAGTTTCACGAAACCACTCGCCTCAGAAAACCTGGTTGAGCTTCACGATTCGACGCACGGGATGGAGCGCATTGAGGTCCGTTCCGCAAACGGTGACAGTCACCTCGGGCATTTGTTCGATGATGGACCCAGAGACGCGGGCGGGATGCGGTACTGCATCAACTCAGCCTCTCTTCGTTTCATTCCGCTGGACGAACTCGAGGAAGAAGGCTACGGCGAGTACGTCAAGCTGTTCGAGGCACCGGCGAAAAAGGAGACAGCATGAGCAACACGGAGAAAGCGATCCTCGCGGGCGGTTGCTTTTGGGGAATGCAGGACCTGATTCGCAAGCTTCCCGGCGTAGTCTCGAGTCGAGTCGGGTATACCGGAGGCAACGTCCCCAATGCAACCTACAGAAATCATGGAACTCATGCCGAGGCCATTGAAATTATGTTTGATCCTTCTGTCTTGAGTTATCGGAAGTTGCTTCAATTCTTCTTTCAAATCCACGATCCAACCACGTTGAATCGTCAGGGCAACGACGTCGGCGCAAGTTACCGCTCCGCCATCTTCTACGCAAATGAGGAACAAAGGCGAATCGCCGAGGAGACCATTCGTGACGTGCAAGCCTCCGGCAAATGGCCGGGGAAGGTTGTCACTCAGGTTGTGCCGGAAGGACCGTTCTGGGAGGCTGAGCCGGAACACCAGGACTATCTGGAAAGGCTTCCGAACGGCTACACGTGTCACTACATCCGACCCGAGTGGAAAGTCGCATAAAGAAACCTCGGGCCTGTAAGCAGGGCGCAGTCAATTGGACGATCGGCAATAGCGAAGTGGGGGAAACGACCTTGCATCCTCCACTTCGCTCCGCCGTTGCGAATGAAATCTATCGACGCCTCTTTCCAAGGGATTCTCCTACGCACCTGCTATCAGCGATAACGAAAGGAACTCCAGATGTTTTCTGTGTTATTTGAGCTTCGTCCAAAGCCAGACAAATGGGATGCTTACCTGGGTTACGTGAAGATGCTCCGTCCTGAACTTGAGCAGGTCGAGGGGTTCGTCGACAACATACACTATCGGAGCTTGAATCGGGAAGGCTGGATTCTATCTCTATCCAATTGGGAGAATGAAAAGGCAGTCGTTCGCTGGCGCACCAACATGAAGCCCCATGAGGTCCAGGAGTTGGGCAGAGGTGAAGTATTGCACGACTATCATCTGCGAGTGGGGCAGATCACGCAGGACACCATGCTTCCCGAGGGGCTCGAAATCAAGGAGCAACGGCTTGACGAGACGGAAGCAGGAGAAGGTACCACCGTCGTCCTTGTCGACGCGAAGCGCCCCGCCAAATGGAAGGAGACCACCAATTCCGCCGACTGCGCCGAGTGGCTGGGACTGCGTCCACAGGACGATTTCACGACCTGGGACATTTTTGAATCCATGCTGACTCCAGGGGAGATCATCCTGATGATCACATTCAAAGACCGCGCTAAGGCAGACATTTTTGTGGGTTCGGTTATGCTTCCCGATGAGGCAAGGATGCGGTCGATTCGAATCGTCCGTGACTACGGCATGTTCGACCGCCGAGAGGCTCCACAGTACTACCCTGAGGTACGAGAGAGCGACTAATCGACCAGTAGTGGTTGGCTACGAATCAGGGCTTCTCTAATTTGTTTCGTCATATTTCCTGCCTAAAGTGTTCGCAGTGAAAACCTGACGATTCCCGGTACAAGGGATGGCGGCAGCACTCTCCTCTCTATCATCCGTTAGCGATCAGTCGCCTCCGCAAGCGACTTCACAAAGTTCTTGTGCCTTCTTAGTGCAGTGCTCCGCTCGAACTCGATCGGTCCCTTCTTCCTTTTGAATCGGGTCCACATTTGCGCGTTTGGTGGTTCCCAGCTTCTTCCGGCTCTCTTCAACTGTTCGTGGCCTTTGGAAATTGGGACCCATACTTGCTTTACAACATGGAGTCACCATTTTCGTGAGTTCCTGATGGATAACCTTCCGTGCACGGTGAAGATGCGTCTTTACCATTGGAACCGTAATTCCTAATTCCTTAGCGGCGCCGGCGGTGCTAAATTCCTCCAAATCACGAAGGACGAAAACTCTGCGGTATTTGGGTTTCAGCCGTGAAGCGGCGCGATGGACGAGCTCACGCCATTC
>DATNAF010000316.1:0-4008 GCA_035572845.1 Terriglobales bacterium
ACACGCGAACAACTGGCCTCATTGGTGAAGCTATGTCGTCATCTGCGCGAGAAGTACAACATTCCTCTGCAGCGAATCATGCCACATAGCGAGGTGTCGCGAACGCGGTGTCCCGGCGATCGCTTCGCCTTTAGGACGGTGCTGGCGCAACTGGAAGCCGAATCCAGCTCGGGGGAGTGAACTAGAAACACGAATGGCTCACTACCGTCAGGCGGCACTATGTTTCGTTTTACTTCCCATCTTCGCTGGGCATTTGTTTGGGAAGACGGAGAAGACAACCGCGACGAATCGGAAAGCGGCGCTGCCATTCACAAGCTTCAGGCGGATCGACACGCACCTCACTACGATCGATCGCAATTTGAAAGATCTCGACGCGCAGGTAGATGAGATGAATCGCCTTCACGCGCCCATTGAACGCCAGCGCGCTTTCAAGAGCCTTCGGCATTCAGCGACCCTGAGATCCCTGCATTCATCGTCTGCTTCCCTGCTTGCGATTACCCGAGGGTTAGAACTTCATTACGAGAAACAGCGGCAGCGATACGGGATTCGGCTCTTCCGGCCCCTGCATCTTCAGGCGTTGCGCATGGTTCGCAGCCAAACTCGCATGGCCAGCGCGAACACGTTGGTTGGGGCCAAATCTGCTCGCCGGAAATTCGCGGCAGATCTGCTTTCATTTGTTCTGAAATTTCAAGCGATATCCGGCGGGTATGGAGCTCTGGAATGCACTCCCGGACAATGGGCTTGTTGCCAGCCGAAGAGCCTTAAGCAACTTGGTGAGGCGTCGCTTCAAGGATGTACATGGATATGCACTGGACGGTTACGCACCTGTCGCTCGGGCTGTTTAGGCCCGCGCACTCCGAAGAATGCGCGGGTGGTGGTGAATTCAGCCAGGCAGAATTCGCAGGCTCGATGAAACAGTATTTCTCCGTTATCGTGGCTTGCCGGCATCGTTCGACGATGCCGCAGGCGGCTCGAACTTTGAATCCGCAATCGGTTCCTGCTTGAGTTCATCAATGTGAATGGTGAAGCGGCCGCTGGTGCGGGCGAGCGTCCACTGCGCAGGAGTCTTAATTCCGCCTATCTCGCGGTAGTCACTGTAATCGATTTGCACGGGCAAGCGGCCAAGGGGAGTTTCCGTATAGCGAACCGCCCGCGTGAGCAGGCCGGTTTGAGGATCGAAATAAAGTTTCACCGGCGGCTGTCCCTGCTTGCGCCCAACGACAACGGTCTCTTCCTTGTCGCCGATCTTCTCCGGCCGGCTGACTCGAAGCTGGTCGAACATACGCTTCAGGTTTTGCGGGAAGTTCAGTTCCGCGTCAATCTTGGCGCCGGCATTCTCCGCCGCATTCATCTCCCGAGCTGAACGGCCGCCATTGCTGAGCCATCCTTGTTCGCCGTCGAATGCGGTGGTGTTCTCGCCATTTGGCATATGCATCACTGACAGCCGCTTGTCGGGAGACTTTGCGTACACCTCAATCGGGACCTGATGGCCATCAAAGTCGATGTGGCCGCTCTGCACGCGGGAGTTGACTTTGTCCAATGCAGCGACACCTCCGACTGCCTGCAAGAACCTGTCGATCACCTGATCCGCAGAAGGTGGATTTGTATTGTGCGCAGTTTCACTGGCGCTATTTTCCCGCGAATGGTCGGAAGCGCTGGTTTCCTCCGCAATCATTGGCGTTCCCGTCACATCGTGCGAACCGTGATGACAGGAATAACAGGTGACCTCGCGATGGCCATCGAAGTTGTTCTTGTTAATGGCGAACATCATCGTCATCATCTCGCGTGCGGTCTGCTTTTCCTTTTTGTCGTCTTTGTCAAACGCGTGCTCAACATGGCAGAAGTCGCAGCCCACCCCCAGCGACGCCGAGATGAATTGCATCGACGGCACCAACTGGTCGGCGGGAATGTCCTTAAGGATCTGAATATTTTTGTATGCCTGAGCGGCAGTTTTGCCCTTAGTCTCTGTCTTCCTCTGCTGGGCGTTCGAACTGCTGGCGACAGAGATCAGTACCAGGGCCGATGCAGCGATAATGAAAAGGCTTCCCCATGACTTACTCATGAATCCCCCGAATCGGAAATCTAAGAAACAGGCGAGTGTAGCAAAGTCATGAGGATGGTTTCATGGATGCGGATGCAGAACCCGCGACGGCGCGACAGCGCCCCGGGTTACAACAGCCTGGCGCTACTGCAGCGGTCAGCCTGCCACTTGATTTCCGAATTGGAAAGTGTTCAAATGCTCAGCCTCCCCGATTCGGTTCCCGGTAATCTGCCGGTGTAGTTTGGTCGTACTTAGGCAGAGGCGCTATGAGGAATTTTGTGTCCCTCTTTCCTGGTGCTGGCGGGCGCGTAGTCTGCGTTTCTTCGGGCAGCGCATTTGCGTGCCGGGCGACCTCTGGCGTACGGGTCCGGGGCCCGGTTTCTTCGATTATCAGCTCGTCTCCCAACGTGGCATTGTTCTCGCCGCAGTGGATGAAGCTAGCCTCATCCATGAGAACGAGCGCAGGCAATAGGTTCAGCGAATTTTTTTGAGGCGTGAGGTAAATATGAAGTCCCTGAAAATTGCGTTGTTTCAAACTGCGCTGTTGGCGCTTGCATTTGGCCTGTTTGTATCTCTGCCGCCGTCCGCGGTTGCCGCCGACCATCGCGACGCGCCCACCGTCGACGGCATACAGGAAGGGGACATCACAGATGTCTACCTCTTCACCGACCCCAACGATTCCAGCCGGGTGGTGATGATCATGAATGTCAATCCCTTCACGGTTCCGGCCGAATCAGGAAGCTATGCCTTCTCTCCCGATCTGCTGTACCAATTCAAGATTGACAACAACGGCAACGCGCGGGAAAACCTCGTGATTCAGATCACCTTCGACACCACCGGTCAGACACAGACCGCAACGGTAGTGGGACCCACGCGGCCCAGGATGACTGGAGCGCGCAACGTGCTTGTGAGAGACCGGCATGCGACAGTTTCGGGAAAATTTGGAACTGTGTTTGGCGATCCGAACGGCGTGTTGGCCTTCGCGGGATTGCGCGACGATCCCTTTGTCTTCGATTTCGCACAATTCTCCCGCATCCTGAACAACACTCAGGACCTGTTCCGTCAGGTTGGACCGTTCCGAGGGCGACCAGTGCACGCAACCGGAAACAGCGGCGTAGATTCGTTTGGTGGATTTGACGTTACTTCGATTGCGGTTTCTGTGCCCAAGTCGATGATCCGAGGCTCGAGTTCGCGCATCAACATGTGGGCCACGGTTAGCCAGCGCGTTTCGAAATCGCACGTCAAGGTTGATCCAGACCATGACGGCGATGATGACGGGGTCTTTACCCAGTTCGAGCGCATGGGACAGCAGGCCTTCGCGACAGTGTTTATTCCCAAAACGATGCGCGACGCCGAGAACTTCGAAATTCCGGAGCACGATGTCGCCAACTACTCCGCTCTGGTTCCCGATGCTCTTACCATTCACGACAATGATGGAACCGGCAACACCATCGCCGCGCGCGCCGGGTTGCTGACCACCGTGGGGGTGACGAGTCTGCCCAACGGCGCCCCATTGTTGCTGCCCGCGGATTTCAAAAACACCAGCAAGAACCTGCTGCGCAACGCACTTCTTCCTGACGTGCTTCGTCTCGACCTCGACCTGCCGGCCGAAGATCAGGCCATCGGACAATTTGGCTTGCAGAATGGGCGCCGCCTGGACGATCCGAGCATCGACATCCTGCTGCAACTGGTAAGGCAGCTGTCAGACCTGCATTTCCCTGCCCCTTTGCCAGGAAGCGGACCGATCGGCAGTCGAAATCCCCTGGAGTGCTCGGCTTTCCCCGCCTGTCAGGACCGCAGGATTTTGGTTGTGTTGCAAGGGACCGATTGGATCAAGCCGGACTCTGAGATCACAGACATTACCACCGAGGGAAATGATCGTCCGTTCCTGACGGTGTTTCCGTATATCGCTACGCCGCACCCAGTGCCGGGCGAGCCGGGCACAGTAGGCTTCCCGCCGCAGCAGT
>DATNAF010000317.1:0-5859 GCA_035572845.1 Terriglobales bacterium
CCGGACGCCTCAGTCACCGGGCAGTTGGTGAATGAAAGCGGCGAGGTGGTCAATATTGCTCACGTGCTGACAACTTTTTATAACAAGAATGGGCAGCTGGTCTGGGTGGCGGACGAATATGTTGACCGTGCGCTCCTGCCGCAAACACCCGTGCCATTCAAGATTCAGATTCCTGGGGACCTGGCGAAAACGATCAGCAGCGAACGCACCATCACGGCGACCTACGTTGCGGGAGGGCGAGCATGAGATTGCGTCGGCTGTTGATTATGGGCGCACTTGCCGCCGCGATGTCTCCGATGGCGCTCGCGCAAAACCCCTCCATAGACTTTCCGCAAACCATTGCGGCCGGGGCCGCGTTCTCCATCCGAAGCACTGGAAACGGGAAAGCGATGCTGTATATTGTTGGACCTGCGCAGGTCATTCGACGTGACGTAAATCTGGGACAGGATATCGATATTGACGCAGGCGTTCTTACCGGCGCGGGCGACTATATTGTCATCCTGACCGGGAGTTCTTCCACGGCGCATGGTCATCTTGCCGTATCTCCCGCAAGCGCTCCCGCACACTTGAGCTTTCTTGCCCGGCCCTCGCGGCTTCCTGTGAATCTGCATAACGGCATCAGCGGAGCAGTCTATGTATTCGACGCTTATCACAACCTGATCATCAAGCCAAAGACGGTTTCCTTTCAGTTGGCTCCCGCTTCGGGGGCAACCCAACAGCACAAGACAACCACCGTCAACGGAGCGGCCTGGACGCAGATGGATTCCACCTCACGAGAAGGCGACGACAAGTTTGTGGCGCAAGTGGAAGGAGTTTCGAGCAAGCGGATCGTTCAACAGGTTCCGGGCGAGCCCTGTGGCTTAAAGATGAGCGCCAAACCGGCAGGAAACCAGATTGAGGTGCAGACTGCTCCGGTGCGCGACTGTAGCGGAAACGCCGTGCCGGATGGAACGATCATAACCTTCACGGAAGAGTACGACGGCATGCAATCCACAGTGGATGTACCGTTGAAGCGGGACATCGCCACGATCAAACTGCCGGCGCATGAAGGCGCAAGGATCTCCGTGGCGAGCGGCGTAGCAATGGGCAATGAAATCAATTGGGGGAAAGAATGAAGCTGGCGAGGGTTCTGGCGGCTGCTTCGCTCATGCTCATGCCCCTGTCACTCTGGGCGGACCAGGCGGCGGTGCATATTCAGCCGCCGGATCTCCATAGTCCGAGACCTCTTGAAGAACAGACCGCGACATCAGTCGTTCGCGGTTACCTGCAATCCTGGAAGAACTTCAAGTTGGCTTTCGAGCAGAACCGATCAGACCTGTTGAACGCTGATTTTGTAGGAACTGCGTTGGACCAGTTGAAGAGCACGATTGGCGAGCAGGCTGCGGCGGGGATTACAACCCGCTACGTGGATCAATCGCACGATATCCAAATTGTCTTTTACTCTCCTGATGGACTTTCGGTTCAACTGGTCGATAAGGTCGTGTACAAAGAACAAGTTATTAAGGGGGGCAAGGTGATTGCCAGCCAACCCATCCATGCCCGCTTTGTCGCCGTCCTGACTCCGGCGGCCGCGCGATGGAGCGTTCGCATCTTCCAGGCGACTCCTGAGTGATTTGCCCCATGCGAACAAAGGATTTGCGTGTTTCAGCATCCAACAGGATGTGCATTGTAAGAAGAGGAAGACCAGAAAGAGAAAGAGCACGATGAACAATTCAATACAGGTGACGATCCTAGGGAGTTTTAAAGATGGTTTCTGTTGTTGTACCTATTTACAACGAGGAAGAGCTTATTTTCCGGTTTCACGAGGCCGTCGCCGGCGTGCTGAATGGCACCGGCGAGGACTATGAAGTCGTATATGTGAACGACGGATCGAAAGACTCTTCATTGGAACTGCTCAGAGAACTGCAAGCTGTTGACCCAAGCGTAGTTGTGGTAGATTTGTCGCGCAACTTCGGACACATGGGAGCGCTGTCCGCAGGTCTTCGCACCGCGCGCGGCGCGGGCGTCATCCTGATGGATGGGGATTTCCAGGATCCGCCGGAGGTTTTGCCGGAGCTGATTGAAGCCTGGCGCAATGGCGCGCAGGTTGTCACCGCGGTTCGAAGGAGCCGCGAAGAGCACCGCAAAATCTTAGCGAAACTCTTTCCGCTGTTTTATCGCGTTCTGGGAGCTCTCTCGGACTACCCGATCCCTCTCAACGCCGGTATCTTTGGCTTGATGGACCGGCAGGCAGTGGATTCCGTCAACGATTTGCGAGAGGGAAATCGTTACCTGCCAGGGCTGCGTGCCTGGGTAGGTTATAAAACCGACGTTGTCTACTATGATCGCCATGATCGCGCGGGTGGCGATGGCAAGCTCTCTTTCATAAGCCGCATCAAGTATGCGATGGATGCGATCACGAGCTTTAGCTACAAGCCTTTGCGACTGTGCTTCGCGCTGTCCTGTCTGTCCATCCTTCTTGTCCCGGTCCTTGGAATTATTGCCGCGCTCGTAAGCGCTCCGCTGGCCGCTCTCGGCCTCAGCCTCGCTGCAGCCGGATGTCTGGTCGCTGGATTCCTGTTTTTCTGTATGGGAATTCTTGGCGAATACCTGGGCAGGGTATACGACGAAGTGCGGGCGCGGCCACTGTCCATCATCCGCAACGTCTATTACGCTTCAGAAATGGTCTCGGAGACCACGGAACGGACAAAAATCTACCGCGTAGCGTGAGATTTTTGCTCAAGGGAAGCGGCCTGACTATTATCAGGCCGCTTCTGCTGTTCCGCAGTTGCAGGGGAGCTGATCAGCTTGCCGTTCGATAGCTGAAGCACCGTGTTTCCGCACGATGGGATTCCATCTTCAATTGCCGTGCCCTCCTCATAATCATTCCATGTGGCGATCAGGAGGAAGGGAATTGGCTGGTTGGCCGGAACATATTCACGCCAGAGGTTCAGGGTGTCCTGGAAAGTCTTTCCACAGCGGCCCGAGATGTGACGGTTGAGCCCCCAGTGCGCCTTCGCGTCATTGAACTGGGCCCACGCGCCGCCGACGATGATCTTGTCCGGATATTTTGACACCATCGTCTGATAAAAACTGTCGAGATAGCCCTTTCCCCAATGGCTGCCGTTCGGAGCCCATCCTTTCGGTCCCGGGTTTACCCACGCATAATAGCCATCGATAGCATTTGCGTACTGCCCCGGAAGGTTTTCATCAATGAAGAAAGGCGCAGGGTTCCACTTATCGGTAACCTTCTTTACCAAATCCCAGTTGGTGTGGCCACTCGTGGGGAAAATGAAGATAACTGGACGGCCTTTGTAGGTGAGGTAGGCATCGTGCCCTGGAGCTGCGGGCGAAAGATAGGTATCGTGAAAGTGTTTCAGGTCAGCAAGAGTTTCGTCTGTTGCTCCGTTCTCCTGGTGAGACTCGTCGTACATCATTGCCACATGGAAATGCTGTTCGCCGGCGGCTTTCTGCATCAGCGCATAGGTTTTGTCGATGAAGGGCTCGCGGTCTCCATACCAATCGACTACGAAGGCCGAAATGCCCATTTTTTGCGCTTGCTGGATCTGGCGGTGTATTACCGCTGGATCGTGCGACGAGTAGTCGATGGAAATATGTTGTGGATGCCCGAACCATCCCTCATAGACAGCCAGGAGTTCAGGCGATTTGCCCGCAGCGGTGTATTTCAACTGCACAGGTTTTGGCCCGGAGTCGCATCCGCGGGGCACGAACAGAACAAGCAATAGAAAAGCGCTCGCATAACGCAACATAAGGACATTGATTAGAAGCGTTTAGTTCGGCGATAGGTTGTCAGTATTGGGAGAGTAATCCAGGCCATCAGAGTAAAAGCAGCCGAAAGATAGGAATTGCGCATCGGAAGACGTAGTAATTTGAGCCGTGCACGAAGTGTTGCGGCACTTGATATCAAATGCGCAGGACAGGCTTCTCAGCGATCCCCCCGTCCGGCAGCCCGGAGCCCGAACACTTGTTTAAGCCCCTCACCGAGAAATCGAGTTTACAAGCCCGGATCCTTTCAGGAAGTGTTGTACTTCTCTCGGGCTCCGGTCTTGCCACAGCGACCAACTTCGCCTACAACATCGCTGTTGCCCAGTTTCTGGGGCCACAGGGCTACGGTCACGCGACGGCTGTATACACGCTGCTCATTCTGGCTTCGGCGGTCACGCTTTCGTTCCAGATCATTTCCGCCAAAATCGTTGCTCAGCAACAATCGCCCGAGGCCAAAGCGGCCGGCTACCGGGGCCTGCACCGCCAGGCATGGGTATGCGGCATCGTTGCCGCGCTGTTCCTCCTGGTCTTCAGGCGCGGATTTGCCGACTATCTGAACTTGCCTAGCCCGCTCCTTATCGTCCTTCTGGCGGTGGGTGCGGCGTTCTATATCCCGCTGGGAAGCCGCCGCGGATATTTGCAGGGAGCTTACGGATTTCGCCGTCTTGCCACCAATCTCGTTATCGAAGGTGCGGTTCGTCTCGGCGGTTCGGTTCTGCTCATGACTCTGGGTTTCGGTGTCCGCGGAGTCATCGCGGCCAATTCCGCAGCTGTTGCGATAGCCTATTTTGCGATCGTTCCGCATCCGGCGAAGCGCGTTCCGAATCCTATCCGTTTTTCCACGGCTGCTCGCGAATTGCTGCTGGCTGTGGGATTCTTTGCCGGACAAGTGCTGATTAATAACAGTGACATCGTATTGGTGAAGCACTTCTTTCTCGCCAGAGAGGCTGGGCTGTATGCGGCGATTGCAATGGTGGGCCGCGTCATCTTTACGCTTTCCCAGTCGGTCGTCAACAGCATGTTTCCTCTGGTAGCCGGCAGCAGCGAGGAGGACCGGAGGGATTTCAGGGTGATTGCAACCGCGCTGGCGATTGTGCTGGTCATTGGATCTACGATTGCGGTCAGCTTGCGTTTTACGCCGAACTGGGTATGGACAGACTTTTTCGGAGCCAAGTTCGAGCTACCAGGGCCTCACGGAATGAGTTATCTGCTGGCTCTTTATGCCGTTACGGCTGTCATCTATTCGCTCAGCGCGGTGGTCATCACTTTTGAGATGTCGTACAAGATAGCCAATACCAGTTGGATCCAATTAGCGGTCAGCGGCGTGGTGGTAGGGGGAATCTGTTTGTTTCATTCCTCACTGGAGCAGGTGATTCTGGTGCAACTGGTGTTGATGGTTACGCTCCTTTTAATGGTGGCGCTGCCCTTTGTCATCGGTTCACTGACTGGCTCCGGAAGCCTGGAACCGAGCGGGTCTTTTCGGCCGCTCAGATCGCTGCGCCTGATTTCGGAAGACGAGGTTATTTCTGAATTTCTGAAGAGTGATTTTCATCGTCCAATTTTTCTTAACTACAGGGAAGAGCTCCGCGATCTGGTTTTCAGGCCCGACATCAACAGCAGGGAAGAGAACGCGAAGCGCAGGGCGCTCTTTTTTGTCCGGCATCTGGCGTTGTGGAACGAGATTCCGGCTGACACGGAATGGCATGAGATAGAGGTGAGGGCCGAAGATCTGGGCCGGATCAGGGTGTTTCCACGCGCGCAATGGAGAAAAATTGGGAAAGGGAATTTTCGAATCAACGAAATTGTGGAGCGGTTTGGCGCGCATCAAACTATGCTCGGGGAGCGATTCCAGGGCAAAATATCCGCGATAGGCGAACGGATCCTTGGGGACGGCGCAAACCTGGGCCCGGTCATTCTTATTGGTGTCAGCGACAGCAGCCCACTTACGATTCTCGACGGCAATCACCGCCTGGTAGCGGCGTTGCTCGCATCGCCTGACGCCGCAGAATCACTAAGGTTCTTCTGCGGAATATCGCCAAAGATGAAAGAGTGCTGCTGGTACAACACAAATCTGGCCACTCTATTTCGCTATGG
>DATNAF010000318.1:0-5021 GCA_035572845.1 Terriglobales bacterium
ATTTTGGGGATTGGTTATTTATTGCCGCTGGCCTACTTCCTATGGTCATTGAGGTATGGCGCGAAAGCGAACGATAATCCCTGGAATGCGGCGGGCCTGGAGTGGACGACCTCTTCGCCGCCCATTAAACACAATTTCCACCAAACCCCCGAAGTAACACACGAAGCCTACAACTACGAAGATCTGCCACGCGACATTGAGATTCCGCGGGAGGCCAGCGTTGTCGGACACTAGCCTCAAACTCACCGGAAACGAAGCGCTCAACGCGCGCTCGCTCCACGAGCAGTATGCAGAACTAGATCAGCAGCGCGAAGCTGCCACCCTGGGCATGTGGGTCTTCCTCGTCACGGAAGTGATGTTTTTCGGGGGAATGATCATGGGATACATTGCGTACCGCTTCGCGTATCCGGAGGCTTTTCGGGAAGGCAGCATCCACATGCTGTTTATGGCTGGAACCATCAACACTGCGGTGCTCATCACCGCCAGCCTATTTGTCGCGTTCGCGGTGCATGGAGCCCGTGAAGGCAATCGCAAGCTGCTGGTCTGGTGTTTGTTGATATCGATGTTTCTCGGCATCTGTTTTCTTGCCATAAAAGGTTACGAGTACCATGACCACTGGGTTGAACATAAGGTCCCTGGAATTGACTTCCAGTGGGACGGCCCGGATCCCCGGCATGCCGAACTCTTCTTTGTTTTGTATTTCTTCCTCACGGGCTTTCATGCGCTGCATATGTTGATTGGAGTGACGGTGCTCGGGATCATCACTTGTTTCGCCTGGAAAGGAAGATACACGCCCGAGTACCACAATCCGGTCGAGAACGCCGCCTTGTATTGGCACTTCGTGGACATTGTCTGGATTTTCTTGTATCCGATGCTCTATTTGATCGGGCACCAACATCTTTGAGGGCTTATGGCAACCAAGGTAGTCAGGAAGCGAACGTACATTTGGGTCTGGATAACGTTAATGTGCCTCACAGGGCTGACCGGCGGAATTTCGCTGATCAACCTGCACGCATGGAGCGCACCTATAGCTTTTGCCATAGCAGTGATTAAGGCACTGCTGGTCGCAACCTTCTTTATGCATCTTCTTTATGAGAAGCAGAAGATCGTATGGGTCTGGTCCGCCGTAGGGATCGTGTGGCTCACCATCATGATCGTCCTCACGATGGACGATTATGTAACGCGCGGATTTCTCCGGGTCGCCGGAAAGTGAAGCAACGCCTGGACGGTAAATACGTCAAGGCAGGTGTTCCAGTATGAAGCTGAAAAAAATCGGAATCGCACCCAGCCTGGTTGTGCTTGTTCTGGTATTCGGACTGGCGATGCTGATAGGCGTGATTCTGCTCATGATGTATGTGCGTATAGGCATCGAGCATAGCCCGGAGCAAACCAGCATTGAAATTCCGTCGCGGACACTTTGTCTGGCGCCAAGGCCGGCTCGGCTCGATTCGGGAGCAAATTCACTGTGAGGCATCGACTCGCATTCGTGTTTGTGGTCGCGCTTTTGCTCCTGCCCAGCGCCGCAGTGTGCCAATGGAAGGAGCCGCCCGCCACCGGTTCACCCGAAAATACATTGCCCGACCGCACCACCCTTGCCGGCCAGAGCGGCTTGGCGCCAATGATTTCAGCCAAACTTGCTGATGCTGGCGCAAACGCAAAATTACACAAAGCGGTAGTGGAGGTACAAACGGACGGCGTCAGTATGGTTGATCCCGCCACTCACCAACAACCCAAGCTCGACGAGGCGCACATCGCCTATCAGCTCGACGGCCATGGTCCTATCCACTCGATATCGAAAACCTGGACGTTCATCGACCTTCCTGCCGGTGACCATCGCGTACGTGTCTCGCTGATGAGCAATGACAACCACCATATCGGCAAAGAACAGGTACTGAAACTGCACGTGCCATGATTCCCTGACGAGTTGCCGGAACTTCACATCCTAAGACTGTAAAAACCAGTGCTCGACTTCCTAAAGAACGGTGCGTTCGTGGCGATCATCGCACATGGACTCATCGGTGTTTCACTGATTTGGGACAAGGTGCTGCTGAAAAGCCCCGGCACCAAGAATCTGTTCAGCTATGTTTTCTGGCTTGGCGCGATGAGCGTGTTCGGAGTCATTCTCGTGCCTTTCGGATACAATTCACCCCCCTTTCACCTTATGTGGATAGCCTTTGTAGCTGGAGTCGTGCACCTCATCGGGGTCTTCTTCTACTACATGGCCCTGAAGCGGGGTGAAGCATCCGAGACTCTCGCCGTGATGGGAGGGTTCTCGCCAGTGGCGACGGCAGCTATAGCGTTCGCGCTCTTATCGAAGCAGATGAGTGGTGGCCAGCTACTAGGGTTTGCGCTCATGGCGAGCGGAGGCTTCGTTATGTTCCTGTCGGAGAAGCTCTCAATGAAAAAACTGCTGCCTCCTGTGCTGCTGGCTGCGGGCCTGCTAGGCCTCGTGAACGTGCTTGAAAAGGTGGTCTACGACCAGACCAATTTCGTCAGCGGCTATGTCTGGTTCACGATAGGGACATTTGCCGGCGCATTGGCGCTGCTCGTCCCTGGATCATGGAGGAAGCAAATCTTTGCGGAATCCGGACAGGACACTCCGCGGAACAGGTTCTGGTATTTCGTAAACCGATTTCTTTCCGGCGTAGGATCTTTTCTCATTTTTTATGCCATCAGCCTGGCGCATCCGGCAATTGTGGACGCAATCTCCGGCGTACGTTATGTAATTATCTTTCTGGGCGCACTGCTATTAACCAAACTGAAGCCTATGTGGCTTAAAGAGCGATTTCACGGATGGCAATTGTTCACCAAGACCGCCGCGACAGCGCTGGTAGTGGCCGGCCTGGTGATTGTAGGAATGAGCCACGGAAGTGCCGCGCACTCGGAGACTTCTGCGGAAATGCGCTCGGGCATCTTGGGAGCACCCCAGCATTCAGCCAGGGCCCTGGCGCTCACTGCGAACAAGGCGTTGCCATAGCAACCCTGGGTTGGCGTGATGCAAATTGATTTTGCCGCGTGTTGCGGCATCGAAGAACTTGGGGTGATACTCTCGTCGCGGGAGTGTCAGCCACTCCCCGCAGTTAGAGCTGCCGGTAGGAGATCTATGGTACTTGGAAATGCAAACGGCATTGATCTGAACAATGACACCCTTTACCGAATCAGCAAGGTCGGTGGTATTGGCGTGGTTCTTGCGACACGTATCGTTCAAAGCCGCCCGATCCGACGCTGGAGTGACTTGGCGAAGATCGAGGGTTTCGATCGCGAGATGATCGAGAACTTGCGCGGCTCAGGGGCGAAGCTGGGTCTGCCTAAAATGCCTCAGACCAGCAAGCTGTCACGCCCGAACAGGCGGCGGCGCACAGCTCAAGACAAAAGTGCCTATGTTGGTGCAACCCGGAAGACCGCCAAACCGCGACTCGCGCGAAACATATTCTCCGGTGAAGGCCGGGACCCAGAGTAGACAAGACGCCGCACTTCATTTCTAATCGGCTCTAATCGGCCGCAAACTCCTGGTGCTCTGGATGTTCGACGTGATTTTTTGCTCTCATTTGTTCCGCCTCATGAGCTGCCTGGCAAAGATGCTGGCACATTTCTGAGATTGTTTGGGCACCTTTGTCACCCAGCAGCCTTGTCAGGCGTCCTTGCGCTCTCTCCCAGTATGGCAATGCCTCGATGTACGCCTGTTCGCCTTTCGGAGTGACACGATAGAACCTCTCGCCACGTCTGCCCGGGCGAACCTCGAGCAGACCCTTTTTCCGAAGAGCGGTGAAGCGGCGCGATAGAGTCTCGGTGGCGATCCCCTGGTCGCGTGCGTACTCGCATTGAGCCATTTCGCCGCGTTCATGGAGGGTCTTTAAGACCAGGAATTGGGTAATACGCAGGCCAGTAGGAGCAAGGACAAGATCATAAAAATTAGTGACAGCCCGGCTGGCACAGCGCAGGGTGGCACAGATGCAAGGAACTGAAGCAGACGAGCAATAAGGGGCGCTCATAAATCTTACCGGTCAATGTTGGATGCTTGTTTCATTCTTCGCGGTCGGAGCGCCATCAACGTGGTTTTATCTTCGGCCGATACCTTGTCGATCATGTGAATCGGGCGTCGTCTGTGTTCCTCGTCCCGACGAGGTCCGTGGCCGCTGCATTGAAGGACAGATCCATGGCCAATCTTTGTTCTGGGGGCATGCTTAAATTACGCTGCGTCGCCATTTCAGTGCTGGACATATGGCACAAAACCTTGCGTATTCGTCTTCAGGCGGTAGACCGAGGTGGTTGCGGTGATATAGAGCGTTCGATAGTCCTTGTCTCCCCAAGCCAGATTTGCAGGTTGTTCGGGCACGACAATTGTGCCGAGGTGATTTCCATTTGCATCCCAGACCCAAATTCCTTTGGGACCAACCACGAACAGGTTTCCCTGCTTGTCCACTTTCATGCCATCGGGCACACCGTCATCTTTGCCGCCTGGCTCTTCTCCGAAGATGCGACCGTTGGCGAGCGATCCGTCAGCGGACACGTCATATACGCGGATATTGCGCTGTTCGCTGTCGTCCACATAAAAACGTTTGCCATCCGGAGAAAAAGCTAGACCGTTCGGTTGGGTGAGATCTTTCGTGAGCAGGCGCACGTTGCCTTTGTCGTCGAGCCGATACACGCCCTGAAACGGAATCTCCTGCTTGATGCCAGGACGGAAATCCATATTCGGATTTGTGAAATAGAGAGCGCCGTCGGGACCGAGGACGACATCGTTCGGCGTATTCAGTTTTTTGCCGTGGTCGTTGTCGGCCAGAATCTTGTACTTTCCATCTTGAGTAACTTCGACCAACGCACGCAGCACACTTGAGCAGTCGATGAGATGATGCTGCCTGTCGAAGGTGTTTCCGTCCGGATCGCCGATCGAGATGACTTCTTCTTTCTTGCCGCCCGGGTAAAGGCGGTAAATCTTGTTGCCAGCTTCGTCGCTGAAATATAGATATCCCGCTGGATCCCAAACCGGGCCTTCGGTGAATTTAAATCCTGTGGCGACA
>DATNAF010000319.1:0-7752 GCA_035572845.1 Terriglobales bacterium
AGCTGTCGCAACCGTTTCTCCGGCCGCGGACCTGGCAGCCTCCGCTGACGCGCTGCACTCCTGGGCAAATCGCATTTACGAAATCAAGTTCCTGATGGGATTGCGTCGCCGCTTCCGGCGCAAAGCTCTCCTCTTCCCCGACCGCTACGACGCCGCCCATCTCAAGTTCTTTGCCAGCATCCGCGATTTTGATGATCGCATTACCGCCCGTTATGAAGGTTTCGCCGGAGCCGACGATTACTATGACCGCGCCAGTGCCGCGCGGGTGATCGATCATATCCAAGTCCCCACCTTAGTTATTCATGCTCAGGACGATCCCTTCATCCGAATATTGCCTGAAACCCGGGCTAAGCTTACCGCCAACCCGGCCGTTTGCTTGATCGAGACCCCTCATGGCGGGCATTGCGCCTTTTTGGCCGACCCCATGGGTTACGACGGACGTTGGGCGGAGCAAGTGGCAGTCCACTTCATCTCCGAACAAATGAGAGGGTAACCACATAACGGAAAGCTTTGAACACGGAGGTCACGGAGGACACGAAGGCGTGAGAACTGGACGACAAAAAGCAAAAAGCCCGCGCTTTCCTCCGTGCTCTCCGTGTCCTCCGTGTTAAAAAGTTTTCGTTCGGGATGCGTAATAGCTATGTCGGGATGAAGCGGTATCAAACGCTGACAAAATACGTAAATCCGTAGGCAACCTTCTCCGAAAATCCGAATTATCGGATGAGAGCCTCTCGTCTGAAACCCTAACCCATTAAAATCTGTAACTTACGGCAGGCTTAAGTGGAATTGCGATTGCTTTCGTGCACAGCAATAGGTCTCAACCTCGCACGCGTAATGAGTGTTCTCCACACAACAACGATGTTGAACGCAGCAATAAAAAAGAGAGGAAATAGGAGAATGAGCAATCAGCGATTTTCCCCTTGGAAGCTGATCCTGGCTGGGTTCGCCATGTTTGCGTTTGTCTTGACGCTTTCATCGCTGCCTGCCTTTGGACAAGCGACCGCCGCAACCGGAGCGATCCAGGGAACAGTCACCGATCAATCGGATGCGGTGGTTCCTGGCGCAACGGTAACCATTAAGAACGTAGCTACCGGTCAGACGGTTACCCGCACAACTACCGGCAGCGGCATTTACAACTCCGGCCCGCTCAATCCGGGCAACTACACGGTATCTGTTACGGCAAAGGGCTTCAGCGCCACCAACCTGCCGACCACGGTCACAGTGGGAAACATTTCGCCAGGCAACGTTAAGCTTGGACTCGCAGCCGAAAAGCAGGAAGTCACAGTCGAAGCCAATGGCGTTACCGTCAACACCGAGCAAGCGACCGTCCAAGGCGTAATCACCAGTGAGCAGATCGAAAATCTACCGATCAACGGCCGCAACTTCCTCGATGCCGCCCAGCTTGAGCCGGGCGTGCAGATTCAGGACGGCAATAACTTTGATCCGACCAAGAACGGCTTCGCTGGAATCTCGATCGGCGGTCGTGCTGGCCGAACGACTCGAATCGAAGTCGACGGACTCGACGTAACCGACGAGACGGTCGGTACCACGACGCAGAACATTCCTGCCGACTCGATTCAGGAATTCCAGCTCAGCCAGTCCACGCTGGATATGTCCACTGAACTCACTTCTTCAGGCGCAGTGAACGTGCTCACCAAATCCGGAACAAACACCGTCCACGGGGAAGGATTCTATCTCTTCCGCGACAAGCGCGCCGGCGACGCCAATTTTCCAGGTGGAGCGGACGTTCCTTTCCAGCGCAACCACACGGGCTTCACTTTGGGTGGCCCGATCCTCAAGGACCGGCTCTTCTTTTTCGCGTCCGGCGAGAACATCACTCAACATCTATTCCAACCCGTAGTTGCTCAAGGACCATTCGCACCATTAAGCGGTGGCTATGGCGCGCCATTCAAGGAGAAGCAGATCAGCGGCCGCTTGGACTACACCATCAAGGGCTCGGCCAAGCTGTTCTACAAGTTCGCCTATGATGACAACATCCTGGCCAGCTCGGAAACTAACTTTCAGCCGTTCTTTAACCAGGACAATACCCCCTCGCATGCCATCGGACTCGATTTCAACACTGGATCTTTCACTCACTCAATCCGATTTGGCTTTCTCAAGTTCCACAACCTGATCGGGGATGCCGCGCAAGCCTCTGGCGCTTTTGACCCGATTCCAAACGCCTTCATTGAAATTAGAGGCATAAGTCCACGTTTCCAAACCGGGCCGAATGATCTGGCTCCGCAGCAGACCTTCCAGACCGATCACCAGATCAAGTACGACGGCAGCAAGATTTGGGGCGACCACATTGTTCGTTATGGCGTATCCTTCAACGCCATCCGGGGCGGCGGGCTGGCTTCGTTCTTCGGCCTGGCTCCGGAGATTCGGTCAACTATAAGCGCGACCCCAAATGGCGCGTTTGCGGGTGGAGCGGCCAACCCGCTGAATTACCCAGTTACCGGGATTTTCTTGGGTAATGGCCAAGGATTCTTCACCGAGCAGCCAGGCTTCGGCTTCCCGGCTGGTGGTCAGAGCGACGATCGCTTCAGCTTCTATGTTGGCGATAGCTGGAAACTTCGTCCCAACCTAACACTCAACTACGCACTCAGATACGTCCGGGATACTGGTCGTACTGATAGCGATCTCGCTGCCATTCCGTGCTCGGCGATCGACTTGGCAAACTTCGACCCGGCTCCGCCCTGTACTGGAAACTTGCTGGACAACTTTGGCAACATCCCGGGACTCGGAAATCCTGTAAAACAACCGAATGGAAACCTGGCTCCGCAGGTCGGGATTACCTGGGATCCGTTCCACAATGGAAAGACAGTCATTCGCGCCGGCGCCGGACTCTTCTACGAGAACGCCGTCTTCAACAACGTTCTCTTTGATCGCCCGGTTCGCCTGACAAAGGGTTTGTTCAATAGCGTCATCGGAAATCTTTGCCCTAACGGCGTTGCCGCTTTCCCCGGGGGAAACGCCGTGACTTCTATTGATGGACTGGACATTGCAAGCCAAATTTGTGGCCAGCCAATTGGCTCTGTAGCGCAGAATATTGTGGATCTGCAAAACAGTTTCCAGGCTGCAACCAAGGCTGCCGGTGTCGGTGTGAATCCCAATTTCGTGGGTGAGTCGCTGGATGCCAATCTAGGCGGCCAGCTCTACGCTCCCGACTACAAGTCCCCGCGCTCCTATCAGATGAACGTAGGAGTGCAACGTGAGTTCGGCAAAGGAACGGTAGTAAGTGCGGATTACCTTCGCAACGTCAGCACCCATTTCTTACTGGGGGTAAACACAAACCATACTGGCGATGCTCGCTTCTTGAACAAAACTGCGGCTCAGAATGCGATTGCAGCGACACTGGCAAACTGCGGTGTAGCTACGATCGATGCTGGATTAGCGCCGGGCGCTTGCGCGACTAGCCCCACCTCCGGAAAGCCGCTGAAGACGCCGCGGTCGCTCACAATCGACGATTTCGCCAATAACGGACTCGATTCCCTCGATAGTTTTACGGGCGGAGTACCGATTGAAGCGCTTGGTCCTGCATTCGGGGTACCTCTCGATCCTAGCCTTGGCGCAGCTTTCCCGGGAATCAATCCTTTCTTTGGCGATAACTCAATGCTCTTCCCGATTGGCCGTTCCGTTTACAACGCTCTTGAGATCTCGGTTCGGCAGCGGTTGGTCTCTAATCCGCTGGGCATGCTACCGTTTATTCACGGCGTGAATGCTCAGTTCGCCTACACCTTGTCGCGGTTCGACAGCATGGCCGGCGACCAGGACTTCATCAACAACGCCAACGACTTCAACAATCCGACAGCCTTCTTTGGACCTACCTCCTTTGATCGTCGGCATCAATTCTCATTCGGCACCATCTTCACTTTCCCGGCAAGTGTGCAGATGAGCTTTATCGGCCACTTCAACTCACCTCTTCCGACAACGCTCGTATCGGAGGACTTGGGTCGCCCTGGTGAAATCTTCCACACTGATTTCACGGGTGACGGGACAACCGGAGACATCATCCCAGGCCAGAACATCGGTACCTACGGGCGTAGCGTCTCCGCCGCAGGTCTGGCGAGCGTGATTGCGAACTACAACGTCAATCAGGCTGGCACGCTCACCCCTGCTGGGCAGGCGCTGGTCAATGCTGGTCTGTTCACGCAGACCCAGTTGATTCAACTCGGTGCGGTGAAGGACACCTTAGCGCCAGTTCAGCCCGGTACTCTGTACGCGAATGACTGGTTGCGGGCGTTTGATATGCGGTTCTCGGTTCCGATCAAAGTTAAAGAGCGCGTGAGCATCGAACCGAGTATCAGCATCTTCAACATCTTCAACTTTGCCAACTTCGCGATCTCGCCGGCAACACGCGTCAACGGTGTGCTGTCTGCGAGCAACCTCAACGGAACCGTCTATACAGGCGCAGGCAATCCCAATGCGACCAACACGCTGGACGGCAGCCGTGCAGGTTTGGGAAGTGGCACGTTCAGCCTGGGTGCTCCTCGCCAGCTTGAATACGGATTGAAGATCACCTTCTAACCAAAGCTGTAGATCACTTCACGCCGGTCCCTTCGGGACCGGCGTTTTTATTTCCAGCAGAACCCGCTGCGGTAGCGGCGGGCGCTTTGCGCTTTGTGCTCAAAGTGACGAGGCTAGGTCGGGTCAGAATCGCCCGCCGCTACCGCAGCGGGTTCGTTTTCGAGTAGCCCGCCGCTACCCGCAGCGGGTTCTGTTGTGCGGTAAAATCGAGAGCAGTCGGGGCGTAGCGCAGCCTGGTAGCGCATCTGCTTTGGGAGCAGAGGGTCGTGGGTTCGAATCCCTCCGCCCCGACCAAGAAAATCCCACTCAGGTCCTTCGCTGCGCTCAGGATCTCGGCTGGCGTCTCCCGCTTCGCTCACGCCGCCAAATCGCTTCGACTTTGGGAGCAGAGGGTCGTGGGTTCGAATCCCTCCGCCCCGACCAACAAAAGCTGCGAAGCCACGCAGCTTCGAAGCCGAAGCTAGCCTGAGGTCCTTCGCTGCGCTCAGGATCTCGGCTGGCGTCTCCCGCTTCGCTCACGCCGCCAAATCGCCTCGACTTTGGGAGCAGAGGGTCGTGGGTTCGAATCCCTTCGCCCCGACCAAAAGCAGCTTCTAAGCCGCTAAGCTTCTGAGCCGCTAAGCTCAAATCACACTGATCGCGAAATTGCCGGATTCAGGAGTTCTATCGATTACTCCCGCGTCTTTTGCTGGAAAACGAATTCGCGCGGAGAAAGGCCGCATAGCCAGCCTCGTCAAGTTTGCCGCTTGCCAATTCCAGGACTGCCTGGGCTGCGTCTTCCTGAGTCGCGGCGAAGCGATATCCGTTGAGCTCGAGAAACATGATTCCCACAACAAATCCGGTGCGCTTGTTGCCATCTACAAATGGGAGGTTGCGTACGATGCCTGCTGTGTAAATCGCAGCCAAGCCAGGGATGTCCGACGCCTCAGCGTAAGAAAAGTGTTGTTGCGGCCGAGCCAGAGCTGAGTGGAGAAGCGCGCGATCACGCAATCCAGCCGCACCGCCGTGCATCGCGAGAACGCGATTGTGAAGCGCCAGAGCGTCGCCTTCGCTGCTCCAGAGCGGCTTTCTCACTTGGCGAGAACGTGTAATGTGTCGCGGTAGCGGGTGAGAATGTCTTCTGCTTTGCGCATTTTCTTCTCGAAGCCAGGATCGTAAGGAGTAAGGAGGTATCCCCCTTCCGGGGCCTCTACCAAAAACAATGGCTTGCCGTCGCGAGTGTGGAGGCGATTGATTACCTCCTTGGGCAAGACCACTCCTAATGAGTTACCGAACTTGCGGACCTTAAGCTGAACCATAACTGCCCCGTTCGCGATGTTATTACTATTGTAATAACTTAAATAGGGCGCTGGCAAATAGGATTTCGTGGAGGACCGAAAAGCGCGCAAAATTCGGCTCATTGCGCGGGGATTGATCCCAAAATCACCCGATCACGAAATATGGCGAAATCAGCCCGATTCAACGGTTGTCGAGTATACTGTGGGGTAGACTCGACATATGGAGACAATTCAGATTGTTCTCGATAAGAAGCTGTTGCAGGCCACCGATCGAGCGGCACGGCAGCGAAAGCGCAATCGTTCCGCACTGGTACGCGATGCACTGAGAGAGCATCTCCGCAGGTTGGAAGTCCTCGCTAGAGAAGAACGCGACCGCCAAGGCTATGCAAAACGACCCCAGGGCAGCGATGAATCATCTATTTGGGAGGCGGAGGCAGCGTGGCCGGCAGAGTAGCCCGCGGGGACGTCCGAATCTATCAGTTTGCCGCGCCGGATAAGAAGAGACCTGTGGTCGTATTAACTCGCGACAGCGCTATTGCTTACCTTTCGACCGTGACCGTCGCCCCAGTGACCTCCACGATTCGTGGCGTTCCCTCTGAAGTGGTATTGAATGAAGAGGACGGCATGAAGGCGCCATGTGCAGTGAACCTGCACAACACTGTCTCTATTTCGCAGCATCGACTCGGTCGACGGGTTGCCCAACTGAGTTCCTTGCGGATGCGGGAAGTCTGCGCGGCCTTGCGCTTCTCTCTCGGATGCGATCTCGATCAGCCGTAGCCGACCCGATTCCCAAACTTCTCGAAATGCTACCCTGTTCGTTTCCTGTTATTTTTTTGAATCCTTTTGCGAAGATCAGCTAAGGTCTAGTTTTCACTGTGCTTAGGCCAGATTCCGGCGGCTTTCCTGTTATTCCCTGTTCGTTTCCTCAGCTTCAAATCAAATTTGCGATTTTTGGGCATAATCTTTCGATTCCCGAGGCTGCGATCAATTTTTCCTTGTATTTTTGCCTGTTAGCAGGAAAGGCGGGTATTTGCAGGTGACGAGCTCGTCTGTAATTCCCGGTTACAAAATCACCCAATCACGAAATCACCCAATCACGAAATATTCCCACTCAGCCGATCACCAAATTGCCAGGTTCTGGTTGCTGCCGGTGTCTTGTTTCTGTTTCGTCCCGACTTGCCGGCATGCGCGCGTCCTGGTTAGGCAGATATTGAATTCGGCTCCTCAAATAGCGTGCCAGGGTAAACAGATTGGTGTCATACCAGCAGCATTGGCGCATGCGTGGTGAGAAGCCACAGACTACGCGAAACTGATCGAGCAGGGTCTCCGGATCGTTCAGGAAGGCGGCAGCCATGCGATGATTGCCTTCGAGAATTCGGAATGGCTGGCGGTCGTCGATGCCGATCAGCAGCAGAGTGCTGCGGTCGACGGCTTGGCTGAATCTCTGGCTGAGCGCTTTGATGTCAGCAATTTTCTCCGAGCAGCGGCGGTCGATCTCACCTTGCCGAATGCGCTCTACCGTGCGCAGCAGGTTGTAATCGCCGCCGGTAATGCGGCACCAGTGCGCTCGAGGGAAAATTTGCAATTTAGGAAGATCCGCCGGTTCGAGCGAGACCTCCCACCACTGCGTATCGGCCGGCAGTTCGCGCCACATGGTGCTGCGACGACGATAAAAGAGCGCTTTCCGGGTCCTGTTTTCAAATTCGTTTGCCAGATCCGGGTCGCGGACCAGCGCCGAAAATCTGTCGCGGTCGCGATCATATTCGGGCTTGAAATACTCATTGCGGAGAAATTCCGCGACCACCTCCGCTTCCAATACACGGCCAATCCTCTTCATGGACTTCTACGAGGCCCCACTTCCATGTGTTAGCGCTGAAATCGCGCTGTAACAAACTTGGATGTAGCAGAAAACCGGAATGTTGTCGGACAGCAGTTCGGTTTTTTG
>DATNAF010000320.1:0-6563 GCA_035572845.1 Terriglobales bacterium
GTACAAATCTTAAGAAGTTTTTTTCTTCGTGTAACTTCGTGTCCTTAGTGGTTATTGGTTTGCCAGCCTAACCATTTAATCAGCAGCATGCGACTGCGTGTATCTGGCCGCAATTTCGGCCGACGCTCGCAGCAATGTGTCTAGCGATTTCAATTTCGGCAATTCGGCATCGCGCTGTTTTAGCGCGTCCAAAACACGTTCTGTCGGGATGTTTCCGACCAGTGCATCTTGCGCGAACGGGCACCCGCCCAGGCCGCCGATGGCTGAATCGAAGCGGCGACAACCTGCGTCATAGGCAGCAAGAATTTTCTGCTCCGCCAGTTCTGGCCGGCTGTGCAGATGGGCTCCGATTTCGAGGTATGAATATTTTTCTACCACTGCCGAGACCAATTCACTGACCTGGTCAGCGGAAGCTATGCCCACTGTGTCGGCCAGGGAAATCATTTTTATTCCGCTGGATTCAAGAACGTCGACTGCACTGACTACTTCTTCGATATTCCACTCGTCACTGTAGGGATTGCCGAAGGCCATGGAAATGTAAACCACAATATCAAGTCCGGCGTCATCGGCTTTTTTCTGGACTAGCTCGAGTTCATCGAGCGATTCTTCCGGAGTCTGACGCTGATTTTTCTGCAAGAACGTAGGCGAGATCGAATAGGGAAACCCGAGCGTGCTCACAACCTGAGTGTTGATGGCCCGCTGCGCACCTTTTTCGTTTACCACGATTGCTATGATTTCAACGTCATCCGGCGGGTCAAGTTCTTTCAGCACGTCTTCTGAGTCCGCCATCTGCGGGACCGCTTTGGATGACACAAACGACACCGCGTCAATGTGCTTGAATCCCGCACTGATCAACGCATTGAGATAAGACACCTTCAGATCGGTTGGAACAGGCTCCTGCAATCCTTGCCATGCATCACGGGGACATTCAATGATTTTGACCGGATCGGACATGTGCGGCCATTCTAAATCTTCGTCAAAAATACCCCAACCCTGTGATCGGGTCGGTATATCCCAAATCTGTCATCCCGAGCGAAGTCGAGGGACCTGTTGTTTGCCGTCAGCTCCGGCGCCGCCTGCACACAGCAGGTCCCTCGACTGCGCGAATGATTCGCGTGCGAATCATTCGCTTCGCTCGGGATGACAGGTTAGAGAGGATGATGTAAAGGGACTAGGCTCTTTGGACCCCGCCGAGGTGTTGGAGTGCCGCGACGATCTTCGCCGACCAGTCGTTGACTTCGTCTTCCCGGAGAGTATGTGCGAAGGATTGAAATTTTGCGCGCAGCAGGATCGAGTAACTGCCCGCCGGAACCGATCCGCCACGGAATATTTCAACCGGCGCAAAGTTGCGTAAATCTTTCAAGCGGATCTCGTGAATCGCCGCTTTGATTCTGCCGAACGTGATCTCGTCTTTAAACACGAAGGAGAAATCGCGCTCCACCGCCGGAAATTTCGGCAGCGGACGATAAAGCATTTCCCGCGATGGCCGCGCGTAGAGCCGGTCACCGAATATTTCCGCGACGAAAAGGTCATGTTTCAACTTCCGCGCAGCAGCAATTTCTAGCGCAAGCTGCCCGAATTGCGCAACCGGTTCGCTATCCAGCAGCGCTCTTGCCGAGTTCCCCGGCTGATAGTATTCAGCGACCTCCGAATCGAAGGTTAATGCCTTTCGTTGAAACTTTCCCAGCAAGGTCGCGACGTCTCCGTTGAACAACCGAAAAATGTCCAGACCGGATTCGCCTTTGCTCTTATCCAGCAGCGTGCCCTGGGGAATGTCGTGCTGCAGCGCGGAGAGAGTCGCGCCCATGCAGATACGACGATGCTCCGTCGCGCCTTCTCCCGCGGCTTGGTACACATCTCCAATTTCGAAAAGCCGAACGTTTTCTGTTCCGCGATTCAGGTTATAGGCGAGCATTTCCAGCATGCCGGGCAGCAGCGAGCTTCGCATCAATGAAGCTTCTTCGCTCAACGGATTCGCGAGCTCGATAACCGGGGTGGACGAAAATGTCTCCGCATCTTCGTGTGAAATGAAGCTGAGCGACACCGCTTCGTCGTAGCCGAGTGCCAGCATCGACGATCGCAGGTTGGATTCTTTTGCGGTATTCGGATTCTCTATGACGGCGCCGGCAAATGCAGGTAGCGTATTCGGAAAATTGTTATACCCGTGCAGCCGTGCAACTTCTTCGATCAAATCGATCTCTCGCTCTACATCAAGGCGCCAGGTTGGAATGCGCGCGAAAAACTCGGGAGGCGAACCGGGTTCCGGAATCAGTTCGAATCCGAGGCGATTCAGGATCGCGACGATCTCATGTACTTCGATTTTAGAGCCCAGGATCCGATCTACTTGCGAGGTGCGTATCTGAATCGGTGCTTGCTCGAGTTGTCGAGCTACAGCATCGATCTGCTCGCCCACCAACTCGCCGCCGCCAGATTCAAGAATCCGTTGAGCGACTAGAGCACATGCCAAAGAAGTCGCTGCGTAATCCGCACCGCGTTCGAAACGATGCGACGCATCGGTGTGCAATCCGTGGCGCTTCGCGGTTTTTCGGACCGCGATAGGATCGAACCATGCCGACTCGACCAGAATGTTTTTGGTCGTCTCGGTGATCATGGTGTCGAAACCGCCCATAACTCCGGCAAGAGCAACAGGACGATTGCCATCGGCAATGATCAAGTCTTCAGATGAAAGCTTGCGATCAATTCCGTCGAGCGTTTTCAGCGCCTCGCCTTGTAGGGCACGCCGAACAATAATCTTGCCGCCCTGGAGAAGGTCGAGGTCGAACGCGTGCGTGGGATGCCCCATCTCCCACAATGTGTAGTTGGAAGCATCAGCAGCGTTGTTAATAGCGCGCTGATCCACCAGCGCAAGCCGGCTGGCAATTTTCTCCGGCGAAGATTTGATTCTCACCCCGCGAACAATTTGCGCGGTGTAGCGCGCGCAGCCTTCGCGATCTTCAATGGCGATTTCGAACGATGAATTCGCATCGGACTTTCGGGAGGGCACGACTTCAGTCGTGCCGCTGCGAGGATTATTGGCCGACGCGGCTTTAGCCGCTGAGGTTTCAATCGGCTTGAGCGGAACTTTGTACAGGGCAGCCGCTTCCCGCGCGACGCCGTAATGATTCATAGCATCAGGCCGGTTGGTTCCAATCTCCATCTCGAACACGGTGTTTACGCCGTCGCCCGCAATCGCTTCAACAGCAATCCCAATACCGGTCAGATCTTCCGCAAGCCGGCTATTGTCGACGGGAGCGTCAACGAAATCGCGAATCCATTGGGCAGAGAGTTTCATGGCAACTCCTGCTTCTGGCAAAAAGTAATCTCGGAACTGGAAGGCTGTTCATCCGGGAAGTAGCGTACGACGAAATCGCGATCCGGGAAAGCGACTTTAAGCTTCGTGAGCCACAATCCTTCGAGCAGCCGTCCGACGTCGTTCACAAGGCGACGCGACGGCTCGGGCGGCTCATTCACGAAAAGCTCGGAAACATGGCGATGATTCATAATTGATTCGACTGCGCGCTTGTCCACCGCTACACCACGATAGAAGTTCAACCACCGCGAGTAGGTTTCCTCGCTGAATCCATCGATTAGAAAGACGCAACCATCGTGCTCGATAAATTTGGGCGATAAGGCAAACTCAGACAAGAGGTTCTGGGTTCTGAAATCCTTCTTCATTTCGAGTGCTTCACCCAAACTGCTGCAAAAACCTGACATCCCCCTGGAAGAACAATTGCAAATCATCCAAGCCGTACTTCAGCATGGCGATGCGGTCCACGCCCATGCCAAAGGCGAAGCCCGAAATCTTCTCCGGGTCGTAACCGTTGTGCTTCACAAACTCAAAGACGTTCGGATCAACCATGCCGCAGCCGAGAATCTCAATCCATCCTGTTTGCTTGCAGGGACGGCACGGTGCATTATCCGAGCCGCGCTTGCCGCTGCCTCCGCATACAAAGCACGAGACGAACATTTCCGCGCTTGGTTCGGTGAAAGGGAAGAACGACGGACGGAAGCTGGTCTTCACATCTGATCCGAACAGCGCTTTCATGGCGTGGTCGAGTGTGCCCTTCAAATCGCCGAATGTAATGTTTGTATCGACCGCCAAGCCTTCCACCTGATGAAACATCGGCGAGTGGCTGGCGTCAGGCGGATCGTTGCGATGCACTTTTCCGGGAATCAAAATTCGCAGCGGTGGCTTCAGCTTTTCCATGGTGCGAATCTGCACCGGAGAAGTGTGGGTGCGCAGCAGCAGCTGCTCGCGCCGCGGCTTCGATTCCTGCCCCGCAATGAATAAGGTGTCCTGAGTATCGCGCGCCGGATGATTCGGCGGGAAATTCAGCGCTTCAAAATTGTAATAATCAGTTTCAATTACTGGCCCTTCCGCGACCGAATATCCCAGATTGCGAAATACTGCGATGATCTCGTTCTGCGTACGGATTATCGGGTGCTCGGCGCCGATTGGCCGACGAATGCCGGGAAGGGAAATGTCGATCGCGGATTGAGTCTTCGCAGCCGGCGCTTGCGCAAGAGCAGCTTCGACCTTCGCTTCAACTTCAGCTTTCAGCTTATTGACTCGCTGCCCGGCCTCGCGCTTGGCATCTTTGGGCGCGGGTTTAAGCCAGAGGTCGTTGACTTGGGTGAGGATGCCGTCTTTGCGTGCCAGCCAGCGATCACGAAAAAGTTTCTTGTCATCTTCGCCCTTCACCGCAGACGATTCCTTGTCTAGCGCAGAGAGGAGCTTCTCGACAGCCTTGTCGAGCGCAGCCGGCGAAAAATCTTTTAGTTGTGGGACGTTGTAGGCCACGATTTTTCGCCCCTCTGGGCTTGAACTCTTAAACTCCGAATACTATGGGCAGCCGCTTTCAGCGGCGACATTTAATTAGCCCAGCACGTAAGTGCTGGGACAGCAGTTGAATAATGGATGAGTCCCGAAGGGACGGCACTGCCGCGAGCGTTGAGTGCCGTCCCTTCGGGACTCTTATGCTTGTATATGCTTCCCCGCACTTACGTGCGGGGCTAGTTAAATTCCGCCGCTGCGCGGCTCTGAATGGCCGCTCCCCCACGTTTTTTCTGATGACTGACGGCTGAATGCTGATGGCTGCTTTACGCTGCCCCGCCGAGAGCGCCCTTCGCCTGCTCGGCGAGACTCTTAAAGGCTGCGGCGTCTTTGACCGCCAAGTCAGCCAGGATCTTGCGGTCGAGCTCCACGCCCGCCATTTTCAACCCGTGGATGAACTGGTTGTAGCTCATGCCGTTCAGCTTGGCAGCGGCGCCGATGCGCACGATCCACAGCGAGCGGTACTGGCGCTTCTTCTGCTTGCGCCCGGAATAGGCGAACTTCAAGCCACGATCGACGGCTTCTTTCGCCGAGCGGTAGAGTTTTGATTTTGTGAGGAAATAACCGCTGGCGCGGTCTAATATCTTTTTCCGTTTGGCGCGGCGTTTAGTTCCGCGTTTTACACGAGGCATTTGTTGCTCCTTTTCAACTTCTAATTAGCGGCTGGAGGAAGGATGTTCCTCTTCACTCGCTTTTAGCCCTTGGCCATTAGCAATCAGCTTTTAGCCAAACCGGGTTGGTTCAGCTAAAGGCTAAGAGCTAAAGGCTAAAAGCCTGGCCTGCAGAAATGCAGGTATCCGTACAACAGCTAGTACGGGATCATTCTCTTTACTTTCGGCGTGTCCGCGTCGCTTACGATGACACTGCCGCGAAGCCCGCGTTTGCGCTTCTTGTCCTTCGAAGTCAGGATGTGGCGCAAAAACGCGTGCGAGCGCTTCACTTTCCCAGTCGCGGTTTTCTTGAAGCGCTTGGCGGCGCCCTTGTGTGTTTTTAATTTAGGCATTTTCTGAACTCCAGCATTTAGCACTTAGCGTTTAGCCAGCACAGGCCTTTGCTGACCAGGTGCTAAGTGCCAAATGCCAACTGCTGATTTTACGCTTGACTCACTCGGGACTGCGCCGCGGGAGCCTGTTTTTCTCCCGGCTTCTTGGCGCTCGGCGCCAGAATGGCGTGCAGCGTGTTGCCTTCCTGCCGCGGCCGGAATTCCACGATTCCGCGATCGCCGATATCTTTAATCAGCCGCTCCAGAATCTGCCGTCCCAGCCCGGTGCGGGTCATTTCTCGGCCACGGAAAAAAATCGTGGCCTTTACCTTGTCGCCTTCATCCAGAAAACGGAGCACGTGGTTCTTTTTGGTCTCGTAGTCGTGATCGTCCACGTTGATGCGGAACTTCACTTCTTTGACCGTGATGGTTTTCTGGTGCTTCTTGGCTTCGCGGTCTTTTTTCTCCTGCTGATAAAGAAACTTCCCGTAATCCATGATGCGGCAAACCGGAGGTTGCGCGGTGGGAGATATCTCTACCAAATCCAGGTTCTGTTCGCGGGCCATTTTGAGCGCTTCAAAGGGGGGCAAAATGCCGATCTGTTGGCCTTCATCGCCAATCACGCGAATTTCTCTCGCGCGAATGCGCTCATTTGTGCGGATAAAACGTTTATCGATACAATCCTCCGTTCGCTTCTAATTGCGTGGGATTCAAAATTATAGCATGCGACGTGAGTTCCGGCCTTCA
>DATNAF010000321.1:0-24012 GCA_035572845.1 Terriglobales bacterium
ACACGAGGGGCTTCGGAAGAAGCCGCCGACAAGCGCCTGGATGAGCTGGTGGAACTGATCGAAGAAGAGCTGGGCGACAATGTTTATTCCGATAATGGCGATGCGCTGGAGCAGATCGTAAGTTATTTTCTGCAGATGAGGGACGCGACCTTGGCGGTGGCCGAATCGTGCACCGGTGGATTGGTGGCGGAGCGGCTTACTTCGGTCAGTGGAAGTTCACGATATTTTATCGGCGGGGCGGTGGTGTATTCGAATGAGTTGAAGACGCAACTGGCGGATGTGCCGGCGGATTTAATTGACGTTTACGGCGCAGTAAGCGAGCAGGTGGCGCGGGCGCTGGCGGAAGGGATTCGCAGAAAGTGCGGAACGACTTTGGGATTGGGCGTGACTGGAGTTGCGGGGCCAACCGGTGGCACCGCCGAAAAGCCGGTGGGGCTGGTGTTTCACGCGCTAGCCGGGGAACATGGCACCGAGGTGATCAAGAGAACTTTTACCGGAGATCGCGCTCGTGTACGATGGTTCGCCTCGCAGCAGGCGCTTGACATGGTCAGAAGAAAATTGATGTGAAGAAATTGAGACATTGAATCATCGGTGGATTGAGTCATTGAAACTCTGAAAAATACCGGGCAGCTTCTGATGGAATAATCCGGCAATTTATTTTCGTATAATCTGCTGTCTCGCCCTGCATGCAATACCACACGATTGAACTCGTATATCACGATCGCGTTGCGCGTCTGACGCTGAATCGTCCTGATAAGCGGAATGCCCTCAGTTTTCAGTTGCTCGATGAACTAACTCAGGCGCTCGATGAAATCGAGAGATCCACGGCGCAGGTGGTAATCCTGACTGGGGCGGGAAAAGCGTTTTGTGCGGGCATGGATCTGGAAGAACTGAAGACGCTGACGGGAAAGTCGCATGCCGAAAATGTTGCTGATTCAAGGAAGATGGCGCAGATTTTTCGGCGGCTGTACGAATTCCCTAAGCCGACGATTGCAGCTGTAAACGGCGCGGCCATAGCCGGAGGGACTGGCCTCGCAACCATGTGCGACTTCACTCTGGCTGCTCCAGGGGCGAAGTTCGGATACACCGAAGTGCGAATCGGATTTGTTCCGGCGATTGTGTCGTCGATTCTCGTCTGGCAAGTTGGACACAAGATCGCCCGCAATCTATTGCTGACGGGAAGGATTTTTGACGCGGAGGAAGCGTATCGGCTGGGGCTAGTGAATGAATTGGTGGTGGCAGAACAATTGATGAACCGCGCCGGTGAACTCGCGATGCAGCTTATGGAAAATAGTCCCACCTCATTGCGATTAACAAAAAAGTTAATCAATGGATTTATTTCGCCGCAACTTGATGTTCAAATCGGGCAAGCGATCGAGGAGAACGCGGCAATCCGGCAGACTGCGGATTTCCGCGAGGGCGTGACTTCATTTTTGGAGAAACGTAAACCGCGATGGAGCGGCCGGTGAGCCATCGTGTATGCGAGGTGCGTTTGCGAGTGCGTTATGCGGAGACCGATCAGATGGGCGTGGTGTATCACGCGAACCATTTCATCTGGTTCGAGGTGGGTCGGGTTGAATTTTTGCGGCAGCTGGGATTTTCGTATCGCGAAATGGAGGAACATGACAAATGCTTCATCGCAGTGGTGGATGCGCGCTGCCGATATAAAGCGCCGGCTCGTTACGACGACGAAGTGATTGTGCGCACTCACCTGAAGAACGTGCGCGAGTCACTGGTGCACTTCGGATATGAGCTGGTGAGGGCTGGAGACGGGGTGCTCCTGGCGGAAGGAGAGACAACGCACATCGTGACCGACGCGAACATGAGGACTCGGGCGATTCCGGAAAAGTACGCGAATGCTTTTCGGGAGGCGATGGCAAACTCTTAACGGTTGCGAATGCAAAATCGAAATTCAAAAGCTCACCACAGAGGACACAGAGTTTCACAAAGCAAAACCACAGAGGAAGTTTGAAGGCTAAAAGCAAAGAGCTAATGGCTAAGAGCTAAAAGCTGCCCTATGAAAGCCCTTCACATTAACGGAAACGACCTAACGCTTGAAGCGGTGCGCGAGGTGGCGGTTGAGGGCCGTCCCGTGCTGCTGGCGCCGGATGCTCGCGAACGGGTGGACAAAGCAAGAGCTGTGGTGGAAGAGATCGTTAAAGGAAACAGAGTTTCATATGCGATCACAACCGGCGTGGGCAAGCTGAGCGACGTGCGCATTGCGGGCGAGCAGCTTCGCGAGCTGCAGGTAAACCTGGTGCGATCGCACGCGGTGGGCGTTGGCGATCCTCTACCAGTCGCGGAAACGCGAGCCATGATGCTCTTGCGCGCGAATTCCCTTTCCAAAGGCTACTCGGGAGTTCGAGCGGTCGTCATCGACACAATTTGCGAAATGCTCAATCGCAACGTGACACCGTTCGTGCCTTCCCAAGGTAGCGTGGGTGCCAGCGGAGACCTGGCACCGCTGGCGCATCTGGCGCTGGCTTTGATTGGCGAAGGTGAATGCGTGAATCAAAGTTTCGCCCGAATTCCAACTGCGGAGGCGCTGAAGCGAGGCGAGATCAAACCTCTTGTGCTCGAAGCTAAAGAGGCGGTGTCTCTGATCAATGGAACGCAGGCGATGCTGGGAATTGGAACGCTGGCCTTGTTGGCGGCTGAGACTTTGGCGGATTCCGCCGACGTGATTGGCTCGATGACGCTGGATGCGTTGCGCGGGACCGACGTCGCCTTCGATGAGCGGATTCACCGCGCGCGTCCGCATGCAGGCCAGATTGCGTCGGCGGCGAATCTGCGAAAGATGCTCGAGGGCAGCGAGATTCGTGAGTCGCATCGCGAGTGCGGGCGAGTGCAGGATGCGTATTCGCTGCGTTGCATGCCGCAGGTACACGGGGCCGTCCGCGACACCCTGGCCTACTGCCGGTCGATTTTTGAGACAGAAGCGAACTCGGCGGTGGATAATCCTCTGGTCTTCACCAACTCGAACCATGTGGGGACGGGCGTCCACGCCCGTCCGGCGGAGCAGGGCTCCGCAATTCATCGTGAGGAGATTCTCTCCGGCGGAAATTTCCATGGCGAGCCGCTTGCGTTCGCCCTCGATTTTCTGGCGATTGCGCTCAGCGCGCTGGCAGGAATATCCGAGCGGAGAATCGAACGGCTGGTGAATCCTGCATTAAATGAGGGGCTGCCTCCATTTCTGGCGCCCGGAGCAGGATTGAACTCCGGATTCATGATGCCGCAGGTCACGGCGGCAGCGCTGGTCAGCGAGAACAAAGTGCTGGCACATCCGGCGTCGGTGGATTCAATTACGACATCTGGCAATAAGGAAGATTACGTTTCGATGGGGATGACCGCGGCTGTCAAACTGAAGCGCGTTGTGGAGAACACGCGCAATGTTCTCGCGATCGAAGCTATGGCGGCGGCGCAGGCGCTTGACTTCGTGGCTCCCCTGAAGACGGGCAAACGAGGACAGAAGGCGCATCAGGCGATTCGAACGGTTTGCGCCTCGATGGATAAAGATCGCGTGATGTACGAAGATTTTGCGCGCACGGCGAAGTTGATCGCTGATGGGAAAGTGGCGGAGGCGCTCAGGTAAAGGCGACGCCTCTGCAAAGAATATCCTTACCACAGAGGACACAAAGGTCCACCGAGGAAAGCCACAGAGAAAACTCGAGTGCCGCTTCCGTTACTGGTGCCGCCTTGCGCCACAAAGCCAAACCGGACACAATACTTCGGACTCACTCTCACCCAATGAATTCTGGTATTCGCTTCGCTATGTGGACATTGGTTGGTCTGCTCGGCGCTCTGGCCCTGGCGACCATTGCCTTACACCGCGGCGAACAGATCAACGCCCTCTGGCTGGTGACGGCTGCCGTGTGCATTTACGCGCTTGGATACCGGTTCTACAGCGGGTTTATAGCCGCCAAAGTTCTAGCTCTTGATCCGCAGCGCGCTACCCCTGCCGAGCGCCTGGATAACGGCCGCGATTTCCTTCCGACAAACAAGTGGGTGGTGTTCGGACACCATTTTGCGGCCATTGCAGGACCCGGGCCGCTGGTCGGGCCAGTGCTGGCCGCGCAGTTCGGGTATCTGCCAGGCACTTTGTGGATCCTGGTGGGCGCCGTATTTGGCGGCTGTGTGCAGGATTTTGTGATTCTGCTGTTCTCGGTCAGGCGCGATGGCAAATCTCTTACGGAGATGGCGAAAGCGGAGATCGGCGCAATAGGCGGCGTTGTCGCCTATGCGTCAGTGATTTCAATTCTCGTCATTCTGCTCGCGGTCTGCGCATTGATTGTGGTGAATGCGTTGAAGCAAAGTCCGTGGGGAACGTTCACCATAGCGATGACGATTCCGATCGCATTTCTGATGGGCTTGTACTTGCGACGGATGCGGCCGGGGCGCGTGCTGGAAACGTCAGCAATCGGGTTTGTGCTGGTTCTGGCGGCTATTTGGGGAGGGCAGTGGGTTTCGCAAGCGCCGGCCATCGCGAAGTATTTCACAATGACCGCGCCCGCACTCGCGATCGCGCTCATCGTTTATGGATTTGCGGCCTCAGCGTTGCCCGTGTGGTTGTTACTGGCGCCTCGCGATTATCTGAGTACATTCGTGAAGCTCGGAACTATCGCACTGCTGGCTGCGGGAATTGTGGTGATGCACCCCACGCTGCACATGCCGGCGCTTACGAAATTCGTCGATGGTACCGGGCCGGTTTTCGCCGGAAAGGTCTTCCCTTTTGCATTTATCACCATCGCCTGTGGCGCAATCAGCGGTTTTCACTCTCTGATTTCAAGCGGCACGACGCCGAAGTTGATCCGGCGCGAAACAGAAATTCGCCTGGTTGGTTATGGCTCCATGGTGGCGGAGTCTATGGTCGCAATCATGGCGACCGTGGCTGCTTGTGTGCTGGAGCCGGGAACTTATTTTGCGATCAACAGCCCGGCTGGAATAGCGGGGCAACTGCCTGAAAAAGCGGCGAGCACGATCAGCGCGTGGGGGTTTCCCGTAAGTGCCGTGGGCATGCAGGCACTCGCTCGCAGCGTTGGTGAACAAACATTGTTCAATCGCACTGGAGGCGCCCCGGCATTTGCGGTCGGCATGGCGCATATTTTCTCCAACAGCCTTGGTGGCCAAGCTGTCATGGCGCTTTGGTACCACTTTGCACTGATGTTTGAGGCGTTGTTTATTTTGACCGTACTCGACGCTGGCACTCGGGTCGGGCGATTCATGGTTCAGGATGCGCTTGGGCACGCGTGGAAACCACTGGGCCGGACGAGTTGGTATCCATCGGTACTGGCGACCAGCGGATTCATTGTCGCCGCCTGGGGATATTTTCTTTGGCAGGGCGTGCGCGATCCGCTGGGTGGAATCAACTCGCTGTGGCCGCTGTTCGGAATCGCAAACCAGTTACTTGCGACTGTGGCTCTGTGCGTCGCAACCACGATCCTAATCAAGACTCACCGAGCGAAGTACATGATGGTGACGCTGGCGCCGCTGGCATGGTTGGTAGTGGTGACGTTTGCGGCTTCCTGGCACAAAATGTTTGATCCCGATCCGCGGATTGGATTTCTCGCACAGGCCCGGAAGCTGGCGTTGGGCGGTGAAAGCGCGCGATTGATCTTCAACAACCGGTTGGACGCGGTTGTAACCGGAGCGCTGATCGTCATGGTCGGGTTAATTCTTATCGAATCGCTCCGGCAATGGGTCGGGATCCTGAGTGGGAAGAGAGCAGCGCAGACGACAGAGTCACCGTTTGTGATTACCGGATTAGCAGAGGAGCGCGTATGAGAGTCTTACGCTTGCTACGAGCAGTGTTGCGGGAGATTTTTGATGAAGCGGCATACGAGAGGTTCTGCATCCAAGAGCGGCTCCCCGCGGGTCGACAATCCTATTACGAATTTCTGGAGCAGACGAAGAATACGACAAAGCAAAAGGTTCGTTGCTGCTGAGCGGCGTCTCACACAAATATGCGCCCAGCAGGTACATTCGGGGTATGTCAATCAACCAGGGATGGTGGTTATTGGCCGCTGTAGCCGGTTTCGATCTGTTGGAGAATAGTATCCATATCGCCGGTCGGATAGGAATGGCGAACCGCCGCACGAATAGCTTTCACTTTTTCAGTTACGCTGCCGTCGGATTCTCGTTGCAGGGCAGAAATCAGTTCCTGCCGCACCCATTCGGCAATGGAGATTCCACTACGATAAGCTGCACGCTGGATTGCCTCGTATTCGGGATCTTGCAGAGATACCTGAAGTCGTTTAGCCATTCAATCAATTTAACCGAATTATCAGCATGAGCACCGCTAAACGAGCTGTCACCGCGTTGATTATGCTCCACTCAATCCCAAATCTGCCGCAGTTCCCTTCAGGGCCTCGATGCAGAATGCGATGTGGTCGTCGAGATCGATTCCAAGGTCGCGAGCACCATTAATAATGTCATCGCGGTTTACGCTGCGCGCGAAGGCTTTGTCCTTCATCTTCTTGCGGACGGATTTCACTTCGACTTCCGCTAGCGACTTGCCGGGTTTTACGAGAGCGATGGCGGTAATGAATCCGGCCAGCTCATCACAGGCAAAGAGGGTTTTTTCCATTGGGGTGTCGCGACTTACGCCGCTGTATTCGGCGTGAGACATAATTGCGCGTCGGATTTCGTCGGAGTATCCGCGTTCTTTCAGAATTTCATTACCTTTGTAGGGATGCTCCTGAGGAGTTGGGTATTTTTCATAGTCGAAATCGTGGAGCAGGCCGACCGTGCCCCACACTTCTTCGTCCGCGCCAAATTTGCGAGCGTATGCACGCATGCATGCCTCGACAGAGAGAGCGTGCTTGCGCAGGCTTTCGGATTGGGTGAATTCTGTTAGCAGGTTCCAGGCTGCGCTTCGATCGGGCATTCTGTGATCTCCTAATATTTGCGGGAGGTTCTATCCGTAAAACCAATAACCACAAAGGACACGAAGGTTCACGAAGGAAAGCGTTTCGCTCAAATCAGCTTTCAATTATCTACTGCGAGGGGAATATAGTCAGTAAACATCCGCCCGATGTTTTTCTCATCGCGTCATCGCGCCGAATCTGTGGCTTTCGTTGAATGTAGTTAAGTATTCAAAGCGAACGATCATTCGTGAGTTTGCGAATTCTCTTGACATCCACAGGCGCTATACCGCAGATTACGTTGTAGCTGGAACTCAGCGATGAGTTCCTGGGTGATTGTCAGCTCTGGCAACTCCCACCTGTAAATGGCCACTAATCTTGCCCCGGTTGATTCCCGGGAAGTCGTCCGGTGCGACCATTGCCTTCTGGTTCAATTTCGCACATCCAATAACCTTTGCCGGCGATGCCACATTTCGCTGGATGAAGAAGAGCCAGAAATCGTACAGGCGCCTGCGCCGCAGCTCGTACCGCCTGCGCACCGCGGCCACCTTAACCTCGCATCTTCAATCCGCGCCATGCGTTTGCGCAATGGGCTGAGCCAGCGGCAATTGGCCGGCCGGATGAGCGTGCCGCGGACCTACGTGTCGAAAATTGAAAACGAGAAAGCCACGCCTACACTTTCGTCTTTGGAGAGATTGGCGAGAGCATTGGAGGTGACTGTGCCCGATCTGCTAAGCGGCGGTGAAAGAAATCGTCAGGATGAGATCAGCGAGTTGGTGAAAGATCCATTCATTGCGGAGATGCTGCCGTTTATTTCGCAACTCAATGGAATGCAGATGTCGAGCATTCTGACCCAGGTGCGGGACTTGACGATGCGGCCAAGAAGAACCGCGTAGCGTCAACAGCGTCGGACAAGAGTGTCCGACCCACATAACAAGAATTTTCCGGGCGAACCAGCCAACCTAGAGCCGGAGCTGAAAAGCTTCGGCTTTTTTATGTAGGTAGTGGCTAGTGGTTAGTGGTCAGTGATCTGAATTCTGAGGCGATTCTTCCCTGCTGATCCCGTATTGCTCAAGCAGCTGTTCGCGATTTTCTCTCAGATCGGCCCCGCTGGAAGTCGCGGGATACGGTTTCGATTCCATTACCCCTCGCCACAAAACCTGGTTAAAAACCAGGGGATCTAATCGATCCTCGACGGAGAAATCCATGCCCTTGGTAGCCGCTGCCCAATAGGCGGCATCATGTGTAGGGCGAGGTAGATCAGCCTGCGGGCGTGCGGGTAATGGAAGCTGAGTGTTGTACAGCATGGGCGGTGGAATGGCGGCGTAAGTCCAAGGCATGAGTTTGGTGTCGAAAACGTCCGTCATCGGCCTTGCCGAGGAGTCGCTAAGGCTCAGATTGCCGGTGCCGAGAATCTCTTCGATCGTGCGCAATACGCTCAGCGTTGTGTACGGTGTGGATATGACTTTCTTCTGCTTCACGTAAGGACCAATCACGAAAGCTACGCTGCGATGGGAGTCGACGTGGTCGCCTCCGTCTTGCGAATCATCTTCGATCACGAAAATTAGAGTGTTGTTTTTATAATGGCTGTGGGCGATTTTCTCCGCCAGCAGTCCGACCGCGTAGTCATTGTCGGCCATCTGAAGCTCCGGTGTGTTAACCCCAAGGATCGCCTGGCCGAAGTCGCCGGTGTGATCGTGCATGAAGCGGACCAAAGAAAGATTGGGCAGGCCGCCTTTGGCGAACTTGTTGTCGAATTCCCGCTCCCATTCTTTGAAGCGATAATAGTCGGGGAATGCGTTGTCGAAGCCGCGGAAAAAAATATCAGTGTAGGGTCCGAGCACCGCGCTCGTCGGATACGCAACCTGAGTTTTTGATGAAGCTGGATCGAGCACCAGCGGAATTTTGTATTGCGCGTGTTGTTCATCCGGGCTGTAACGCGCAAGATCGACGAAGAATCCGTAGCTGCGCACGGAGCGTTGAGCACGCAGCGCGGCATTCCAAAGGTATCCAGTTCCATTTTCGCCGTCGGGAGCGTCTGGGGCGGCGACATTGGCGGTGCCGGGAAGATCGTCGGGATCATTCGGAGTTGCGGGATTGGCCTTCAGGCGATCGGCCAAAGTGCCATAACCAACATTGATGTCACGATTCGTGCCTTCAGTCTCATAACTCAATCCTCGATCTGAGTAGTTGACGGGGGCTTCCTTTTCGACCAGATCGGGGGAACGCGCGGACGTCGACCAAGACCATCCGTCGAAACTTACTTCGCTGGTGCAATAAAAATTGTCAAGGGTGACGAAGTTACGGGCGAGCTGGTGAAAGTTTGGAGTAGTGGATTGCGGAAATTCGGTGAGACCAGGGTCACCGTTGCCAACCTCCAGATCTCCTAGTATCTGATCGTAAGTACGATTTTCTTTCACGACGTAAATTACGTGCTTGATATGGGCGCGCAGAAATGCCAGTTTGGCTGCGTCGGTCGGACTCATTGTGGCTTTGAAGTTGTTGTTCGTCGCAACACGCTGCGTCAGCGCCTGTAGCTCGCCAGAAGTTGGAACTGGAAAGCTTTGCAGGCCGGCTTTGATCAGCTGCAGATTGTATTGGTTTGCACCTCGGCACTTCGAATCCTTTTCCGGAGTCAACCCCAGGCAGGATCCTGGATTGGGGCCGGTGGGAGATTTGCCGTTGACCACATAGGCGAACCTTCCGTCGGCGCTGAAGCTGATTGAATTCGGATACCAGCCGGTTGGAATCAATCCGATTACGTGGCTTTGTTTGGGAACTGAGCTGAGCTGGATGACCGCGACATCGTTCATCCAGCCATTAGTAACGTACAGCAGCTTTTCATCGCGCGAGAGCGTTACGCTGTTGGTGTCGTTCCCTTTCAACTTCAGCTTTGCCTGGGGCAAAAGACCAGCGGGTGACGTGACCGGGATGTTATCGACCAGGCGGTTCGAATTTGTGTCGATCACGCCGACTGAGTCCGTATTGTCCTGCGCAACGTAGAGAGTCGACTGACTGCCGTTCAGCACCATGCGATTCGGTTGGCCGGGTACTCGAATACGCTTCATGACTTTGGGTTCCGCCGCGAAATTCACCACTACGATTTCGCGGTCGCGAATACTGGAAATATAAGCGGTGTCGTTGCCCTTGATCGCAACCCAAAGCGGATACTCGCCGCCAGGAACGCCGGATTTGCCGGGATCCTCTTTGCCGGGACGCAGATCGAGTTGGGCGGAAACGGACCATCCACTTTTGGATTTAGTCAGCACGCTGATGGAATCGTTGTAGTAGTTCGCCACCACCAACTTGTTGCCGTCGCCGGTGATGGAAATGCCTGCGGCTTGCGGCTTCATTGAAATACCAATTCCTACGCCCTGATGGCCGAGAGACACTGGGCTTCCCTGCTCGGTCCATTGTCCATTTGGTTCCATCGCATAGGAATGAACATTGTCGTCAACACCGCCGCTAACGTCGAAAGCTTCGCCCGATGGGTCGAACACGACTCCGCTGTAAGCGTTTGGCACCTGGATAACTTGTTTCTGAAGCGGCTTGTGTTGCGAGATGTCGTAAACGAAAACGAACTGAGTCGAGTCAGCGGGAATCGAGTGTCCGGAAGAGTCGCGCAGCATGTTGTATCCGCTGGTGAGAACCAGGAGCGTTTTTCCGTCGGGGCTGACGACGCTGGTCACGGCCTGGCCCGCAAGATACTGCGGGTCATCAGCGAAGCCCGGGTTCAGGGGCACGAATGAGGAACCGGTGGGCGCGGTGGGCGTGATCTGCTGCCCGCTGTTGGGAATCGTTTGCTGCGCATGTAGTGCCGGGACGAAAGCGCACGCCAAAACCATCACAACGGCGCATTGCCCGATTGTTCTGCTGCTGTGCATATCGAACCTCGAACTGGAAGTGAAAACGAACTAGAAAGTTTACCTGTTCAGGCGAAGTACGGAGTGAGATACCGATTCAACGGCTATTGCGACTGCATGAAGCGGCTTTGCCGCGGCAAAGACGTAGCAAACTACGTCTCTACAGAGTGGTGAGTTGGGAAATAGCCGCTGTTTCCGTAACCTGCGCTGCGACATCAGGTTTAAAGCTGGTACAGTAACCTTTCCGGGACAGCGGGCATCTGTGTAGGTTTGTTAAATGTCTGGAGAAAACTGATGCAAATCGCGGTAATCGGTTCGGGATATGTGGGATTAGTTGCGGGCGCGTGTTTCGCTGACCTCGGACACGACGTCATTGTGGTGGACAATGACGAGAAAAAACTGGCGGCGTTGAATCGCGGCGAGGTGCCGATCCACGAAAACTTTTTACCTGAACTGCTGCATCGGCATCGCGGCGCGCGGCTCAAATTTTCCGATGACCTGGAGACCGCAGTTCGCGCAAGCTCCGCGATTTTTGTTGCCGTGGGAACGCCGCCTACCGAACATGGCGAAGCCGACCTTTCCTACGTGGAATCGGTGGCGCGCGGGATTTCCGGGGCGATCAACAGCTACAAGGTGGTGGTTGAGAAAAGCACCGTCCCGGTTTACACCAGCGACTGGGTGAGAAAGATTATTCTGCGAAATGGCGCCGAGCCCGAAGAATTCGACGTAGCGTCGAATCCCGAATTCCTACGCGAAGGCACTGCGGTAACAGATTTCCTGTATCCCGACCGGATCGTGGTTGGCGCAGACACTCCGCGATGCGCCGCCCTGTTGCGCGAAATCTACGCGCCCCTGGCGGATGGAACCTATTATTTGAAACCGGATGCAATTCCCCGCCCCGATCGCGCGCAGATTCCGCCGCCGTTGATCGTGACCAGCGCAAAAAGTGCGGAGCTGATTAAACATGCGTCAAATGCTTTTTTAGCGATGAAGATTTCGTTCATCAATGCAGTGGCCTCGATCTGCGAGAGCGTGGGCGCGAATGTGCAGCAGGTTTGCCAGGGCATAGGAACCGACAGCCGCATTGGGCCGCGTTTTCTCAGCCCCGGGGTCGGATATGGCGGCTCTTGCTTTCCTAAGGACCTGATGGCGTTTCGTGCCGTGGCCCGCGAATGCGGTTATGAATTCCGTCTGCTCGACGAAGTCATACGCATCAACGAAGAGCAGCGCAGCCGCTTTATCCGTAAAGTGCGCAGCGCCCTGTGGACTCTGCGGGGTAAAAAGCTCGGCGTGCTTGGCCTGGCCTTCAAGGGTGGCACCGATGATATTCGCGAGTCGCCAGCTATACTTCTGATCCAGTCTTTGTTGCAGGAAGGTTGCCGGATTGCGGCTTACGATCCGGCAGCGCGGGAACGCGCCCAGGAAGCTCTCAACTCGAGCGTCACGATGAGTGAAGACGCCTACGAAGCAGCGCGGGATGCCGATGCGCTATTGATCCTTACTGAATGGGAGGAGTTTGCCGCGCTGGACCTGAAAAGGCTGAAGGCGGAGCTGAAATATCCCATCATTATTGATGGCAGAAATCTGTATGATCCGGAGATTATGGCTGCGGAGGGGTTCACCTATTACAGCGTAGGACGTCCCGCGGCGAGTCCGGAGCCCATTCCTGCTCCGGCGGCCAGTACGCGTATCAGAAAGGGCACTCGTTCATGAAACCTCGCGCGCTGGTCACCGGCGGAGCCGGATTTCTCGGCTCGCATCTGTGTGACGCCTTATTAGCTGAAGGCTATTCGGTCGTTGCCGTCGATAATTTGCTGACCGGACGCATGTCTAACATTGAGCATTTGCGGCGGGAAGGAAATTTTGAATTCCTTCAATTAGATATAAATCGGCCATTCGAATGTGGAGAAGTCAATTACGTTTTTCACTTCGCTTCGCCAGCCAGCCCGGTGGATTACACGATCCACGGTATCGAAACTTTGAAGGTGGGATCGCTGGGGACGATGCACGCGCTGGAAATTGCGCAGAAGTATCGCGCGAAATATCTGTTCGCCTCAACCTCGGAATGCTACGGCGATCCGCTGGAACATCCGCAAAAAGAAACTTACTGGGGGAATGTGAACACCATCGGCCCGCGCTCGGTTTATGACGAGGCCAAACGATTCAGCGAAGCGCTGACCATGGCGTATCACCGCTACCATGCTGTGGACACGCGATTGGTGCGAATCTTCAACACATATGGTCCGCGCATGCAGCTGAATGATGGGCGAGTGATTCCGAATTTTATGAAGCAGGCGCTGCGCGGAGAAGACCTCACGATTTACGGGGATGGCAAGCAGACCCGCAGCTTTTGCTATGTGATGGATGAGATTGATGGATTTCTGCGATTATCGAAAAGCGACGAACATTTTCCCGTGAATATCGGGAACCCGAATGAGTTTACCGTGCTGGAGTGCGCGAAGAGAGTCATTGCGGTCACAGGATCGAAGAGTAAGATCCGATACGAAAAGCTACCCCAAGACGACCCTAAGCAACGGCAGCCGGATATCAGCAAGGCCAGAAAACTGCTGGGCTGGGAGCCGAAGGTTGGACTCGACGATGGGTTGCAAATGTCGCTCGACTATTTCCGCGAGGCAGTCGCGGCCGAGATGCCGGTGAAAGCATAGCCGGTACTCTGCGCGTTTCTCCGCGCGTCGCTCAACTTCGATTGCATCTTAGGCCGGCCTGTATCATCAATCCCGCAGCATTGGAGCCTTGATGAACGCAATTCGCACCTTATTTTGGGATGTTGGCGGCGTGCTCCTCACTAACGCCTGGGACCATGAAGAGCGGGCCCGCGCGGTTGAAAAGTTTCAGTTGCAGAAAGCCGACTTTGAAGCGCGGCACAAAGAAGCGGTCGGCGCATTCGAAGAGGGAAAAACCACGCTGGATCAGTACCTGGACCGGACAATCTTTTATCAGGCGCAAAAATTCAACAAGGAAGAATTCAAGAGCTACATGTTTTCGTTGTCGAGACCCAAGCCCGAGGTGCTGGAATTTGCTCGTGGTCTCGCAGCCAAATACCTGATGGCGACCATCAATAACGAATCACGCGAAATGAATGTCTACCGCATCAAGCAGTTTGGCCTCGCACAGATTTTCGATTTATTCGTAAGCTCGTGTTATGTGGGAATGCGCAAGCCAGACGAGAAAATATATCGCGTGGCGCTGGACCTGATTCAGAAAACGCCGGATGAGTGCTGTTTTATCGACGATCGCCCTGCCAATATTGAAGGAGCCGCCAAGGTCGGCATGCGCACGGTACTGGTGCGTGACCCATCCCAATTAAAGAAAGATCTGCAGGGCCTAGGCGTGTCGTAAGAGCCATGCATTCTGCGATAAGCTAGTTCTTCTTTCCTCTCTACATGCCCGACAAAAAGCAAATGAACATTGCCATGATCGGTAGCGGGTTCATTGCCCGTGCCCATTCAAACGCATTTCAACAGGTCGGACGATTTTTTGATGTTCCTTATTCGCTGAATCTGAAGGTGGTCTGCGGGCGCAACCAATCGAAGTTGCAGGCATTCGCGAGCCAATGGGGCTGGGGAGAAACCGCTTCTGATTGGCAAGAGGTTGTCAGCCGTAAGGACATTGACATCGTTGACATCGCTGTACCCAATGCATTGCATGCCCCAATCGCTATGGCAGCGGCTAAAGCGGGCAAGATGCTGTTCTGCGAGAAGCCGCTGGCGCTCTCGCTGGACGAGGCAAAGACCATGGCGGCCGCTGTCAAAGGCGTACCTAATCTGGTCTGGTTCAATTATCGTCGGGTGCCGGCAGTCGCGTTTGCCAAGCAGCTCATTACAGAAGGCAAGCTGGGGAAGTCTTATCACTATCGGTCGTATTACTTCAATCAATCAGGAGTCGACCCCACCAAGGGAAAAACATGGCGATATCGCGCCAGTGAAGCGGGTTCGGGAGCAATTGGCGATCTGCTTTCGCATTCCATCGACATGGCGATGTACCTGAACGGTGACATTGCGGAACTTTCGGCAATGAAGCACACCTTCATCCCGGGACGCGAGGTGGACGATGCGGTGGAGGTGATGGGGCTCTTTAGTAACAGCAGCCTGGGCACATTCGAAGCCAGCCGCTTCGGTGTTGGCCGCCGAAACGGAATAGGCTTTGAAATGTATGGCGAGAAAGGCAGCCTCGCTTTCGACCTGGAAGATATGAACCGCCTGCGGTTCTGCGACGCTACGGAACCGCCAAATGTTCAGGCTTATAAAAATATTCTGGTTACCGGACCCGACCATCCTTACTGGGAAAACTTCTGGAAACCGGGGCATTTGCTCGGATACGAGCACACGTTTATAGCAACTTTGGGGGACTTTCTGCAAAATCTTGCCAAGAACGAACCTTTCCATCCGAATTTTGACGATGCGGTGCAAACTCAAGCTGTTCTGGAGGTGGTAGAAGCCTCGGCCGCGGCAAAAAAGTGGATCAAGCTGCAGTCGAATTAACAAACTGACTTCGGTAACTTGTCGTAACTTGTGCGCCTGCCTAGCATTAAGTGCAGGTATGCTGCACAGCTTACTACTTAGCAACGATCCAGATACGATCCGGGTAGTCAGTCGCGTTTTTAAGGACCTGGAAGTAGAGCTCGATCACTGCGGCGAAACGTTCAGTGCGCTTTCCCAGGCGATTGAGCACCACTACGACTCCATCATCATTGATGATTCGATGGAAGAGCCGCACGTCGCCTTGCAAAAATTAGTTGAACTTCCTTCGTGCAGTACTTCAGTCCGAATTGTTTTAGCCGATCCTTCAACCGCATTGCATCCGGTGTTTCGCGCCAGCACGCAAGTCGTCCTTTATAAGCCCCTTTCGCCGGACAGGGTACGTCATGGGTTGCGGGCGGTACGAAACTTAATGACTCGGGAACGCCGCCGCGGAAATTCGCGGATCACTACTACTCTGACGGCAAGAATGAGCCCAGCCCACTCCAGAGGTACGGGGAAGCAGATTACGATCACGGATTTGAGCGAAACCGGCGCCGCAATACGCTGTGACTTGGACCAACTTCCCGCTTCCGGAGGCGTGACCCTGGACTTCTCGTTGCCCAACGAACCTGAGATTATTCACGCCACGGCGGAGCTGGTCTGGCAGGACAATAAAGAACGCGCAGGAATTCGCTTCCTCGATATGCCCAGCCAAGCACGCAAGCAGCTGGCACGATGGATCAAAGAACATCCTTCAAAAGTAGCGCGGTCGATTGCGGCACGCGCGGGCAAATAGCTGACCGGCAATCTCCGCAAACGTTTCTTAAAACAAAAAAGCTTTTAACCGCAGAGAACGCTGAGAAGTGCCGGAGAACGCAGAGAAAAACTTCTCTTCTTTTTGCAGATATTTCTAATCGAAGAGTTCCGCGTGTTTGAGAAGCTTGCCTTTTTTGTCTTTTTCCGAAAGCAATGGGGTGCCGGCGTTCTCCCAGGCAATATTCAGATCAGGATCGTTCCACAGCACCGTACGCTCCAGCTCAGGAAAATAGAATTCATTAGCTTTATAAACAACGTGGGCGCTCTCTGAGAGCACCTGGAAGCCGTGCGCAAATCCAGCCGGAATCCAGGCCAGCAGCCGGTTTTCACCGGAAAGCCTGACGCCGTGCCAGCGTCCGAATGTTGAGGAATTCCTGCGCAGGTCGACGAATACATCGAACACTTCGCCGCTAACCACACGTACAAGTTTGCCCTGTGGTCTCCCCACCTGGTAATGCAGCCCACGCAAAACACCGCGTTTTGAAAATGAGTGGTTGTCTTGGACGAATTTGTCAGGGATGCCGATTTCACGAAAGGCCTTTTCGTTATAGCTCTCAAGAAAAAACCCGCGCTCGTCGACGAACACTTTGGGTTCGAGGACTAAGGCACTGTCGAGAGGAGTTTTCAGAACTTTCATGGAGAGTCAGTTAGAAGACATGTTCTTTCAGCATTTGCAGCAGGTAAGCCCCATATCCGTTATTTTTCATGGCCACCGCCGCGCGTTCGACCTGATCTGAGTTAATGTAGCCGTAACGATAAGCGATCTCTTCGGGGCAGGCCACCATCAATCCCTGGCGGGTTTCAATGGTCTGAATAAAAAGAGAAGCCTCGAGCATGGCTTCATGGGTGCCTGTGTCGAGCCAAGCCATGCCGCGGCCCATGACCGCGACGTCGAGAGTCCCACGTTTCAGATATTCGCGGTTCACGTCGGTGATTTCGAGCTCGCCACGAGGCGAAGGTTTCAACGTGCCGGCGATTTCGACTACCTGAGAATCATAAAAGTAGAGGCCGGTGACCGCGTACCGAGACTTGGGGACGCGTGGCTTTTCTTCCAGGCTGATGGCTTTTCCTTGCGAATCAAACTCGACCACTCCGTAGCGCTCAGGATCATGCACAGGATACGCAAAGATGCGAGCGCCCTTTTCGCATTCAGCTGCATCTTTCACGCTCTTAGCGAGATCGTGTCCGTGGAAGATGTTGTCACCGAGTACCAGCGCGCAGCAATGTCCATCGATAAACTTCTTCGCGATCAGAAATGCTTGCGCGATGCCTTCGGGTTTGGCCTGAGCGGCATAGGACAGGGTCAATCCAAAACGCGAACCATCGCCCAAAAGGTGCTGAAACTTTGGCAGATCGTCGGGAGTAGAAATCAGCATGATCTCCCGAATACCGGCCAGCATGAGGGTCGAAAGCGGGTAATACACCATCGGCTTGTCATAGATTGGCAGCAGGCTCTTGCCCACGGCGTGGGTGACAGGATAAAGGCGCGTGCCTGAACCGCCCGCCAGAATGATGCCTTTATATTTTGATTTGAGAATCGGGAGATTAGGCATTCGGTTGGGATTGTAACGTATCGAAATTTAAAGCGAGTACTGCGTCGCCATCCATTGCCGGTAGGCGCCGCTCGTGACAGATTGTATCCATGCATCGTTGTCCAAGTACCATTGAATAGTCTTGCGCATGCCGCTTTCAAAAGTTTCTTTCGGGCGCCAACCGAGCTTGCTTTGGATTTTGCTGGCATCCATCGCGTAACGGCGATCGTGACCAGGGCGATCTTTCACAAATGTGATCAGGTTCTTATGTGGGACAACTGGATCAGTGGGACGAAGTTCGTCAAGCACTGAACAGATCGTGTTCACTACATCGAGATTCTTGATTTCGTTGCTGCCGCCAATGTTGTAGGTCTCACCCGGCCTTCCGCGCTTCAGCACCGTGCGAATGGCTTCGCAATGATCGGCGACATACAGCCAATCGCGGACGTTCAATCCGTCGCCATAAACCGGAATTGGCTTTCCATTGAGAGCGTGCAAGATCACCAGCGGAATCAATTTTTCCGGAAACTGGAATGGGCCGTAGTTGTTGGAGCAGTTGGTGGTCAGTACCGGCATTCCGTAAGTGTGATAGTAAGCCCGCACCAGATGGTCAGAAGCCGCCTTGGACGCAGAGTACGGGCTATTGGGCGCATATCGCGTGCTCTCAGAAAATGCCGGGTCTGTTGCTGAAAGCGAGCCGTAAACTTCATCGGTTGAAACATGCAGAAAGCGAAATGCAGATTTTTCATCGCCCGTCATCGCAGACCAGTAGGCGCGAGCTTCTTCGAGCAAGCTGAAAGTCCCGTTGACATTGGTGCGCACGAAGTCATCAGGACCGTGTATGGACCGATCAACATGGCTTTCTGCGGCGAAGTGAACGATGGCACGAGGGCGATGCATCAGGAGCATCTCAGCCAACATTTGACGATCGCAGATATCGCCTTGCACGAACTTGTATCTAGGATCTGCGGCCACCGAGGCGAGGTTGGCCGGGTTCCCAGCATAAGTCAGCTTGTCCAGATTGATGACGGTCGACGACTCGCTGGCAAGCCACTGCAGAATAAAGTTGGAGCCGATGAACCCGGCGCCGCCCGTAACCAGGATTGTGTCAGGCTGATTTTCCAAAGTTAATCCGTTTCATTGGGAAAGGCGTTAACCACGAAGGACACGAAGTACCACGAAGGTAGAACCTTGTATCTCCAAAGCTAAATTTGTGCTCCACTCGAAGTTTTCCTTCGTTTACTTCGTGCCCTTCGTGGTAATGCTTTTCCGGCACGACGAAGTCGCTCACGATATTATCTGGTATTTTCCTGGATTTGTCCGGTGATGGATTATGGACACAGATGATCGGACTAGGACGCGACGCCTACGGCTGATTGCAGTGCAACGTCATTTTCCACCAGCACTTTCGCAAAAACATTGCGATCCACGTTGCCCCCGGTCGCGATGAGCGCGATACGCATTCCCCCTAGTGAGCCTTTTTCTTTCAGCGCCGCAGCCAGCGATGCCGCACCCGCTCCTTCAATTACGTTATGAGTGTCAGAAAAATAAACTCGCATGGCGTCTCGAATTTCATCATCGCTGACTCTGACTATGTGATCGACGTTCTTGTGTATGATCTCGACCGCATCATCATCGGGCGTTCGACAAGCCATACCATCGGCAATCAAAGTTGTCACCGGCGCCTCGATTGTGCGACCGGCCTCGTAAGAAAGTGCGTACGCTGGCGCACCTTCGGCCGCAACTCCTATGATCCTGGTTTTCAGCTTCATGCCATTGCGTACGGCGCATCCGGCGCAAATACCCGATCCCATTCCAATCGGAACATAGACGGCGTCGAGATCAGGAACGGCAGTGAACAACTCCATCCAGTAAGTCGCGACCCCGGTGACGATGTCGCGATGAAATGGCGGGATGAAGTGCAGGCTTTGTTCCTGAGACAGCTTTTGCGCATATTCGCGCGACTCCTGAAAATCATTGCCGAACTCAATCAGGCGTGCGCCCTGGCTTCGCATGGCGGCATTTTTCTCAACGCTGTTTCCGTGCGGCACTACAATCGTGACCGGAACTCTGAAGCGCTGGCCGGCAAGAGCCACTGACTGGCCGTGATTACCGCGCGTAGCGGTGATGATCCCCTTTATATCGTTGCTGCTGCGAAACAGTTGCGCTGCATAAAAAACCGCAGAACGCGCCTTAAATGCGCCGATTGGGGTGTGGTTCTCGTGTTTTATCCAGAGACTGGCTTCAAATTTCTGGTTAAGTAGAGGCCAGGAAATCTGTGGAGTTGGCAGCATCAACTTGTAAACAAGCTTTTGCGCCTCGGCGACTTCTTCCAGCGTGGGTAGTTGCATGGCCATTGGTGATTCGATGTTCGATGTACATTCAAATGACTCATTTTTTCTAATGGATCAGGCGGGCAAATGGAATTTGTGAATATTGAAATGTGAGGATGATCGTGTAAGGAAAACAAGGGTGGCGATTGCCGCCACCCTGGAACTAATCTCTTATTTCGGAGGAGGCTGGGAGTTGCTCGGTGCCGTAGCTGGCTGGCTTTCCTGCTGCTGTTGGCGGACACGGTCCTGCTGCATTTGCGCCAGCTTTTGTAACTGCTCGGGAGTAAGAATCGCCTTAATTTTCGGCGACGCTTGCGCGCGAATCTGATTGGCCTTGTCGATCTTCTGGGTCTGACTCATCGAGTTGTCATTGCGTACCGCTTCCATCTGTTGATTCTCGTCCGCGATGATAGGACGAAGCTTAGCTTTTTGTTCATCGGTAAGGTTCAACGGATTGTCTTCGTTGGCCTGTGCTTGCGCGCTGTTCGGAGTGGCCGTTGATGGCGCATTCTGCTGCACTGATGACGGGGGCGCCGGCGCAGTCTGCGCAGGGGCTGATTGTGACGATGGATTGGCCGCTGGTGATTGCGCAGCGGCCGGCAGGCTGATCGCCAACGCCAGTGCAAACGACAGAACGGATAATTTGGGGATTCGCATGTTGCTCCTTTGTTGACGAGTGACTCGGCTCGACCTGCGGGAACTCACCCGCGGCACGAGTTCGTCAGATGAGGTATTAGGGACGCCAGGTTGCCGGAATGCCGGAAAGTATAAGCCGATCAACTCTCGATTAGTGCTAAAATCGCGCGTTTTGTAAAAACCCGAATCATTTCGCGCCGGTACTCTGGAGTCAATGCGGAGGTTGTAAGTGGCTTGGCGATACGAGCTGCGAGTTCAGCAGCGTGCTCGGCCGATTGATCGTCGATCGTGCCGTTATTGACTGTAGCCATCAGACCCGTGACCAAGACTGGCGCCGGATTCACCGCGGTCAATGCAATCTGAATATCTTCAATGTGGCCGTTTGATCGCTTGATTGCAACGGCTACTCCGGCCAGGGGGTAGTCGATTGAACCGCGGACCCGGAGCTTTCGGTAGGTGCCGCGATATCCGCAGGAAGAGCGCGGAAGAATAATTTTCGTAAGCAGTTCGTACGGCTGCAGACTTCGATAGTTGTCACCTTCGCCGGTGTAAAAGTCGCGCAATGGAATTCGCCGTGAGTTCGCGGCGTTGCCGATTTCGATTTCCGCATTCAAGCAAAGTAAAGCAGGAGGCGTGTCGCCCGAGAACGCCGCCCAGCACTTGCTTCCACCGGGCGCAACGTGGCAAAGGTCTCCGTCTTTTTTTATGCAGAACCCGCACGACTTGCGCCAGGTGAGCGACTGGTTATACCAGAGACAGCGCGTGTCGAGGCAGATGTTCCCGCCAATCGTGCCCATGTGGCGAATCAGTGGTGAGGCAACGGTTTTAGCGGCTTGGGTGAGGACGGGATAATTTTTATTCAGGACGGGTGAGTGTTCGATCTCGCGCAGGGTCGTCAATGCGCCAATTTCAATTCCCTGCACGGTCTCGCGGATGCCTTTCAGTTCGTCTATCCGGCGGAGATCTAAAACATACTGCGGTTCGAATAATTTTTGCCGCATGGATGGAAGCAGGTCGGTGCCGCCGGCGAGGATGCGCATGTTACCAGCATGGTCGCTCAGATATGCGAGCGCATCCGGAAGAGTGCGCGGGCGAGAGAGCTGAAATTCGGAGAGGCTCATTGGTCACCCTTGGCTGGCGTGGGCGCCCGCCCCACACAATTCTCGTGCCGCTGCGCACCTTTACCTTTGAACCAGAGCGATCCGCCGTGCTCACGAAATTTTTTAGGCGCAGTGGGATCAACGCCTTCGGTCAAATTCAATTGTTTCGCGTTCCTCTTGCCGCGCAACCCTGCAAGAACCCGCTCCGGGGTGAATGGTGACTCGTGCAGTTGGATTCCAACTGCGCCGTAGATCGCATTCGAGATGGCGGGAATGGTCGCAGCCAGCGCGCCTTCACTGCATTCTTTGGCACCGAAAGGACCTTCGGGATCGATGCTCTCCACGATGATGGCTTCGACTTCGGGCGATTCCGCCGAGGATGGGCTGCGATATTCGAGCAGGCCTGGATTCATCAGCAGACCATCTTTCCATATCATTTCTTCGGTGAGCGCCTGGCCCATGCCCATCCATACTGAGCCGATCACCTGGCCTTCGACAGCAACCGGATTCAGCGCGCGTCCGCAATCGTGCGCCGCCCAAACTTTGTGGACCGTAACTTCGCCCGTATCTTCATCGACGCTGACTTCAGCGACCTGAGCGGAATACGAATACGCGGGGGAGGGGCCTACACCCGCGCCTTTGTGCTTGCCACCACGGGCTTCCGGCGGAGGGGCGTAGGAACCAGTGCCGGTGAGAGCGCCATGAAAATCGATGGCAGTGACGACGGCTTCTTCGAATGACATAGAGCTTTTCGGAGATTCGTCTTCCTTGCGTTTTTGTTGTAGCGATCCGCGCAGGATTTGCCCTTCAACGCGGCCGGAGACAGTTGCAGGATTGCCAGCGGGGTGCCCCATACTTGTCGCCGCTGTTGCGACAGAGTACGGATTTTGATCGCCGTTCCGTGAAACGAGATCATTCCTAAAAATCAATTCGTCGGGCCCGCAGCCGATCTTCTTTGCAGCTGCTGCGGCGATCTGTTTCTTCACTGCTTCAGCTGCGCGCAGGGTCGCATTGCCCGCCATGAACGTCACGCGGCTGGAATAAGATCCAATGTCGATTGGCGTGAGATCGGTATCAGCAGCGATGACTTTCACGCGCGAAAGCGAGCAGCCCAGCACTTCGGCGGCGATTTGCGCCGTCATTGTGTCAGAGCCCTGGCCGATCTCCGACGCGCCGGTGTAAACCACAACTCCGCCATCGCGATCGATTTTGATATTTACGGTTGAGTGCGGCATGTCCGAACGAATAATCGAATTAGCAGCGCCGCTAACGTAATGGCTGCAGGCGATGCCAAGCCCACGCCCTTTGGGCATTTTGCCCTTGCGCTCTCTCCATCCTGACCGGTCGACGACTTTGTCGATGCACTCCGGCAAGCCGTAACTTTGCACCCGCAATCCATTCACCGTGATGCAAGGCGGCTGCAGCAGATTACGTCGCCGAATTTCTGCAGGATCGATGTTCAACTTGGCCGCGAGCTCGTCAAGTTGTGATTCAAAAGCAAAGCGCACATTCACCGTGCCATGCCCGCGCATGGCGCCACACGCGGGTTTGTTCGTAAGCACGCGGTACCCGTCGTATTGAATGTTCGGAATGTCGTAGAGAGCGCCGAGTAGCGCGCCAGAATACAGAATTGTGACCACGCCGTACGAGCAATACCCGCCGCCATCCTGCACCACACGGGCTTTTACAGCAGTGATGCCGCCATCGTTTTTCGCGCCGGTCTTCAGGTCGATGATGGTGCGTGGGCGTCCGCGGTGGGCCCAGAAAACTTCTTCTCGCGTGTAAGTGATCTTCGCCGGGCGTTGGGCTTTTCGGGCAGCTACCGCCGCGATTATTTCTAGTGGAATGACTTCGCTCTTGCCGCCAAAGCCACCGCCGACCAGCGGCTTGATGACGCGAATCTGCGACATCGGCATGTCAAGAACAAGAGAAAGTTTGTGCTGCAGATAGTAAGGCACTTGCGTGGACGACCAGACGGTGAGCCGGCCCGGGTTGCCGGTTTGCGAATCTATCTCGAAGCTCGCGAGCGTCGAGTGCGGCTCCATGGCAGCATGCGTGACTTCGTTCGCAATGAATCGCGCTTCTTCGATGTGGTCAGCTTCGGCAAACCCTTTCTCTGGATCACCGAATACGTGGTGATAGTCCTTTTCGATGTTGTGCGGCTTGTTGTCGTGAATCAGGTCGCGCTCGGCGTTCATCGACTCTTCTGGATCGAAGTACGCCGGCAGAAGCTCGTACTGGACGTGAATTAATTCAAGCGCAAGCTCGGCGGTGGCTTCATCTTCCGCGACAACGCAGGCCACGTTGTCTCCCACATACCGAACTTTGTCGATGGCAAGCGCATGCTCATCGTGTCCGACGGGCAGAATGCCGTAAGGATTGGGAGCATCG
>DATNAF010000322.1:0-6749 GCA_035572845.1 Terriglobales bacterium
CCGCAATCGGGAATTCAAGTACTACCGGTTAACGGACAAGGGAAGAAAACAACTTACCCTCGAAGAGTCGCAATGGAAGCGGATGACGGACGCAGTGGCAAGCGTAATGTGGCCCGCCGCCGAGGAGATCTGAAATGCGATGGTGGCAGATCAAGAAGAGAGATGCAGACCTCAATCGCGAAATACAATCGGACCTCGAACTCGAAGAAGAAGAGCAACGCGAAAGCGGCTCATCCCAGGAAGAAGCTCACTACGCGGCCTTGCGTGCTTTCGGCAATCCCACTCTTATTACCGAACAAACCAGCGCGGTTTGGAGTTGGAACGCTCTTGATACCCTCCTTCGCGATCTAAGGATAAGCATCCGCACTCTACTCCGGTCGCCCGGATTTTCCGTCATTGCCGTTCTGGTGATGGCGTTATGCATCGGCGCTGCCACGTCGCTGTTTACGGTGGTGCGCTCGGTTCTGCTCCGGCCGCTTCCTTTTCGCGATCCGGCGCGGCTGGTAATGCTCTACGAGCATTTCCGCGATCCTGCTATGACCGCCCACGGAAACAACGCGGTAGGCGTTTCTCCCGGCAACTACTACGACTGGCGCGCAAAAACCAGCGGCTTTGAGGACATTGCGGCGTGGCGTGAGTGGCAATTCAACTTGACCGGCGAGCGCCGGGAACTGCCGGAACTGCTGCAAGCCCGCGCCGCGACCTCGAACCTCTTTCCTCTGCTCGGAGTGGACGCCGCTATCGGCCGCACATTTACGCGGAATGAAGATCGTCAGGACGGAGACGTCGCCATGCTTACCTGGAGCCTCTTCCAGCGGAGGTTCGGCGGAGATCCATCAATCGTTGGCAAGCAAATTCATCTCGACGGAAAGCCCTACACCGTGGTCGGCATTCTTCCAAAATGGTTTATCTGGCCTGATGCGAAGGTTCAAATCTGGGTCCCATTTGCGTCGGGGTTCTCCCTGTCGGTCCTCGAGCATCATGACTATCACTTCAGCCGCGTGGTCGCACGCCTAAGACCGAATGTCAGCTTGGCAAGTGCCCTAAGCCAGGTTGAAGCGGTGCAATACGCTCTCCATATGCAGAACCTGAATGCGTCGGTAGCGGAGGATGTTGTATCAAAAACTCTGATTGAGGACCTTGCACATGATGTAACGACGCCATTGATCATCCTGCTGTGCGCCGCCGGGTGCATGCTGCTGATCGGCTGCCTGAATGTGGCCAACCTGCAGGTGGCAAGGTCCGGGGCCCGGCAAAAGGAAATCGCAATTCGAAGCGCACTCGGAGCGCAAAGAACAACGCTGATTCGCGAGCAGCTCATGGAGAACCTTCTGCTCTCGATTGCCGGCGGAGCAGCCGGAATAATGTTGTCCCTGGCGGCCACAAAGTGGCTCGCTAGCGCGTGGAGAGATTTGCCCAGCGCACAAAGCATCCACGCCGATGGCGTAGTGCTCGCATTTGCCTGCGCGATCGTCTTAGCATCAGCGTTACTGGCAGGCCTGTTGCCAGCGATCACATCCACAGGCAAGGGAGCCATCGCCGCGCTGCAAGCTTCATCACGAAACGCCGCAGGCAGCCGATCGCGCTCAGCCTTGCGTAAGACTCTGCTGACGGTTGAGATCGCGGCGACAGTAGTCCTGCTAATCGCCGCCGGTCTTCTGCTCAAAAGCTTCTGGCATCTGCAGACCACCGATGTAGGCTGCGTAACTAAAAACGTACTCACCATGAGCTACAGCCTTCCCATCCACTCAACTCCCGAAAAATTAAACGCCTTCAATGAATCGCTTCTGGAACGCGTGCGCGCATTGCCGGGCGTACGCGCCGCCGCCCTGGGCACCACACTGCCCGGCGCAGGATGGGGCGGCAACGACGCTTTCACTATTCCCGAGCATCCGCCGATCAAGTCCGGAGCCGCGCCTGACGCTCTTTTCCGCCGCGCCGATCCCGGATACTTCAGGGCATTGCAGATACGGCTCTTGAGCGGACGATTGTTCACGTCCAATGACCGTGCGGGCCATCCCAGCACGATCATCATCAGCCGCGAACTCGCTCGCCAATATTTCCCCGGAGAAGACCCCGTGGGCAAACATATCCGGGACACTCCGCGCGACACCGAATACGAAATCATCGGAGTAGTCGCCGACACGCTGTATCAGGTAGGTCAGCCCGTCAAGCCGACCATGTACTTCCCAATTCTTGAGGGAGAAACCAATGGATTGCCATTCACTCTCGCAGTCCGAACAGATTCCTCTCCACTCGCATTCTCCGTCCCCATCCAAAAAGAAATCGCGAAGCTCGATCCGCAGCTGCCGGTTTCCGACGTGCTCACCCTGCAGCAAATCATCGAACGGTCATTGGATAACGCCAGCCTGAGCGCAAACCTCGTGCTGGCCTTCGCAGTTCTGTCGCTGTTGCTCGCGTCCATCGGATTGTACGGAGTCCTCTCCTACCTCATGACGCAACGCACCGCAGAGATCGGTATTCGCGTGGCGCTCGGCGCAGAACGCAAGCAGGTCCTTCGCCTGATGTTAGGCGATGGCCTCCGTCCCGCTCTCTATGGCCTGGCGGTCGGACTCGCGGCCAGCGCGGCAGCGGTACGACTCATCCAGTCCATGCTCTACGAAACCCCGCCGCTCGATCCGGCGATCTACGCAGCCGTGGCCGCAACGCTCCTGGGAGTGGCGGCGCTCTCTTGCCTCGTTCCAGCGTGGAGAGCGTCCCGCATCGACCCCATGCAGGCATTGCGAACTGAATAAACTAGTATCAGAACAATTTGGCGGGACGCGATCCGCTGAAGAGCGCTGCGGCAAAGTTTCCCAGCGTGCGGGGGGTGGACTTCTCCTTCTCCACAAATAACTGAGGCTGCCCCACCCTTCGCAGTTTTCGAAGGGTGGGCGAAATCAACCTATACTGATGTCAAAATGTCTACAAAAGATTTGGTCAAGTGCTGCTCTTCTAACTCCGTGAAAAACTTCGCCCATTCTTGTTGCCTTTGCCGATTTTTTCACTGACTTGGCTAACCTCGGTCAGGTAGTGCTTGGAACCTGCCTTGCATTTTAATGAGCTGTACTTTTCTGTATACCCTTGCGCATATATGCGGGTCATGAGCATCACGTCTGCTATGGCTTCCCATTTGTTTTGACCCGATGCATACACGACTGATGTGTACTCTTTTTCAAAATTAAATACTCGAGGATGGGTTTCCTTTCGCCAGTGCAAAAATTCAGACAAGTAACCATAATACTTTCCGGCGTAAGGAAAATAGGTCTTGAACCTAGAGATCACTTTTTCAGGCAAGAATTCAAAAGGGTCCTTTTCACTAGGCAAATCGAATATGGGAGCAGTTCCGTTACCATCAAGGAGGGTCACGAGCTGATCACCAGCGGTCCCTATGCCATGGCCCGTCACCCCATCTACACCGGCATTCTCACCGGATTCCTGGGCACTGTAATCGCACTCTCGCAGATGCGCGGATTGATCGCTTTCGTTCTAATTTTTCTCGTACTCTGGCTCAAGCTCCGCAGGGAGGAGCAGTGGATGCGCTCCCAGTTTGGGGAGACATATGCCGCCTACGCCCACAAGACGGCCTCCCTGGTGCCTTACCTTTTCTGATCGGCGGAAGTGATCCAGCCTAAATCTTTGCTCTTGAGGGTGCCCCGTCCAAGCTTCGCTTGGGCGGGGATTTTCGTTGACAGCTTGACGTATCTTGACGGGGGTTAGGGAGAGTTGCGAGTTGAATTAATGCTAAGACTAAATGTAACCCTATCCGAGTTTCTTAACACTTAGCTGGAAGCAATAGCGGCTGGAACTCTTCTTTTATTTATAAAGCGGCTAATTTCACCTTCCGGGCATTCTACTATCATCGCTCCATTTATCTCTCCGCAATCTCCCGAATCGTACTCTCCGCCGCCCGTATCGGCACCTCCACATGCACAACGTCCTCGGAGTCCTTCACATCCACCACTATGGACCCGCCCACCTTGGCCACTTTCACATGCTCGCCCGGATCAATCACCTCCACAAACACGCCGTCCGGACAATCCCTGAGCGCCGGCAGCGCCGCGTCAACAATTGGCATATAAGGACGCAACTTCTCCGAGGCATCCGCCAGCTTGTTGTCGGGCACAAACTTCAGCGCCAGCGGGACCAGCGCCGCCGGAGCGACAATCGAAAAGTTCGTGCCGCCCGGCTGTTTCTCGTGGACTTTCACAGCCACGAAGCCTTCACTGCACAACATGGCGCCGCTCACAACGGCCGTACTCATCAGTCCAATTCCGATCTTCGCAAGAACAATCATGGTGGTCTCTCTTTCCGCTTATTTTGCCGCCTCGGCGACTAGGTTCGATCTAATAAAAACTGGTTCTCAGTAGGGACAGGCTAAGCCGTGCCCTGCGCAATCCACCGTTCCGTCCTTAAATCTTCATAGTTTGTATCGGGGCTGCTTGTATCAGGGCACAACTTTAGTTGTGCCAATAATCGTGCCCATAACGAGGGGCTTTAGCCCCTGAGGAACGGCACGGCTTACTTGGCGCTTCACTACGAGACGGCGTTTTAGTCCGCCGCGCTGTTCGATCCACTATTCGAATCAATCCAAACGCGCACAGTTTCGTCGTCGCCATTCACTGCTACGAGCGTCACGTCCCCGGCATTTTCCAAAGCTTTGATCGCCGCTTCTACATTGAGTTCGTTGTCGCTTGTGTCCGATGCCAACGCCTGCGCGACTGCCCAGGGAACGGTGACATCCACATTCTCTTTGCCCTTCCCGTTTTTGTCCGCGACATGCACCACCAGCTGACCATGCTCTTTGGCGACTCTAACGTGACTATCGCTTTCCTGTACCGTCACAAACTCGCCTTCCGGAGCCGACTTCAGCGCCTCCAGAATTTGCTTCAGGTTCACATCCTCTGAGTTGAAGCCGTGTACCTGGATCTTGCCGTTACGGAGCTTTCCGTGATTGATCGCCGGAATTACCATCTCCGCGAGCGACAATGGAACGTTAACGCTCACCAATTCATTGTTCTTGATGCCGTGCACCCGCACATGCAAATAGCGTTGCGTCGTGGCGGCGAACATCGCCGTCGCCGCAAAAAGTATTGCCACCACTGGGACTACTCTCTTTACTATCCTCATCTGATTCGTTTTCATCTCACAGTCCTTTCCGAACTGGAATCCGGGGCGCCGCGATCTCGCCTGGCGTCCGCCCGCAACAGGCTTGGGCTAGCCTGAGTTACGCATCCCATTCGAAGAAAGTTCCCCGATTATTGGCATCGAGATTGGTATGGAGGGCGACCCTATTGTAGAGTTTTGCAGGCGTTCCCCTGTGTCCTGAAAAGTGTCCTGCCGAAGGTGCCATGACAAAAGCGGGGCCGAATGGGAATAGCCATGCCTAATCCTTGGAAATTGCTGCCATGGATCTACATCTCATCACCGAACTCCTGAGCCCATTCATGGCTCCAATAACACCTAACATCCATAGTGTGTCTTGTGGTGGGATGTCTCGTGATAAAGCACCTTACGATGATCTATCTACCCACGAGCCGCGCCTGACTGGTTCAGAGGATCGACAAGAGCCGGCAACGCTGTCGAGTGAGCTACTGGAATCAATATCGACGTACATCGATCTATTAATCCGCTGGAACTCCCGCATCAACCTGACCGCCATCCGCGATCCTGAACAGATCGTGACCCGCCACTTCGGCGAATCCCTATTCGCCGCCCGCCACCTGTTCCCCAACGATCAGGCCAGCAGGAAACCTGCAAGTGGCGCCACGAGCCATGTAGCGCAGGGTCTCAAGCCCGGCGACCCTGACCACGCCAGAGAAACCTCCGCCCATTACCTTCTCGACATAGGATCCGGTGCTGGATTCCCCGCCCTCCCCATAAAAATCTGGGCGCCTGAAATCCACGCAACCCTGGTCGAGTCCAACCAGAAGAAAACGACCTTCCTCCGCGAAATCCTTCGCGTCCTTACATTGACAAACGTAAATGTAGTAAACTCCCGTGCCGAGGACCTCCCAGCCGCCACGGCCGACACTGTAACTTTTCGTGCCGTCGAACGCTTTCAATCCATCCTGCCAATCGCAATTCGTCTCATTCGCCCGGGAGGCCGCGCCGCGCTCCTGGTCGGCGAATCCCAACTCCAATCTGCCAAAACCGCGAGCGCCATCCAATGGGACGACCCCATATCCATCCCACAATCCAGCTACCGAATCCTCCTGGTGGGAACGATTGCGAGAGTCCTCTAACTGGTACAGAGCGAACCAGAGTGGTAAAAGTGGGAATACTTATTGATAATACGAGGCAAATACCAAGCTAGTCGGCAGCATGGCCAGCAAAGTGGGCTGACGCATTAATTATCGCAAAGGTTTTAAAACCGAATCAACGTCCTATAAGAGTTTTCCACAGATGTTCCTTAAGGAACACATCGTTATCTCTCTCTGAACGGTCCTTGCCGAACACTGCGCGGAACACTGCGACAGTCTTACGAGCCAGCCCGCCACGTTAAATATCCACAGATGTTCCCAAAGGAACATCTGTGGAAAATACTTTCAAATCATGTCTCGCTATCTTTTATTTCAATGGCATGCCCAAGTGACTCTCCTGCACTAAAATCCGGCATTGCTTATGCACAATCAATGAGCATATTCTGGCGTTCATCTCTGGGTTTCTCCTAAAAATTTATGGGACGTATTATCGCGGTAGCCAACCAGAAGGGTGGCGTCGGCAAGACTACGACTGCCATCAATTTG
>DATNAF010000323.1:0-17379 GCA_035572845.1 Terriglobales bacterium
CCTTCGACCACGTGATTGTTGGTGACGATGTAACCGTCGGGCGAGATAATTACGCCGCTGCCGAGGCCATGCTCAATCTGCGGCTGCTGCGGTTGCATCTGGAAGAACTTCTTGTTGAATCCGAATGGCCCAAAGAATTGCTGCAGCCCATTCGAGTTGTCATTGTCATTGTCGTTGTCACTGTTGTCTTGCGCAGACGCGTCGCCGTTGTCCGGCGAAGTCTTCGAAGTCACAGTCACGTTGACGATCGCGGGGGTGACCCGCGCTGCCACCGTTTCCATTGCGTGGTCGAGCGCCAGCAGCGCGCTGACGCTGTTGTCATCGAGCGCCGCGGCTGCCGGGGCGGGCGTAGGTCCGGACGCGCTCGCCGGCTTGGCAAATTCATACGTCGCCAGCGAAATCGTTGCCCCGATCGCCACCACCGGAACCAGCAGGCGCCGGGTTGCTTTCTTTCTTAAGTCACTAAACCAGCTCATGTTCTTTTCTCTCCTTTTTGTGCAACTAAGTATTTAGTTATTGCTCTCAAATTTTTTTGTTACTTCTTCATCAGAGTGAGTTCATCACAATCGTTTCCTGAATCATTTGTTGCTGTCCATTTGCGGATTTGACGCGCCACACAGTCAACGTCCATACCGACGATTCGGACTCGTCGAATTGCGATGAATGCCAGACCAGGAACGTACCGGCTGGTGCGCTGCTATCGGACGCTTTCGTCATCATCACTTTGGGCACGCGATTTTTCTTATGCAGCGTGGCTTTCGCAGGGATGACATCAGCACGCGGGCTTGTTCGCGCATTGTGAAACCTTCTCTCGGTCGAAGTTACACGTTGCTTGAATACGACGGGAGTCGCTTTGATCGGCAGGGGAACCGTGTTCGCCGCTGCCGCCGAAAATAGCGGTTGAGTTTTATTCTGAAACGAAATCAGCTCCGGCGCATAGGGCATGGCACCTAATGTGACGACACTCAACGTGCCGATCATGGCCAACGCCGGCCGCCACCCGCGATTTGTTCGTGTGCGGTTGGTGTCGAGGATTTGTGTAATCCGATGGGAGACTTCTTTCACCCGCCCAAGAGCGCTTTGCGCCAGGGCGAGCGCTCTTCCCATACGCATCTTTTCCGTAACAACCTTTTCTGCGATCGAAACTAGCGACGCTGCGTATGTTTTCGCGTTCGCGGTCTGCTCCAGTACCATGTCATCGCACGCGATCTCGCGTTCCAGCGCAAGGCGGCTATCGATCCACCACACCGCGGGATGAAAGAAGAAGAGTGCCTTCACAAATTTCTGCGCGAGATTGGTCCAGTCATCCCAGCGGCGGAGATGCGCGAGTTCATGCAGGAGAATCAGCCTCAACTCGTCCGCGGAAAGATCGCGTAATGCCCAGGTCGGCAGCACGACTGCGGGACAAAAAAAACCAAGCGCGGTTGGGATGCGAACCTCACTGGAAGTGACAAATTTCACACGGCGGGACCGTTCAGCCAAGCTGTTGATTATTTCTATCAGCGCGGGACATGAGTTAGCGTTGATCTCGCAACAACGACGCCGCAACGCGGAAACGTGGCCCAATGACAATCCCAGTCGGACCAGCAGTACGCTCGCAATCAGCGCCCATAAAATGAAAAGTCCCGCGGCCCAATTGCCGGAGAGTGTAAGTTCCGGAATGTGCGAGCCTGACGTAAGCAGCGGGGAAGCAGTCCGGGAAAGAAACGGCAGGCCGGCAATCACCAGCAAAGTTGAGAACCACACGGCGAAGCGTGTCATGGAACTGCGAGCGCCGAATACACGGAGGACTCCCCAGCTCAGAGTTGCCAGCGCGAGACCTTCAATTACAGTATTCAATCCGCGGCCCGCGACCAGTTGAGCGACGGTTTCGAAATCAGCAATGATCATTTCTTTCCATCCTCGCCTTTAGAATCCGTGCTTAACATGTCGCGCAGCCGTTTTAATTCATGATCGTTGATTTCGTCGTCGCGAAGAATGTTCAGCAGCAGCGCTTCATGGGAATTTCTGAAAAAGCGGCTCACCAGGTGCCGGATCTCTGACCGGCTTGCCTCCTGTTGTCCAACGAGCGGCTCGTAAACGTGCGCGCGGCCGTCTTTGATATGTCCGACATAGCCTTTGCGCTCTAGAATGCGGACCGTGGTCAATACGGAGTTGTAGGCCAGCGCCGGCTTTTCGGGTAACCAGTCGAGGACCTGCTGCACCGTGCCCGGGCCTTTTTGCCACAGGACATCCATGATGCGCAACTCGGCTTCGGTCAACGTTGTGGACTGCTTACGCGGCACAAGTTCCCTCTAATCATTAGACTCGGTAGTTTCGTAAAAGTTAAACTAATTCGTTAGTTGCTTCTGGGGTGCCGATTGGTTGCCACGCGTTAGGCACTAATACGGACATCGTATGATGATATAATTAGTGCTTTGGAGGCGCCGTGAGAACAACACTTGCGCTCGATGATGAACTTGTACGGATCGCCCAAGAGTTCACCGGAATATCAGAGAAAACTGCCTTGGTGCGTGAAGCTTTAAAAGCTCTCATAGAGCGCGAGAGCGCCCGCAGGTTGGCGTCCTTGGGGGCAACGATGCAGCGGCTGGAGGATGTTTCCCGCCGCAAGGTCAGATCGGAGTGATTCTCGCCGACACCTCGATTTGGATTGAACATTTCCGCTCGGGAAACGAGCAACTGCGAAAGCATCTCAACGAGGGAAGCGTCGCGATCCATCCCTTCATCATTGGGGAACTTGCACTCGGCTCACTACGGAAGCGCGATGAAACGCTTGCATTGCTGGATCTCTTACCGAAGGTGCGGGTCGCGCAAATGCATGAAGTGCGGTACGCGATCGAAGCTCGAACCTTGTACAGTCGCGGCATTGGACTGATTGATGCGCACCTGATCGCTTCGATCTTTATCAATCCGCCGACACTTCTATGGACACGAGATAAACAACTCCGCAAAGTCGCCGAGGATCTTGGTATACACGCGAATTTAGCTTAGTCCCTTGGGCAGGCGACACCTGCCCAGAACTTTTCGCCTTACTAAAATTTGGAGTGTGGGGACAGCCGCCCGCGGCTGTCCCCACCATGTCTGATTTCTATTTCAGCTTTCCTTTTAGCACCATGATTGACGCCGCCGGAATCCGGTAGGAAGTTTCGGGCGATGCGTCTTCTGTTTTGTGAACCGCAGGACCATCTGGATCTGCGTGGCCTTTGGTATTTGAGAAGATTGATTGCTCGGCAGCCGAGGCCGAATGCGCCATAGATTCCGTGGTTGCAGGATGCCATTTGTACTGATCACTGCCGAAAATTGAAACTGCAACCGGGCTGGCGAACGACTTCGCAGTGTGTGCTGTGTCATCACGAAACGTAATATGAAACTCGTGCGGCGCGAGCTGGTCACGGTTCACGATTAGCAATGACCAGTCTCCATCTGGGCGGTCGAGAGCATAGGCGGTCAGCAGCGCGCGACCAGCACCGTCGGTGAGATCGCCTTTTGCGGGAAATACGCGGTGCTCACCGCTACCCGGCTTAATCCAATCCAAGTTGATCAGCTGCGAGGCAAAATATTGCGAAAGATATTGCTGCACCTGGTAATCCTTATTGACGGTGAACATGCCAAAGGTTCCCGGCGAATCGTTGCAGCCATGCTCCATTTGCAACGGCAAATAGTGGAAGTAATAAAGACCCTTGCCGCCGCTGTTCAGAAACGATCCAACATAATCCGCCAGCCAGAGCCCCGCAAAAATATCCTGATTGGCTTCGCTGGCCGCTGACGATAGGTTCGACTCGGTGATGAGCAACGGCATGTCTTTCGGCACGCCATCTTCATGCCAAACCTGCATGATATGGCTCACCAGTTCGGGCTCATCATACAAGCTGCCCCATGGAATGCGGCAGGGATCGTAGGGATAATGCTCGAACGAGAAAAATGACAGCTCGTTCATGGCATGATGCGATTTCAGATAATCGATGAAGCGACCGGTCCAAGAAACATTGCCGTTCTCATCCGGCCAGGCTTCGATGTCCTGATTCTCGCCGGTGAATGAAGGTCCTCCTAGCTTCGCGGATGGATCAACTTTGTGAATGGCGCGAGCGGCCTGGATGTAAAGCTCGGCATAGTCTTCCGGAAGCGTGAACTGCCCGTCGGCTTCTTCGCCGAGTTCGACGTAAGCAACCGGGTAGTTGCGTTTTTTGATGTACGTCATTTCGGCCGCGGCATTTTCCGGAGTGTCATAGAGCATGGCAACCGGAATGATTGCGGGTAAATTTTGCGTAACTCCACTGTTAAAGAAAAGATCGAATCCAAGCTGCGCCTGCTTTGTCGAACCCAGGTCCGATGGCTCGTGCCATGGATCGACGGATGAGCACTGGGTCGCAGTCTGCTCCTGGTCGGGCGTGTGCCGCATCACGTCATGCAAGACTCCGTCGGGAGTCATAGTGCCTAAATAAATTTCGCGGATCGCGTATCCGGCACAGTTGCGCGGATCGCTTGAACCATGGGTGTCGCAAGTGTCTGACGACGCCGTCATCCAGATCCGCAGAAATCGAGCCGACGTTGGGCCATTGCTCAGACTAATCGTCTGCTCTCCACCTTTTGCGGTTCGCAATTCGCCAAACGGAAATGTCTTCCACACGCTGCGGGTCGGGTAATGCATTGGCTCTTCAGTTCCAGTCCAGTACTGCACTAAAAAGTCCGTCGCGTACGGGTCGGCCCATGCTATGCGAATCGAATCCACCGGCTGATATTGCTGCAGGTCCAGCACTACCCACTGCGGATGCGCCGAATCGCTCTCGCCTGTCCAACGCTTGGTCAGATAAGGATTGCTCTTCCAATAAGTATTGAGGTCGCCGTCGGTGAGGCGCGAAAACCCACTATTCCCGGTGCCATCGTTGCGCGTCATGCCGCGATGCGGCAAATCGTAACCGTAAGAATAGCGAGCATTGTCGGTGGAATCGGTTGCTCCGGTGAAGTAGCCTTTGCCGCTGGGATCGCTCCATGTACCTTTCGGATTCCAATGCCAGGCCTGCACCATGAGCTCGGTATTCTGTCGGAATGTGACCGGGCCCCACCCCGCCGTAAACACCGGCTTCAACTCTTCCGGAGTTAGATCTTTGTCGATGGCCTGGACTGGGATGCGATCGATTCCTGCCCCGAGGGTTTGGTTCGGAATGAAGCGGTTGGTCTCGTGAGCTGGAGTGATGTCCACGTCGATGGTTTGTGCTGAGCCGGCCGCAGCTAACAAAGATGTGACCGCTAGGTACAAAACGAATTTCATGGGTAGCCTCAACGGGTCTAATTAAAACGTTTCAATCCTACGCATGCGGTGAAAATGCCGCAACAGTTTTTGTCCCCTGCAAGCATCTGCGGTCGCAGTTTGTTCGCCGGCAAAAGCACAAAAGAATTGAGCGTGCACGTAGCGCAATTCGACTCGCAATCAATCACGCCTTGGTTTTCGAATTGGTGTAATTATGCTGACCTGTGCTGTGCTGCCCAAGGCGAGCGGTGCGCTGGGATGTTACGGCAATTAATGCGTCACGGAGACTGAAACATCAGGCGAAAATTTCAGGATCGGGAGCGGCGAAGAAAGTTTTGTGCAGCCGCTGAACAATGCCCGGTACTTGCTCTTCATCAACCACGAAGGTCAAGTTGATTTCCGAAGCCCCCTGCGAGATCATACGGATTTTCGTGTCGGTCAATTGGCCGAAAACGTGAGCGGCTATGCCCGGGACCTCGCGAAGGTTTTCGCCCACCAGGCACACGATAGCTTTGCGGCCTTCATATTTCACGTCGGCGAGGCGGGATAAATCTTCGGCCAAGGCGGGAATTGACTCGTTCGAATCGACAGTAAGCGAAACGCTGACTTCCGACGTCGAAACTACGTCAATCGGTATGCGATGACGATCGAAAGCATCGAAGATCGCTTTTAGAAAGCCGTGTGCCAGCAGCATACGCGGCGCTGCGATGTCGATGATGGTTATGCGTTTTTTCGCGGCGATGGCTTTGAAGAAATTTTTGCAGTGCGGAGCACGTGCGGTGATTCGCGTTCCTTCGCAATTCGGATTGCGCGAGTTCAGAATGTAAACGGGAATATTTTTCTGAATGGCAGGCAGTACGGTTGCGGGATGCAGGACTTTAGCTCCGAAGTATGCCAACTCGGCAGCTTCCTCGAAGCTGATGGTCTTGATCCGGAGAGCTTCGGGACAAAGATTTGGATCCGTCGTCATCATGCCGTCGACGTCAGTCCAGATTTCTATTTTGTCAGCGCCCACACCTGCGCCGACAATCGCTGCAGAAAAATCGCCACCGCCGCGGCCGATCGTGGTGGTCACCCCGGCGCGATTCGCTCCGATGAAGCCGCCCATTACCGGAACTCGGCCTAGCTTGATGAGAGGCTGGACCAGTTCGCTGAGCTTGACATTGGTTTCTTCAAATAATGGCGCGGCGCGGGTAAAGTTGCCATCCGTCACGATGCAGTCGCGCGAATCAACCAGCGTGGCTTCAATTTCATGTGCCGATAAGGCCGCCGAAACCAGCTTACTGGAAAGCACTTCGCCGAACGATGCAACGTTGTCGGTGGTGCGCGGAGTCAACTCTCCCACGGCGGAGATGCCGCGCAGTAATTCTTCTAAGTCTTCAAATTCCGTCCCGAGGTCACTGTGAAATTGGGTGAAGAGCGCCGTGCCCAGTAGTTCGCCTGCAGTGTTGTAGTGGCGTTCACGAAGCTCACGGGCCAGGGTTAATGCAGTTTTGCGATCGCCACTTCCGGCAGCGCGCGCCATCTGCAAAAGTTGGTCAGTGACGCGGGCCATAGCGCTGACCACGACTACCGGCCGCTGCTGAAGACGGCCGCGCACGATCTCTACGACTCGCCCGATGGCCTTGGCATGGCCGACCGAGGTGCCGCCGAATTTCATGACGATGCAATCAGGCATTGGCTTTTGGAATCCCACCTTTCCCAAAATCAGGGAAAGATGGGGCACCCTCTGTGGGGAATAGCGCAGGCGGGATCATTCCAAATACCCTTGCGATTTGAGCAACTCGGCGTTGAGTAACGCCGCCCCGGCAGCGCCTCGAATGGTATTGTGCGAGAGCAAGGTAAATTTCCAGTCGAGTACGGCGCAGGGACGAAGGCGTCCGACGGTAGTAGTCATGCCGCCGCCAAATTCAACATCAAAACGCGGCTGCGGCCGGTCGGTTGCATCGAGATAGCGGACCGGAATTTCCGGAGCGGTAGGGAAGTGCTGCTCCTGCGGAATGCCGCTGAAATGTTTCCATGCTTCCAGAATTTCCGCGGCTTGAGCTTGCGTTTTGAATTTAATCGACACCGACTCGGTGTGGCCGTCTTCAACCGCGACTCGGTTGCACTGCGCGCTCATTTTGAACGGCGCGAGGTTTATCCCGGATCCGTTGAGAGTTCCGAGGAGCTTGCGCGTCTCCTCTTCCATTTTTTCTTCTTCTTTGGCGATGTGAGGAATGACATTGCCCAGAATATCCAAGGATGCGACCCCGGGGTACCCCGCGCCGCTCACCGCTTGCATAGTTACGACCATTACGGTTTCGAGTTCGAATTTCTTATGTAGAGGAGCCAGGGCCAAGACCAGTCCCATGGCGGAGCAGTTCGAATTGGTCACAACGAAGCCGCCAGATTTCTGCCGCCAGGATTGGCATTCAATCAGCTTGATGTGGTCCGGATTGACTTCGGGAATCACCAACGGTACGTCTTTCGCCATGCGCAGCGCGCTGGAGTTTGAGATCACCGCGCAACCGGCATCGGCGAAGCGCGGCTCGAGTTCCGCCGCGATGGATGCGTCCAGCGCGGCGAAGATCACCTTGGGAGCGCCGTCGGGTGTGGCTGCGGACACGCGCATCTTGGCGACAGCCGCGGGAATGGGCGTTTTCAAACGCCAGCGTGCAGCATCGCCATATTCACGGCCTTCAGAACGGTCCGATGCTGCGAGCCACGCCACCTCAAACCATGGATGGCGCTCCAACATTTGAATGAAGCGCTGCCCCACGATGCCGGTGGCACCGAGAATGCCTACAGGAATCTTCTTTTGCATAGGGAATGATGAAATTCTACAACACTGCGAGTCGCGCGCTAAGCGTTCTTCTTCTGCACCAATGCTCGGGTTGCGCCGGTGGAGATGCCGCCGTCGACTAACAATGTTTGCCCGGTCACGTAGCGGCTGGATTCTGAGGCGAGAAATACTATTGCGCCGTCAAGATCATTCGGTTGTCCCGGACGCTTCATCGGAATGCGATCGCAAATGTATTCGACCCATTCTTTGTCCTCGTACATCACTTTGTTTTGTTCCGTGCGAAACCAGCCGGGGGCCAGGCAGTTGACAGTAATTCCGTGCTTGCCCCAATCGTCGGCCAGACTCATGGTCAGTTGCCGAATGCCGCCGCGGCTAGCACCGTAAGGACCCAGTCCCGCGTATCCCGCGACACTCGTTACTGATCCGATATTGATGATGCGGCCGTACCGGCGCGGGACCATGTGCCGCGCTATCGCCTGCGCTACGAAAAAACTTCCACGCAAATTGGTGTCAAGGATTAAATTCCAATCGTCCCAGGTAACGTCGAGCGCAGGCTTGCGGACATTACAGCCCGCGTTGTTGACCAGAATGTCGATATGGCCAAAGGCCTCCACGGCATTGCAGACCATTTCTTCTATGCTCTGCTGATCGCGCACATCAAGTTCGAGCGCAACCGTTCGCCGGCCGAGCGCTTTGATTTCGGATTCGAAATCCAGGAGTGAATCTCGACGACGGCTAGTAAGCACCAGGTCTGCACCTGATTTCGCCAAAGCCCGCGCCAGATACTGCCCGAGGCCGCGGCTGGTTCCGGTGACGATTGCCACCCGACCTGAGAGATCGAAGAGTTCTCGGTTTGTAAGTCCTGAGCTCATTCAGCGCCGTTGGGTTGAAGAACCACTTTCATCAAGTTCGGCTCCCGAGCATAAAGCCGTTCAAACCATTGCGGACCGTCGTTCAGCGGAGCCACGGCGCTGATCAGCGGCTTCACGTTGATCTTGCCACTGCCCATCAATTCAATGGCGCGCGGATATTCCCCCGCGGACGCGCACGATCCCTGAAGCCTGATCTGGCGCGTGACCACAGTTTGCAGCGGCAGCGTGACTTCAGGTGAAACATTTCCTACAAGCACAACGCACCCAGCTTTGCGAGTGGCATTGATCGCGGTGGTCACGGTTTGATTCAGGCCCACTGCCTCAATGGCAAGATCGACTCCTGTGCCACTGGTTAAGCGCTGAATTTCATTCACCAGATCTGATCCGGAACCCAGGATCGTTGTGGCGCCCAAACTGGCACTGAGTTTCAGGCGAGTCGCATCAACATCTGAGACAAAGACTGGCGTGCAACCAGCAACCGCTAGCGCCTGTTGCACCAGAAGACCGATGGTGCCCGCGCCTACGACCAATGCCGTGCTGCCGGGCTGAATCGGCGCCAGCGACACCGCGTGCAACGCAACCGCAACCGCTTCCAGCAATGCGGCTTCGCTGAACGAGAGATTGTCGGGCAGGCGGTGAACGATTCGCGCAGGCACTACGACGAATTCCGCAAACGCACCATTGCGGCGGTAGTCACCGCAAGAAACCCCGAGCACCTGGCGTCGGTCGCAAAGGTTTACATCGCCACGGCGGCAGTTATTGCACTCGCCACAAAAAACTGTGGAATCAAAAGTGACACGGTCGCCTTTGGCGAAGCCATTTACATTTCCACCGATGTCAGCAACGGTGCCGGCAGCTTCGTGACCCATTACCAGCGGAGGGATGCGCCGTCCCGAAGAGCCGTCATAGCCATGAACGTCGCTACCACAGATTCCGCATGCCGCCACGCGCACCAATATTTCGTCGCGAGCGGGCGCTGGAACGGGAATGTCGGCGATTTCGAGTTGGCGGTATTGCGAAAGGAGAAGAGCTTTCACTTAGGTCCCAGCAAAACTCGGCCAGATTTTGCGGCTGCAGTGCGCCTGAAAGCCCGGCGATGAAAGATCGCACCGGCTTCGGTCTCAGGGCAAAAGCCGAGGCCACGCAACCTGCTCTTATTCAGATAGTTGGGCGCTTGGCGGTTTTGCATTTTGAAATTTTACCTTAGGGCATGGTTCGCAGTTCAATAGTGGACCACGGGAACCGAAGCTTCCAAAAGTTCCTGCACCTGTGTTCGGTTTTATACAGTCTTTGCTGTATGTACTTCACCAACATTCCTGAGAGATGATCAGTGCGGTCGTGAATGTCAGTGTCTTCCTTTCCAAAACAATCCACAACGTTGAGGCCTTTGATCCTCTGCATCGAGGATAGTCCCACATACCTGGTGCTTCGCAAAAAAGTCCTTGAGCGGGAAGGATACCAGGTTGTCGGTGTGACCACGTCCGATGAAGCCCTCAAGGCTCTTCGCGAATACCCTGTCTGCGCGATCATTGCTGATCACATGCTTGAGGGAACAACCGGGGCCGAACTGGCGCGGGAGATGAAAAAGATCAAGCCCAACGTTCCTATCATCCTGTTTTCGGGCAGAGTTCCGCAAAATCTGATTGCTGTGGACGTTTACGTCAATAAAGGGGAACCGACCGCCAAATTCCTCGGCATTGTCCGAGCGGTGGTCCAGCGGTATCGTACATAACCCACGTGGGGCTCATTCACAAACGGATTCTCTTCGTCGACGACGAACCCGGCATTCGCGCGACTTTGGCGGTTATCTTGCGCCGGTATGGGTTTGCCGTGACAGTCGCCGCCACCGTAGGTGAAGCTCTTGAGCAGATAACGAACGAGAAATTTGACCTGCTGCTTTCCGATCTGAATATCGAAAGCGAGTGCGATGGATATGCGGTGATTCGAGCAATGCGCCAGGCCAATCCGGATTGCATCAACATTGTTCTTACGGGATACCCGGATGCGGAAAGCGCAGCCCAAGGCCTCAAATTGGGAATCGATGATTACATTGCGAAGCCTGCAAACGCCGACGCACTGGTCGCCATGTTGGCGGAAAAACTGACGGCGCGGAAAAAGGCCGAAACAAGCTAAGTTCTGAACCTCGAATCGACGTTGCCTTCGATGGCTGAGTGTTGGCGGACAAAAAACATACCGTCATTAACACTCGCTTATCATCTGTCGTTTAAACGCGGACCCAACTTTATCCGTGAGCGATGTTCTTTTCTTCCCTGCACGTCGGATTTCATCTGATACAGGCGTCCACCTACGAAAACTTTGTCTGGGTTGTAGCCCAGCGGAGCCGTCTCCAGCATGTTGCTCTTGGCTGCGGAGGTCACGAAGATTACATCCAGATCAGGTCCGCCAAATGCCAATGACGATGTCTGAGTGGCTGGAAATATCACCTTGCGTTCGCGTTTTCCATCGGGATCATATCGGGTAATGCACGCACCAAACCAATGCGCGCACCAAAGATAGCCCTCTGAATCCACGGTCAAACCATCGGGAAAGCCTTCTTCTCGTGGAAGCTGAACGAAGACGCGTCGATCGCTCAACTTCCCAGTGCCGCGATGCCATTTGTAAGCATAGACACAGCGCGCGACCGAATCCGAGAAATAAAGGGTGCTGCCATCAGGTGAGAATGCCAATCCGTTCGAAAACTGAACTCCTTCATCGGCGACGTGGACCGAGCCGTCGGTATCAACGCGGAAAAGAAAACTGGGCGCGGCAATCCCATCAGGGTTGAAATGATAGGAACCGGAATAGACCCGCCCCTCGGGATCGGCAATGCAGTCGTTCAATAGGCATTCCTGACCATCAGCTTCCGAGGCCAGCAGCGTTGGTTTTGATTCTGGATGCCAAAGCCATACTCCGCTGCTGTTTGTCACCACGAAACCACCGTCCTGCTGCATGCAGGCTCCATTGATCTGAAAGCCTTCATGGAGGAGTTCATGCCGGTGCTCCTTCCAGAGAAGACGATAGAATTTCTTTCCGTCTATATCGGTCCAGTAAAGAATTTGCTGCTGGTCATCCCACAGCGGACCTTCGCCACACAAGTCTCCATAGTCGGCGACAACTTCGATTGGATTTTCCTTTCTGGAACTTTGCTCGTGCCGCAAACCCGTTTTCATATCGAACACCTGTAAAACTAAGCTAAACGCGATGACCAGGCCAAAGTACAAAAGCCAAGAATCAGAAATCCAAGACCAACAAACATGATTGCGAGAGAGCCGCGGGTAGCCCCCTTCCATTCGCCGACTGCGAGTCCCCACACGTTAGAAGTCAGGATGATTGCAGACATGAAAAGTGGCCATCCGAGCACGGGACCCATGTCTGCCATGCGAGTTGACGCCGCCCCGTAAACCACCAGGCTCGAAAACCAGAGCGCGCCCATAAGAAGTCCGAAGAGCCAGTACTTCGCGGCTTTCGGCGCAAAGAAAAGATTCCAGCTGTGATTTTTTTTCCAGAGGCGCGCACAAAAAATCAAATAAGGGATCAATGTCGCTGTCAGCAAGGGGGCCCAGATTACATTGGATTGATAGCTTGGTTCAGTACCCAGTTCGGCGGCGCGGTGAAGCAGCGGCACGCCAAAGGCAAGTCCGAAATTTTGCAATGCAGAACCGGCGCCAGCAACTAAAGCCAAAGCCAGGCCTTTGCCAAAATTTGAGGAACGCGGACGATCGGTTTGGTCCAATTGCCCGACTTGAGTTCGCTCTTTCGAACGCCCGGCGATTCCGCAAAAGATGATGCCTACAATGACAAGGATGATGCCCGTTTCAATCGTTAAGCCTTGCCTGGTGAAAACCGATGAGGAGTGAAACCAAAAAAGCGGGATGGCCGAACCGACCGCGGTCGCGGTCCCAAGCGCAATGGCGAAATTCAGGGCAATGCCGATTGCCTCAACGCCCAACCCAAAGCAGATAGCCGCAATTCCATAACCCGCGCCGAATGCGATTACAAGTAGAAGGGCGCGGCTCACGTCCGCTGTTTGGTATATCGCCAGCAAGTGTGGAACTGTGGCGAAGGCAATGATCCAGGGAAGAATGAACATTGCGAAAACCGCCCACAGTGCCCACACATTTTCCCATCGCCAGCGATTCATGAAGCGAGTAGGGGTGGCAAAACTTCCGTTGAGTATGCCCGCCCCGAGAGCCAGTAATGCAGCGCCTGAAGACCCGACAATTAGAATTGGGATTGGCGCCATGGTTTAGCTTTCGCCGAGAGACTTGTATACCGGGCACCCCGGTGCTCTGTCAATCCAACCTGATGCTCAGAATCTGTTGGATTGTTCGTTGATGCAAGATCGCATTATGTGATATTCCTCTCAATTCAGCTGCGTTACGAGGAGGGACTGTGCGTCTGAACGGCCGTGTAGCGCTGGTATCCGGCGCGGCGATGGGGATAGGACAAGGAATTGCGTCGCTCTTCGCAAAAGAAGGCGCGAAAGTACTCGCCGCTGACATAAATGTTGAAGCGGGAAACGCGGCAGCAGAAGAGATTCGTGCGAGCGGAGCAAAATGTGTTTTCCATCGCACCGATGTGAGTATTGAATCTGATGTGCAGGCCGCAGTGGCTGCGGCACAAAAAGAGTTTGGACAAGCGATCGATGTGCTTGCGAACGTCGCCGGAATTGCGCACGAGTCTCCAGCGCATCTTCTCGATTTGGCAGATTGGGACCGGATTCTGAAAGTGAATCTGACCAGCATGTTTCTTTGCGCGAAGCATGTGTTGCCGGGCATGCTCGCTGCGAAGCGTGGATCGATCGTAAATATCACTTCAGTGCAGGGACTATTCGGCTTTCCCGGATATCCGCATTACGCCGCCAGCAAAGGCGGCATCATCAGCCTCACCCGGCAGATGGCGCGCGAGTACGCGCGCAGTGGAATCCGCGTGAATTGCATCGCGCCGGGAACGGTCGAGACGCCGATGAACATCAAAGTACTGGAGCGTGTTCCAAATCCCGCCGAATTGCGCAGTGCCTGGGAGCGGATGCATCCCATGGGAAGAATAGGTCAGCCGCTCGACATTGCATGGGGCGCACTTTATTTGGCCTGTGATGAAAGCTCATGGGTCACTGGGCAGTGCCTCTCGATTGACGGCGGCGTGTCGTGTACGGTCCTGCCCGAATGACAATCCCTCGAATAAGGCTCCGAGCATGGCAGATATCGTAAGCCTGGATCAATTGGCGGAACTCGTTCCTAGTGGCGCGCGGCTGGGAATTGGCGGCGTACACCTATCGCGTCTTCCAATTGCTCTCATCAAGCAAGTGCTGGCAACCGAGAAAAAAGATTTTGTGTTTACCAGTTGGGGTGGCGGCTTGCCGCTCGAACTTTTTCTGGAAGCCAATGCGGTCCGCAAGCTCATATTTTGTTTTTCCAGCTTGGACATCTTTGGTCTTGCCCCGAGATTCCGCGAGGCGCTGGAGCAGAACAAGATCGAAATAGAAGAATGGACGGCTTTGGCGATGGCACAAGGCCTGCACGCCGCCCATTTCAATTTGCCGGAAATGCCCTTTCAGATTCCCGCCGGTTCGGACTTGATGAAGACCGGCACGTTCTGGAAGGAAACTGTATCGGCATTTACAGGCAAGCCGCTGGCACAAGCTCGTCGGATCGATGTCGATTTCTTGCTGCTGCACGCGCAACGCGCCGACCACGCCGGCAATATTGAAATTCAGGGCGCGCGCGGTTACGACCTCGCCTTAGTAGGTGCAGCTAAAAAAGTAGCGGTGACAGTCGAACAAATTGTGGAGACCGGCAACCTCGGAGACGCGCCTCGCGCGTTCGTGCTACCGAAAGAATTCGTAACTGCGGTCGCTGAAGTTCCGTGGGGGGCCTATCCAACTTCTTGCCTGCCGTATTACTCAACCGATTATCAGGAGTTGCTGGGTTACGTCGAAAGCGAACAGCGCCGTAATTCGAAATCGCGATCCGAAACTTCACCGGCCGACCCGGCAGAAACGGAAGGCCACGTTCTGCGTGCCAAACCAGACGCACCCAGACGAGCGTTCCTCTCGACTTGCGCCCAGAGTCGCATTCCGGCCCTCACGCCCAGCATTGTTTTGCAACATTGCATCGGTTCGACTAGTTCCTCATGGACCATAGACGAATTGATGGCGGCTTGCTTGTCGCGCGAATACGATAATTCCAGTATTTGCTCCGTTGGATCGGTATCTCCTCTGGCTATGGTTTCGTATCTGCTCGCCAAGAAGACTCACGCTCCGCAGTTAACGATCATTGCGCTGAACGGCGGCTTCATTGATATCGATTACCATCCGATGTCGCTTACGCTGGCCGAGCCGTTAGAATTTCACAGCGCAAAAGCTTGTTGGGGCGCGGATGAAACTTATCATTGGTATTACCAGCAAGGCCGAATCACTCACGAGGTAATTACGGTTGCGCAGGTTGATGTGCACGGTCGGACCAACAATGCGTGGATCAAGAGCAAAGGCAAAGTCCTTCGCTTGCCGGGACAAGGTGGTATGGCCGACGTCGCAAACCTGCACAAGAATTTCATTTTGTATCTGACGAGGCACTCGCCGGAACGATTCATTGACGCCGTCGAATTTTGTACTGCCTCGCGTGGCCTGCTCACCGATGACGAACGTAAGCAGGCTGGACTGCAACCAGGCAAGGTGCGGCTGATCACTGATCTCGGAATGTTTGAACTTGACGTGGAAGAAAAGCGTTTTCGTCTCGTCAGTATTCACCCCGGAGTTGCGCTGGATGATATTCAAGCTAATACCGGCGGAGACTTTCCAGTTGCCGAACCACTGCCGTGCACCGAACCGCCGAGCGAAAATGAATTGCGGCTGATCCGCGAGGAGGTCGATCCCTTTGGGATTCGGCGGCTTGAATTCGTGCCTAGCCGCGACCGGCTGGCATTGATCCAACGTATTCTGGATATGGAGGCGGGTCTGGTCCGTGAGCTGCAAGGCGCAGTGCCTTCGCAGTCTGAACCCGCACCGGTTATTACTTAATTGCAGAGGAGAAAAGATTGAGTGGAGTGCTAGAAGGACTGCGAATCGCAGATTTCAGTCAACTTGTTCAAGGCCCCAATGCGACGCAGATGCTTGCCGACATGGGCGCGGACGTAATTAAGATTGAACCGCTCACTGGAGATTGGCAGCGGAACTGGTCCTTGAAAGACGCCTACATCAACGGCGAGAGCGTGTCATTCCTGACGTTTAACCGGGGAAAGCGCAGCATTACGCTAAATCTGAAACATCCCAGCGGCAAAGAGGCCGCGCTTAAAATTATCCAGTCCAGCGATGTTTTGCTGGAAAATTTTCGACCCGGAGTTATGGATCGCCTGGGTTTGGGATACGAGTTTCTTGCGAGCGTTCATCCTAAGCTTGTTTACTGCGCAAGTTGCGGCTGGGGTCAGGATGGGCCTTACGTCACCAGGCCGGGCCAGGATTTGCTGGCGCAGGCAATGGCGGGAGTTCTCTACTTGAACGGCAAAGCCGGCGATCCTCCAAGTCCAGTGGGCATGGGAATCGCGGACATCACCGCGTCATTCCACATTGTCAGCGCGATTTTAGCGGCGATTTACCATCGCGATCGCACCGGTGAAGGTCAACGGATCGATATAAACCTGCTTAACTCCGTTCTGAGTTTGGCCACGCAGGAGGCAACTCTGTATTTCAATACGCATGCGGAGCCGGAGCGAAGCGCTGCAGGTATCGGGCATCCGTGCGTTGGCGCTCCCATGGGAGTTTATCGAACTCGCGATGGGTACATTGTCGTCGCCATGATGCCGCTTGGGAAAGTTGCGGAACTGGTGGGAATAGAAGGATTCGAAGGAAACGATTCCAGAAACATGCTCGATAACCGAGATGAAGTGAAGCGAAAGCTGGAGCCGGGCTTTGCGCGCAAGACGACGGCAGAACTTATGCAAATTTTTCTGGAAGCAGATATCTGGTCAGCGCCGGTCAACAATTTTCCCGACATGGAGCGCGATCCGCAAGTGCAGCACAACGGCACAATAGTCAACTTCGATCATCCTAAAGTGAAACAGTTTCGTACCATCGGGCCGCCGATAAAGTTCAGCCGCACGCCATCGAGCGTCAAAAGGCCACCATTATTGGGCGAGCACAGTCGAGAAATCCTGAAAGAGATTGGATATGCGGACAACGACATCGAACGATTTTCTCGGGACGGAGTGATCGCACAGCATGCAGGATAAACCGGCGAAAATGCTGCGAGGCTTGACCTCGAAACATGATCGCGGATTAGCACCTTTGCTCGCGACGGCGAAGCATTTTTGTGGAACGCATCCAGAAGTCACCATCCAATGGGAAACCCGCAGTCTGCAAGAGTTTGGTGAGGGATCGATCCGAACGGTGGCGGAGGATTACGACCTGGTAGTTATCGACCATCCTTACATGGGAGTAGTTGCGCAAGAGAAATGCTTTCTTCCGCTTGATGAATATT
>DATNAF010000324.1:0-6056 GCA_035572845.1 Terriglobales bacterium
CTTTTCAAGGTCGCGGCCCTTCTGGATGAGGTCTTCAACTGAATCACGATGCGAGACGCGCGCCACATCCTGCTCGATGATGGGACCGTCGTCGAGTACTTCCGTCACGTAGTGACTGGTTGCGCCGATCAGTTTCACTCCGCGAGTAAACGCCTGATGATATGGTCTCGCTCCCACAAATGCCGGCAAGAAAGAATGGTGAATGTTGATAATGCGTCGAGGATACGCCTGCACCATGCCGTCAGACAGGATCTGCATGTATCGTGCGAGCACGATGAAATCGACATTGTTGTGTTCAAGCCGGGAGCGAATCTGGCGTTCTGCAGCTGCTTTGTTTTCCTTTTCGACTGGAACTAAGAAAAATGGGATGCGGTAGAAATCCGCAATTGCCTGACTCTCGCCGTGATTAGAGATGACGCAGGGAATTTCGCAGCAAAGTTCGCCACTTTGATGACGGTAAAGCAAGTCCACCAGGCAATGGTCGTATTTTGAAACCATAATCGCCATGCGCGGGCGATAGTCTGATTGCGCAAGACGCCATTGCATTTCGAAACTGGTCGCGATTGCCGCGAACGGGCGGGCAAAATCGTTCAGCGGAATATCGAATTCGGCGGGATCGAACTCCACCCGCATCAGGAATGTGCCGGAATCGACATCGCTGTGTTCATCGGCATGCAGAATGTTGCCGCCGTGCTGGTAGATGAACCCGGCAATGGTCGCAACCACGCCTTTCTTGTCGGGGCAACTCAGCAGAAGGATGGCGGAGTTTTTCATAGCTGTGAGTTAGGGTGAGGCGAAGTATAAAACGGCTTTGCGACTCCAGAGATTTGCGGCAGCTGCTCAGGGCGCAAGAATAGTATGTCGAGACTTTCGTGTGCACCAAACATGTTATGGAATATGAGGGCAAGGGCTTTCACCAGATCAGCATCTTCCCGCGAGGTCTCCAGGCATAGGGCTACATTTGTGTATTGGGAACCTTTATACCGAACACGAACCAGAAATGCGGAGCGTACATCAGGGTCGGGACGAAATAACTCCACCAAGTTGGCTTTTAGCTCCCTTTCGGGCTGGCCATCCTGCTCACCCAGGAAAGTTGTACTCGGCACGTTTAGCTTTTCCGGATTCGGGGGTTTTTGCTTCTTCTCTTCAGTCAATTTGATTATTCTTGCGGCTCTTTAGATCTTTGACTATTTCGCGGGCGGCATTTGCACCGGATGCTCCGGTCAGCCCCGTTCCAGGGTGAGTGCCTGATCCGCAGAGGTAAAGATTCTCTATCGGAGTGCGATAGCGCGCCCAATCGAGCATGGGACGCATAGTAAAAATCTGATCGAGCGCTAGCTCGCCGTGAAAGATCTGCCCTCCGGTCAGCCCGTAGGTTTCTTCGAGATCCAGCGGAGTAATGGCTTGGCATTGGAGGATTTTGCGCGGCAGATCGGGCGCATACTGCGCGATGGTTTTGATGACGGTATCGCCCAATGCTTCCCTTTGCTCTCCCCAATTCGTACCGTTTAATTTGTACGGCGCGTATTGCATATACACAGACATCACATGCTGGCCTGGCGGAGCAAGCGAAGCGTCAGTCAAAGAAGGAATTGCAATTTCCAGATATGGCGCGCGCGAGAAGCTTCCGTATTTCGATTCATCGAATGCGCGCTCGAGGTAGTCGATGCCAGGCCCAATGTAGATTCTGCCAGTGAGCGCTTCCGCTTTTGCATCGATCCCGCTGAAAGCCGGCAAGCCGGAGAGCGCGAGATTGACTTTCGCCACGGTGCCATTCATTCGGTAATTCTGTAAACGCCTGGTGAACGTCGGCGAGAGCAACGCTGGATCCATCAGCTTGAGGAACGTTCGCTTGGGATCGGCGTTAGAGATCACTGCACGCGCCTGAATTTCTTCTCCGCTCGCCAGGATTACTCCTTGGACGGCGCCGTCCTTAATTTTGATCTCTGCAACTTCGGCTCCGGTGAGAATCTCTGCCCCAGCTTGCTGAGCAACCTTGGCCATGGCTTGAGTGATGGCGCCCATACCACCGGCAGCGAAGCTATTACCACCTGCCGGGTTCGCATCCGCCGCTGCCCGCAATAAGAGAACCAGCGCCGTTCCCGCCGACCAAGGGCCAAGAAACGTCCCGAAGATGCCGCGAGCAGCCACAACCGCGCGCAGCAGATCATTTTCGAAAAATTCCGCCACCAGATCGGCAACCGCCATCGGTCCCCAGCGCAGCAGATCATAGGTATTCTTCTTGCCAGATCCGCGCACTGAGCGTCCGAGTTGCAACAGCCCAAAGAGGTCGCCTTTTGACGGCCGTGAAATTTCAGGGGGAGTGAGTGTAAGAACTTTGGAAATTATGCGAGATGTTTTTTGGAGCGCGGAGTGGAACTCACGATATTTGGCAGCATCCGACTTTGAAACCTTGGCAATTTCCGCTGCCGCCTTTTCCATATCGCGATAAAGAATCAGCGCGTGCCCATCTGGCGATAAAGCAGTCACGTCAACTGTGGGAGTGATCAACTTCAGCCCGTGCTTCTCGAGTTGCATATCGTGCACGATTTCAGGACGTAGTGGCCCAGCAGAGTGCGCCAGCAACGATGCGCGAAATCCGGGATGAAATTCTTCAGTGATGGCCGCACCACCCACCTGATTGCGGCGTTCGACCACTAACGGCTTGTATCCGGCACGAGCGAGATAGAAGGCCGTAACCAGGCCGTTGTGTCCGCCGCCGATAATGACGATGTCGCGAGAGTTAGACATTCGGTAATGCTCAGTGGTATTCCTCTGTGGCGTTCCTCTGTGAAATTCTGCGTTGTCTGTGGTTGAGGTTTTGGTCTTTGCAAGCTAGATCAAAAGTCAACCACAGAGAACACAGAGTTTCACAGAGGAACGCCACGGAGGACGCTAACCTGCATCTTTCAAAACTTCTAACGCCGATAGTCTTCCCGGCGCCCCCATAATCCCGCCGCCAGGGTGCGTCGCCGATCCGCACATGTACAGGCTTTTGATCGGAGTGCGAAAGCGCGCAAATCCCGACACTGGACGGAGAAAGAAAAGCTGTTCCAGCGAAAGCTCGCCCTGGAAAATATTGCCTTCGCTCAATCCCCATTCGCGTTCGAGGTCCAGCGGTGTAACGACTTGTCTATGAAGAATAATTTTCTTCAAATTCGGCGCGTATTCGGAAATCGTATCGATCACCGTATTTCCAAAGTCATCCTTGAGCTGGTCCCAATGCAATCCTGGCCTTAACTTATACGGAGCGTATTGCACAAAACACGACATCACGTGCTTGCCCGGAGGCGCGACGCTCGGATCGGTAAGCGAAGGGATCACCATATCAATGTAGGGACGCCGGGAAAACATTCCATACTTGGCATCGTCGTAAGCCCGTTCCATGTAATCGACGGCCGGCGAAATTGAAATCGCACCCCGCAGATGTGCGCCTGGGCCGGGCATGCACTTGAAATCCGGCAATGCATCTAGCGCGAGATTCACTTTTCCTGATGATCCGCGAAATTTGTAACGTTTCACTTCATCGAGAAAATCCGCCGGTAAATCTGCGTTGTCGATGAATTCTATAAACGTATGTCGCGGATCGACGCTCGACGAAATAACTTTGCCAGAAATTTCATCGCCATTTGCCAGCGCAACCCCAATCGCGCGGCCATTTTTCACAATGATCTTGGCAACGCCGGTCTCTTTCCTAATTTCCACTCCGGCTTCGACTGCGGCTTCGGCGATTGCATTTGAAATTCCGCCAGTGCCGCCGCGCGCAAACCCCCAGGCGCGGAATGCGCCATCGATCTCTCCCATGTAATGGTGCAGCAGGACGTAAGCGGTGCCGGGCGAGCGCACGCCGAGAAACGTTCCGATAATCCCAGACGCCGACATTGTGGCTTTCAACACGTCAGTCTCAAACCACTGATCGAGAAAATCCGCCGCACTCATGGTCATGAGCTGCACCAGGTTGTAACGATCCTCGCTCGATAGCTTCTGGAAACGCCGCGCCAGAAACAGCAACTTCGATAGATCCTTCGGATTGAAGCCGGTCGGATCGGGCGGCACCATGTTCATGATCGGCTTCACGAAATGGCACATAGGCTGCATGGCCTTGCCGAATTCGTCGTAAGCCTCGGCGTCGAGCCGCGAGTGGCGGGCGATCTCGCGATGGGTCTTGCCATGGTCATTCACGCGCCAGAGATAATCACCATTCGGCATGGGGGTGAATGTGCCGTCAAGCGGAAGAATTTCAAGCCCATGGCGAGGAAGGTCGAGATCGCGAATGATTTCAGGGCGTAGGAGAGAAACTACGTAAGAACAAACCGAAAACTTAAATCCAGGAAAAACTTCTTCCGTGACCGCGGCGCCACCGAGCACATGTCGACGCTCAAGCACCAGCACTTTCTTTCCCGCGCGCGCAAGATACGCAGCATGAGTGAGGCCGTTATGCCCTCCGCCGATCACGATCGCATCGTATTTCGTCATTTTTAGGTTTGAGCGCTGAGCTGTGAGCTTCGAGCAATCAGAGTTGGCTAGTCGCTCACTCCTTGTTGCTGATAGCTCTCTTTGAAACAGGAATGATACTCGCGAACAGAATTTCGCGCAGAGACGGATCAGAGTCCGCTAGGAAGAACACTCCATTGAAGAAGGCGAGGCATGCAAAACGAGACTATCACCTTCTGCCTCTTGCGACCAAATATACGTGTCATCCCGTCTATAACAACGACGGCGTTGTTATAGACGGGATGACAAGTGATCAGCGGCAAACGGTTCGGTCAACGATGTCGATTGGGGAGTAAACAATTCTGCGCCGTTTTCAGTGATGTGCATATCATCTTCCAGACGTACTCCGAACTCGCCGGGGATGTAGATACCAGGTTCATCGCTAAACACCATGTTTGGTTCAAGCAGAGTCTTGTTACCGCGTACAAGGTATGGCCATTCATGTCCGTCCATACCCATGCCGTGACCTACGCGATGGGTGAAGAATTTGTAGTCAGGACCGTAACCAGCGTCGCTGATGATCTTCCGAGCCGCAGCGTCCACGTTTTCACACGCCACTCCAGGACGGGCGGCCTGCAGAGCGGCACTTTGAGCGCGATGCACGATGTCAAAAATGTTTTTCATCTTGTCGGTTGGATTTCCCAGAACAAATGTCCGCGTGATGTCAGATTGATAGCCTTCCACCAGGCACCCATCGTCGAGCATGATGATGATGCCTTCGCGCACCTTCTGTGCCTCCGTGGAACCATGCGGCGAACTGGAGTTGGCCGCGATCGACACATCTACATCTCCTTCAAATCCGACCTTTTGGTAGCCCGACTGCACCAGTCCCCGGATATCTGAATCCGTCATGCCTTCGTGCAAACTCTTGAATACTGCCTCATACACATTCAGGGTCGCTTTGCAGGCGAGACGCATGAGCGCAATCTCGTGTGGGCTTTTGATCATTCGACAACCTGCAGTAACTGGTGTCGCGCTTGCCATTCTTAATTGCGGCGCGGCCTCTGAAATTGCATTGCTAAAAACAAACCGCACCGTCTCTTCAATACCGAGAGTGGCCCTCGCAAGGCGGAGGTCACGCATCCCTTGTGCGAGCTTTTGATATGGACTTTCGTCTTCCTGCCAAATTCGTATGTCCGCATTTCCCGCCTGCGGACTGTTCGCAAGCTGCTCCATGGCACGTGCCTCTTCGAATGCGGGGCAGACGAAGAATGGTTTTCCGTTCGCGGGAAGGACCATCGCAAAGGTACGCTCGCTTGGCCACCACTTAATTCCGGCAAAATATTCCACCGACGTGCCCGACATGAGCAGGACTGCATCAATGCGGTTTGCTTTCATCAACCGTCGGGCTTTCTCCTGGCGCTCGCCGCGTTCTTGAGCCGTGATCGGCTGGGCTTGGTCCTTTAACGATTGCAACTTTGCAATTGCAGGCGGCAGGGGTTTGCAGTCGGTTGAACTTTCTTCAGCCGTAGAGATACGAGAAAGCGCTGCAGTCGAAACCGCTGTGGCCTGCAAAAAACTTCGACGCGAAATCATGTGAACTCCAGATATGGTGAGCCGAA
>DATNAF010000325.1:0-2420 GCA_035572845.1 Terriglobales bacterium
GGGTTCATCACCGGCGAGATCTTTAACGTGAATGGCGGGGCCGTCCTGGTTGGCTGAACTCGGACAGCTTAAATACGGCCTGAGTGCGTCTAATATAACTACAGAATGAAATATGCGCTCATTGCACTACTGCTGACCGCGCTTGCTTTCGGGCAGGACACGGCACCAGCAGCTTCAACCGACTCGAACTCTCCAGCCGCTTCTACGGCGGCGCAGTCCATTCCAACTGACCAGGGGAATGCTCAAAAGGCCAAGCAGATTATCGATCAGGCCATTCAGGCGCTAGGCGGGCAGGCCTATTTGGGCATTACCGATATGAAGTCGGAGGGTCGCGCCTACAGCTTTCATCATGGCGAGCCTAACAGTCTGGGAATTGTGTTCTGGCGTTTCAGGAAATTTCCCGACAAAGATCGCATTGAGCTCACGAAAAAGCGCGACGTTGTCCAGATCTACAATGGCGACAAAGGCTACGAGATTACATACAAAGGTGTTCGAGATTTGGAGCCGAAAGACCAACTCGGTCCCTATTTGCGGCGGCGTCATTACTCGCTCGACATTGTTTTGCGGCAGTGGCTCCATCAGCCGGGAGTCGCGCTCTTTTATGAAGGGCAAAAAGTTGCGGCGCAGAAAGAAACCGACCAGGTGACCATCATGAATAACAAAAATGAGGCGGTCACCTTAAATGTTGATATCAACACTCACCTTCCAGTGAGAAAGAGTTATTCGTGGCGCGATCCGACGGACAAGGAGCGGAATGTGGAAGACGAGATTTTCGATAATTACCGGCCAATTCAAAACATCATGACGCCGTTTGATACCACGCGGATGTACAACGGCGAAATGTCAGCCCAGACTTTTCTTACTAGCGCGAGCTACAACCAGGGACTCAGCGATACATTGTTTGATCCGCAAGCCGCAAATTCATCCAAGAGACACTGACCTTCGGGTTAATGAACGTATTACCGGGACTTAATTTGGCTTTGTAAATCTCTGTAAACAAGTTGGTTACAGGCGGCCTGTATGTTAATTCCGCCACGAAGTGTGGTGAAATTGCCACATACGACTTTGGCGGCAGGCTGGTATTTTTTATTTAGAGGATCTCTGATCACCGAACAAACAGTTCGCGTACCAGCCAGCTGCCAAGGCGTGGGCCTGCATTCGGGAGCGCCGGTTAGCCTGCAAATCCTGCCAGCTCCGGCGGGAACTGGAATCATCTTCCGCCGAGTGGATTTGGACGGCTTCGAGATTGAAGCGGTTGGGAAGAACGTCGCCCGCGTTAGTTACGCCACCAGCTTGATGAAAAAAGGCGTGCTGATTTCTACCACGGAGCATTTGCTTTCGGCGTTCGTGGGCATGGGCATCGACAATGCAATCGTGCAGCTTGATAACCTGGAACTGCCGATCCTTGATGGAAGCGCGAAGCCTTTCATTGACCTGATCAAGAAGGCTGGGGTTCGCAAACAGCGGCGGCCGCGGACTTATATTCGAATTCTGCGTCCCCTGGAATTTCGCGAAGGTAATAAGTTTATCGGTGTCTATCCGGCGGAAACGTATTCGGTTTCCTACAAGATTAATTTTCCTCATCCCCTAATAGGCCGCGAGGCCTTCTCCCTGGAACTGACAAATGGCCAGTATGTTGCGAAAATTGCTTCTGCGCGCACGTTCGGGTTTCTGCACGAAGCTGAGGCAATGCGGCAGCAGGGGCTGATTCGCGGGGCGTCGAGTGAAAACGCGCTGGTACTGACACGAGATGGCCTGGTAAATCCGCCGCTGCGCTTCGATGACGAATTCGTGCGGCACAAGATTTTAGATTTGATCGGCGACCTGGCGTTGATCGGCCGCAGGATACTGGGCAGAGTGGTTGCGGACCGCGCCGGGCACGCCATGCACACGGCACTGGTTTCGCGACTGCTGCGCGATCGCACGCTGTGGAAAGAAACTACGCTTTCGGAAGAACCCGCAGAAGATTACGCTCACCGTGAAATGCGGGCAGAGATGCAGGGCGCCAACTAGTCGGCGGCTTGCGGCACCAGCTCGCTCGATTCGCTGACCGCCTTTTCTTTCATCAGCCGCTGAAGTTCTTTGCGGGTCAGAGCAGCCAGGCTTTTAGCGTGTGACATCGCCGATTCCTGGCATTCCCGCGACAATGGGGCTACGCGGACGGCCAATAGTGGCGCATCCTGCTCAATCATCCGAAGCAGGCGCTGGGCGCGATCGATTTTGGTTTCGACTGGAAGCATAAGAGTACGTGTAAGAAGCATGGCTCGAACTCGCCCGCGAGCCAAGTTGCAAACTGGATTCCCTCGGAAGCGCTTTTTTTCTGGAAACCGATTCGCGAAAACCGCAAACTAAATCAGAATGAAGAAAGTCGTCTATCTCTCGCTGGGATCGAATGTGGGCGACCGGGCCGCGAACCTTAA
>DATNAF010000326.1:0-4808 GCA_035572845.1 Terriglobales bacterium
GAGCCGGTAAACACCTGCATGAAGGGGGTCGAACGCCTGGTGCTCAAACCGGACGAAACGGTCCTGGTAATTGGCCAGGGACCCATCGGTATCATATTGAGTGTATTGGCCAAACGTGCTCGGGCTAGGGTAATAACTTCCGATTTGTATGAACAAAGGCTTACAATATCGAAAGGGTTCGGACTCAAAAACGCCATCAACAGTGCAAGCGCTGATGTGGTCAGCGAGGCGCGCAGCCGGAGCGAGGGTCGCGGCGTCGACGTTGCCATTTTGGCCGTGGGGAGCAATAGTTTGATTCGCACAGCCATGGATGCGGTCCGTCCAGGCGGGCGGGTTCTGCTGTTTGCCCAAACCCAGCACGGCGAGGCGGTTTTCGACCCCGCGGCAGTGTGCGTTGACGAGAAGACGCTAATTGGTTCTTATAGCGCTTCAGTCGATTTGCAGGCGGAGTCGGTTCGGTTCGTAATGAAGCAGGAAATGGATTTGGAAAAGCTGATCAGCCATCGCTTTTCGCTGTCCGATGCAGTAGCGGCCCTGGAGCTTGCGGCCCATCCGCAGCCGGATTCGATGAAGATTGTGATTCAGCCGGGGGTTGAAAGGTAGCAGAAGTGAACGGAAAAATGACAGCCGCTGTCCTCTACGGCAAAGAGGACGTGAAGATTGAGAAAGTACCCATTCCTCGCGTTGAACAGGGAGAAGTTCTGGTAAAAGTGCAGGTGGCCCTCACCTGCGGCACCGACCTAAAAGTTTATCAGCGGGGATATCACGCGCGGATGATCGTTCCCCCGGCTTTGTTCGGGCACGAATCGGCTGGGGTTATCGAGGAAGTCGGCCCCGGCGTTCGAGGCTTCAAAAAAGGCATGCGTGTGGTGGCGCTGAACTCAGCTCCATGCCAGACCTGCTTCTACTGCTCGCGGCATCAGGAAAACCTTTGTGAAGACCTGCTCTTTAACAACGGAGCGTATGCGGAATACATTCGAGTGCCGCGACGTATCGTTGATCTCAACATGCTGGCAATTCCGCCACACGTAAGCTTTGAAGAAGCCGCTATGGTTGAGCCGCTGGCATGTGTGCTACGTGGCCTGCACGAGACTTCCGTTGAAATCGGCGACACCGTTGCAGTCATTGGCGCAGGGCCGATTGGATTGATGTTTGTGCACGTGGCGCAAGCCATGGGGTGCAATGTAATCGCCGTGGTAAAGCGCGAGTCTCAGATCGAAGCCGCCCGAAAAATGGGGGCGCATGACGTGGTTCATCTCGAAGGAGTCAAAGACCCGGTTGAAGCGGTTCGTGTTCTGTCACCCGCTGGACGGGGCGCCGATGTGGTGGTCGAAGCCGTCGGCCGGCCCGAAGCCTGGATTTGGGCGACAGAGATGGTGCGCAAGGGTGGCACGGTGAACTTCTTCGGCGGATGCGCCAAGGGCGCAAAGGTCGAACTGGATACCAACCGCCTGCACTATTCGGAAGTGACCCTGAAGGCAACCTTCCATCACACGCCCGACGCAGTGCGCAAGGCCTTTGCCCTGATCGCCGAAAAGAAAATTCGCCCGACTGATTACATCACCGGAGAAGCGCCGCTCTCGCGTCTGCAAGAGGTCCTTCAGCACATGATGAATCGCAACGGAGACATTAAGACGGCGATCATCCCCGGACAATGAGAAAGATTGAGTAATTTGGTAATTGAGTAATTTGGTAATTTGCCGGTTCGTTTCAAGGCGGTCGGCTCATTAATTGATTTTCAATTACCAAATTACACAATTTCGCGATTACCAAATTCTGATGAGTGCTGCCAACCAAATCTGGAGCAACCTGCCCGCGGAATACGCGATTCCTTCGCGCGCCCCCTCGCTCCAGGATGCGTACGCTTATTGCGAACGCTTGGCGCGTTCGCATTACGAGAACTTTTCAGTCGCGACATGGTTTCTTCCTAAGCGGCTGCGCCAGCATTTTTACAACGTTTATGCCTACTGCCGGATTTCTGATGATTTGGGTGATGAGACCGGAAACCGCGAAGCTTCGTTGCAACTGCTCGATGAATGGGAATGCGAGCTGAATGCCTGTTACTCGGGCGATCCGCGGCATCCAGTTTTTGTGGCTCTGGCGGGGACCGTCCGCGAGTTCGATATCCCCAAACAAACTTTTGCCAACCTGCTTACGGCTTTTCGCCAGGACCAGAGAATCACGCGCTACGAAACTTTTGATGATCTGCTTGGATATTGTCTTAATTCCGCTAATCCAGTCGGGCACCTGGTGCTTTATCTCTGTGGATATCGGGACAGCGAACGCCAGCAGCTTTCTGATTACACCTGCACCGCCTTGCAACTTGCCAATTTCTGGCAGGACGTGAGCGCTGATTACGAGAAAGGCCGAATTTATCTTCCGCTCGAAGACCTGCGCAAATACAACGTCACAGAATTAGATATCGCAGGCAAGAAGAATACCGAGGCGTTTCGTGAGATGATGCGTTTCGAAGTGCAACGGGCGCGTGAATGGTTTGCTCGTGGAATTCCCCTGGCGAGTAAAGTCAGCCGGGAACTGGCGATTGATATTGAATTATTCAGCCGCGGCGGGCAGGAGATACTGAATGTCATCGAACGTCAGGGCTATGCTGTCCTCGGGCAGCGTCCGGTTATTTCAAAACAGCGCAAACTTGCGCTGGTGGCGAGAGCGGCCTTGCATAAATTGATATGAGTAGCGTGGCGCAATTTCCAACCCCGTTCATGCCGACCGAGTCGCAGCTGCACATGGCGTACTCAGTTTGCCGGGGGATCACGCGTTCGCAAGCCAAGAACTTTTATTATGGATTTCTTGTTCTCCCCAAATCCAAGCGCCAGGCATTAAGCGCGGTTTACGCTTTCATGCGGCGCTGTGATGACATTGCCGACGATCCGGCGCTCTCTGCTCGCGACCGGAAACAGAAGCTCGATACGTGGCTTGATTCATTTCATGCGGCCCAAGTCGGGCATCCCACCGATGATCCAGTGCTGCTGGCAGTGGTCGATGCGCAACGTAGATTTTCCATTCCTGTCGGCTTGCTGGACCAGCTGGCTTTCGGGACCGCAATGGATGTCGAAGAAGAAAATCCCGACCAGAATTATCCGCGACATCCGATTCAGTACCGCAATTTTCAGGAACTGCAGCGCTACTGCTACAACGTAGCCTCGGTGGTTGGGCTTGTGTGCATTCACATTTTTGGATATCGCGACCCGGCTGCCGAGCCGCTGGCCGAGCGCTTGGGTCTGGCCTTTCAGCTCACGAACATTATTCGTGACGTGAAGGAAGATGCGGTTTTGGGGCGCGTGTATTTGCCGCAGGATGACTTGGCACAGTTCGGAATTCCCCCCGCCGATCTTGCGACCCTGACCGACCCCTCCCGACTTCGCGCGCTATTGCATTTCGAAGCGCAGCGCGCATTTGAGAATTACAGTGCCGGTGACGACCTTCTCCATCTTATTTCGGAAGACAGCCAGCCTGCGTTGTGGGTGCTGATCAATATTTATCGCGGCCTGCTGCAGAAAATTGTCCGCCACAATTACGATGTGTTCACCCGGAAGGTAAGCCTTACGCTTCGCGAGAAGCTCAGCATTTTTGCAAAGGGCTTCTTGAAGCGACTTCTCTGATGCCGTCCGAAAATTCCATAAAATCTGCACCTGCAAATCCTGCGGGAAGCGGCAATTCAGTGGCGATCGTTGGCGGAGGGCTGGCTGGACTGGCTGCCGCATGCGCACTGTCTGACAGCGGCTTTCGTGTAACGGTGTTCGAGCGGCGTCCATACCTTGGTGGGCGCGCGTCTTCATATGAGCATCCCGGCACCGGTGAGGTGGTGGACAACTGTCAGCACGTGCTGTTCAAGCTTTGCACGAACCTTATCGGCTTCTATAAGCAGATTGGGATCGAAGATAAAATCCGCTGGTTCGATCGGATGACATTTGTCGAACCCGGCGGAAGACGGTCGGTAATGAAGCCGAGTTCTTGGCCGGCGCCTTTTCAGGTCACGCCTTCGTTTTTGGGATTCAAGTTTCTGAATGCCTGGGACAAGCTTGTGCTTTCCCGCGGCCTAGCCACGCTGATCGCCAGTCAGCCAAAAGATGACGGAACTTCGTTTCAGGATTGGTTGCTGCGTCACCATCAAACTCGTAATGCAATCGAGCGCTTCTGGAAGCCAATATTGGTGAGCGCACTCAGCGAAGATATGGACCGGATCGCGGTGCCTTATGCCGCGCAAGTAGTCCGGGAATCGATGAAGTCGACCGAAGCGGGGGCAATGGGAATTCCGAGTGTGCCACTAACTGAACTCTACGGTGCGGCTAGAGAGTACATTACAAATCGCGGCGGATCGGTGCGGCTGCGCAATAGTGTGCAGTCGTTTCTTCCTACGAACAACGGGGTTCGGCTTCAAGTCCAAGACTCGGAAGAAGAATTTAATTATGCGGTGCTGGCGGTTCCGTTCGATTCAACAGCCAAACTGTTGCCGGATTCGCCAGATTCACGCGACCTCAAAGAAAAGCTCTCGCACTTTGAAACAGCGCCTATCACGGGAGTTCATCTCTGGTTTGACCGACAGATTACCGATCTTCCCCATGCTGTGCTTCTCGACCGCACCATTCAATGGATGTTTCACAAATCGATGCTGCTGGAAAAGAACTCGTCGCCCACTTCGAACCGCGCCGACAGCTATAAAAAAAAAGAAGAACGGCCGAGTTATGTGGAGCTGGTGATCAGTTCCTCGAAATCTCTGATCGAGAAATCGCGACAGGAGATCATCGATCTTGCATTGGCTGAACTGCGCGAGTTCTTTCCTGACGCGC
>DATNAF010000327.1:0-8283 GCA_035572845.1 Terriglobales bacterium
CGAGTTGGACGTCACGGTCGACGATTGCAGCCTCGGCCATGTCAGTCATGCCGCGCAGCCCGAGCCGAAACGATGTTTCGCTTTCATTCATCGAGCAACCCTGGGTCACGCGAGTATCTTCGGCATGCTGGACAACTGGAAAATTAATCTCCGCGGAGGCGCGCATCGCCTCACGCATGGTGGTTTCGCTCAGGATAGGCTTGCCGTCATCGCTAACCGCGACTGCGCCGGTGCGCTGCAGAGCGCGAAAATCGGTGAGCACCGCGCCTTTCCCTGCCTGCGTGGCCGCTGCGATGGGAAAAACGTTCACGACTGCTCCACGCTGAGGCTGTCGTAGCCAAGTTACCCATTCGGGTGAATCGAGCACCGGCGTGGTGTTAGGCATGCAGCAAACGGAAGTGAATCCCCCGGCGGCAGCGGCTGCAGTTCCCGATGCAATGGTTTCTTTGTAGCTCTGGCCAGGCTCGCGTAGATGGACATGCAGATCGATAAACCCCGGTGCGACGATCAAGCCACGCGCATCGATTTTTTCGTCGGCTCCGGAGTGAATCTTGTTGGGCAACGCAACTTCTGCCACTTGCCCATCGCGCACCAGAACATCCATCAATGCGTCAACTTGCGCAGCCGGGTCGATGACACGTCCCCCGTGGATCAGAAGGCTGTGAGTTTGTGACGATTGCTTCATTTGAATTTGATAATCAGCGAAAATCCGTGCAAATCAGTGGCCTACTTAGCCCTTGCCCAGCGCTCGTGCGAGGACCGCCATTCGTACGGGCACTCCGTTACGTACCTCTTCCACGATGACCGACCGTGGGCAATCCGCGACCTCCCAGGTCAGCTCCAGACCGCGAATGATCGGACCTGGATGCATAAGCAGCGCGTCGGTTTTTGCCAATCGCAGCCGCGCCATGGTCATCTGATATCGCGAAATGTAGTCCTGCAAATTCACTTTCAATCCCGCCAGCCGTTCGCGCTGCACCCGCAACACCATCACCGCGTCGGCGCTGCGTACGGCGTCTTCGCAACTGCGGCTGATGTGCAATCCTGGCGCCAACGAAGTCGCTAGTTCCGGCAAAAGCTCTTGCGGCCGCATAATACGATCTTTGCGCCGAATTTGCTCAAGAGATGAATGGCCGAACGTGCCACCCGGCTGTGGTAAATGTCCCCAATAATGGTGACTTGCAGGCCCGCTAGTTTTTTCTTGTGCCGCAGGATGGTGTAGGCATCGAGCAATGCTTGTGTCGGGTGCTCGTGCATGCCGTCGCCGGCATTGATCACCGGAATATCGAGGTGCGCCGCCATCAAATGCGGCGCACCCGCATTAGGATGGCGCACCACCACAACGTCAGCGCCAACCGCACGCAGCGTGTAGGCAGTGTCTAGCAGAGATTCACCCTTCTCAATGCTAGACCCGCTTGAGAGTACAAGCGTCGTGGTCGCGCCCAGCGACTTGGCCGCGATTTCAAAAGACGCGCGTGTCCGGGTGGATGCCTCATAAAACAGCAGCAGCACGCGTTTGCCCCGCAGCAACGGCCGCGGCTTCTGCGGATTCATCTTCCGGGCAAGCTGCAGAAGTTTAGTGATCTCCGCCGGAGAGACGCCTTCAATGCCCAGCAGCGAGCCACGGGCTGCGTTACTGGTGGCGCCTTGTTTGGCAACGGCTGGCATCGCGGCTAGTCCTGTTTCTCCATCAATATAACTTTTTCGTTTTCGTCCACTTCACGCAGAAGCAATTCAATGCTTTCGCGGTCGCTGGTTTGAACCCGGCGGCCGACGTAAGTAGCGTCAATCGGCAGCTCACGGTGACCGCGATCTATCAGCACGCAAAGCTGCACCTGCTTTGGACGTCCCTGACGAAATAAGGCATCCATAGCGGCTCGGGTGGTCCGACCGGTATACAGAACGTCGTCCACCAGGACAATCTTCTTTCCGGTGATAGGGAAACCGATCTCGGTCTTATGGACAACCGGCTTCGCTAATGGCGAAAGGTCGTCCCGATAGGAGGTGATGTCCAGAGTACCGACCGGAACCGGCGTCTTTTCGATCCGCGAGATCATTTGCCCGATGCGCTCGGCCAGGTATACCCCGCGGCGGCGTATCCCGACCAACCCGAGGTCTTTAGCGCCGTCGTTTTTCTCGATGATTTCGTGCACCAGGCGAACCAGGGTGCGTTCAATTTCGGAGGGGGCCATGATTTGCGCCTTCTGGCGCAATCCGTGCTGGGGGGAGTTCTTGGAAGTCATGAACGCTGCATCATACTTGGGCGGGGCGTCTGCGGGCAAGGCGGCGAGCTACTACTGTCCGGGCGGAGCTTTCCGGCGCACCAGGGAAGCAGAGATCGCTCCTCCAACCCCCGCCAGCAGGACAAAGAGAACGGCCATAAAGACAAAGCCAACAACCATCATGACGGCCATGCCTTGCGGCGTCATAAAGTATTCGAAGACTGGCTTGGCCTGAGGATCGGGATTTCGCGCCTGCGCTTGCTGGATAACCTGAATCACCTGCGCATGCGTGTCCGCCTCACTATGAAAAACGAGGGTACCGGCGGCGATAACTATCATCAGCAAACCAAAGACAAATAACCCGCTGATCGCCCCTAATCTGAACCCTATTCGAGGCGAGGGCTCGCTTTTCAGACTCAAACGGCGGTATAGCAGGACCGACAGAAATCCGGCTACCGGCAACGCTATTACGAAGCTCGCTCCAGGCTGAACCAGGCTGAGGACGGTCCCTACTATGGCGGCATAAAATTCAGCGCGCAGTTCGGCTTTCGCGGCTCGGGTTCCGGCTGGTCTGGGGAACGCGCCGACATCCAAGAACGCTGGCGTGCACTCGCCCGCTACTGTGACCGGGGAGCGTACGTACTCCTTCGGGGCGACAAGTACCTGAGCTGCCTCGCAAGTCGGGCAGAAAGGAGAATTGTCGTCTACAGGGGAGTTGCAACGGGGGCAGAGATGTTCCACTGGCTCCATTATCTCATTTTGATTTGAGGGGAGCTGGCGCGGTCGCAAAGCTAAAATCCGTAAATGCCATCTTCCAACAAATACCGTGGCCGAATTGCGCCTTCCCCGACGGGATATCTGCATCTGGGCCATGCACGGACTTTTCTGATTGCCTCGGAAAGGGCGCGGCAATTTGCGGGAGAACTCATATTTCGCAACGAAGATCTTGATCCTGACCGGGGCAGGCCGGAATTTGTTTGTGGCATGTATGAAGACCTGCGCTGGTTGGGAATTTCGTGGACCGAAGGCCCGGATTGCGGCGGCCCGTTTGCGCCTTATTCTCAGAGCGAGCGGCGGGAATTTTATTTTGCTGCATGGAAAAAGCTGCGTGATGCAGGTGCGATTTATCCATGCACGTGTTCGAGAAAAGATTTGGCAGCTTCGGTCAGTGCGCCGAACGATGTGGACGATGAGCCGATCTACTCCGGAAAGTGTCGAAATCGAAATGACGGGCTCAGCTTCGAAAAACCGGCGGGAGCGAATTGGCGCTTTCGCGTGCCGGATGGTGAGGAGATCACGTTTGAGGACCAGCATCTCGGACCTCAGAGGTATGTTGCGGGCCATGATTTCGGGGATTTCGTGGTCTGGCGAAAGGACGACGTTCCGGCTTATCAGCTCGCGGTGGTTGTAGACGATGACGCGATGAAGATTTCCGAGGTGGTGCGCGGAGCTGACCTGTTGAAGTCGACGGCACGGCAGTTACTAATCTATCGGGCTCTGGGATTGAGAGCTCCGGAGTTTTACCATTGCGATTTGGTGCGCGATCAAAATGGTCAACGACTGGCAAAGCGCCACGATGCGCTCAGCATCCGCACGTTGCGCGAGAGTGGCTGGACGGCAGATCAGGTCAGAGCACGCGCCTTAACTCTGTAATTCTTTACTGTGAGTTGCTTATTCGTGGCTCCTTAAATGCGCACCGTATACCGGGCAAACAGGAGGCAAACTCCCCGGCAGTTTAGGACATCGAACTTGAGCCCCACATGGGCCCGAGAGTTGCTGATGGCCACTAATGCTAAGCCGCCTGACTTTCCCGACATTCCGAGGCGCAAGTCGGAAAACGAGCACGCCAAAGTGCAGATAATTCGCAAAAGCAAATTTCCCTGGCCTATATTGATTCTGATCGGCGGGGCAGCGCTGCTGATTGCGATCTTTGCATTGTTGCCCAAGGCACCGCATTTGACCAAGCCACCTACCGGCGCCCAAGTACCACAGCAACCGACGGCCGAGCAGGTACAGCTGACAAACCTGAAACTTGCGCCGGCTCCGGTTGGCGGCGCGGCATACCTGACGGGGATTCTTCACAATACGGGGAGCACGGCGATCACCGGTGTGCAAGTGCAGGCGGAATTTCTCGGGAGAAATGGACCAGTCCTCAGTACAGTGACAGCGGCGGTGCAGGGTCTAAGTGACAGGACTGCGCCGCAGGACTTGACCAAAGCGCCGATCCAGCCGAACGAATCTCGGCCTATTCGCATTTACTTTGAGCACACTCCGGCGGGATGGAACCATCAACTGCCGAACTTGACTGTCACGACAGTTACGGGTACCACGGCGTAAGGACTTCACCTCAGCGGGTGGGCTGTGCAGGTTCGCCCACTCGCCGGCTTACCTCGAATTTTATCTTCCCGCTGCGCTTGTCCGCATCAGCAACCACGTGATCTCCATGCAAAACCTCTCCGTCCAAAATCTTTAAGGCGAGCGGATCTTGAATTAGCTTCTGGATCGCACGCTTCAAGGGGCGGGCGCCGAAATTAGGGTCGTAACCTTCGGTGAAGAGCAACTCCTTCGCGGCATCGGTGAGCTCGATTGAGATTTTGCGTTCCGCCAAAAGACGCCGCAAATCTTCAAGCCGTAGATCAATGATCTTTACCAGTTGCTCTTTGCCGAGAGGCGTGAAGACAATGATGTCATCTACCCGGTTCAGGAACTCAGGCTTGAAGTGCCCGTGCAGCGCGGTCATTACCAGTTCGGTCGCCTTGGCAAAATCCTCGGCACTACGCATGTTTTCGGCCTGCAGATAAGTCGAGCCGATATTCGACGTCATAATGATGATCGTGTTCTTAAAATCCACGATCCGGCCCTGACCGTCGGTTAGGCGGCCGTCATCCATGACCTGCAGCAGAATGTTGAATACGTCTTGGTGCGCTTTCTCAATTTCGTCGAACAGGATGACCGAGTACGGGCGGCGGCGGACCTGCTCAGTGAGCTGTCCACCCTCTTCGTAACCCACATATCCCGGAGGCGCGCCGATCAAACGCGACACCGCATGGCGCTCCATGTACTCCGACATATCGATGCGCACCAGTGCGTGCTCGTCATCGAACAGAAATTCGGCCAGAGCGCGCGCCAATTCAGTTTTTCCAACGCCAGTTGGGCCGAGAAATATGAACGAACCAATAGGCCGCTTGGGATCGCTAAGGCCTGCACGTGAACGCCGGATTGCGTTTGATACACGCTCCAGTGCGACGTCTTGCCCGACCACGCGTTGACGAAGGCGCTCTTCCATCGTGACCAACTTTTTGACTTCGCCTTCGAGCATCTTTGAGACTGGAATTCCCGTCCACTTGGAGACGATCTTGGCGACGTCTTCCTCGTCCACTTCCTCTTTCAGCATGCGCTTCCCGCTGGAGCTCTCGATCTGTTTGGTGATCTTGGCAAGCTCTTCTTCAGCTTGACGAATCAAGCTGTAGCGGATTTCAGCAACGCGCTGCAGGTCTCCCTTTCGTTCCGCTGCTTGCTCATCGATACGTAACTGCTCGATTTTTTCCTTGAGTTGGCGCTGGCGCGCGATTAAGTCCTTTTCTTGTTGCCAGCGAGCTTTGAGGCCACCAGACTGTTCCCTGATTCCCGCCAGCTCTTTGTCGATGCTGGCGAGACGCTCTTTGGAGTTCGGGTCATCTTCTTTTTTCAATGCCTGCTTCTCAATTTCCAACTGTGTAGCCCGACGCTCGAGTTGATCGATCTCTGTCGGCATGGAGTCGATCTGAATGCGCAGTGAAGCCGCGGCTTCATCGATCAGGTCGATAGCCTTGTCCGGCAGGAAGCGATCTGAGATATAGCGATGCGAGAGGGTCGCGGCCGCGACAATGGCCGAATCCTTAATGCGAACACCGTGATGCACTTCGTACTTCTCTTTCAATCCGCGCAGGATCGCAATCGTGTCCTCGACATTGGGCTCACCAACGAAAACAATCTGAAAACGTCTTTCGAGTGCGGCGTCCTTTTCGATGTACTTGCGATACTCGTTCAGCGTGGTGGCGCCGATGGCCCGCAGTTCTCCGCGAGCGAGCGCCGGCTTGAGCATGTTGGCGGCGTCAATCGCGCCTTCGGCGGCGCCCGCGCCCACAAGGGTATGCAGTTCGTCGATGAACAGGATGACCTGACCATGCGAGTCCTCAATCTCTTTCAGCACAGCCTTCAGGCGGTCTTCAAATTCGCCACGATATTTCGCGCCCGCCAGCATTGAGCCCAGGTCAAGCGCAACGACGCGTTTGTTCTTCAAAATTTCCGGTATGTCGCCAGATATGATGCGCTGTGCCAAGCCCTCAACGATTGCGGTTTTGCCGACGCCAGGTTCGCCAATCAGCACGGGATTATTCTTTGTTCGCCGTGAAAGCACTTGCACGACCCGCCGGACTTCCTCATCGCGGCCAATTACCGGATCCAGCTTTCCGCGTCGCGCCAGCTCGGTCAGATCTTTCGCATAACGCTCCAGCGCCTGGTATTTTCCTTCCGGATTTTGATCAGTGATCCGCTGCGATCCGCGGACTGAAGTGAGCGCCTTCAGAATCGCGTCATGGGTGGCGCCATGACGCGCAAGAATCTCCTGCGCAGGATCGCGCTTGAGTTCCGTGGCAGCCAAAAGCAGGTGCTCGGTGGAAACGTATTCGTCTTTAAATGTGTCGGCTTCTTTGAAGGCGCGATCGAGCAGCTGGTTTGCCGCCTGCGATAAAGTGGCCTGGGCCGCAGCGCCTGAAATCTTCGGCAGCCGATCCATTTGTTGGTAAAGATCGCTCAAGACAGACTGCGGCCCGATGCCGATCTTCTCCATGATCGGGGGGACGATGCCTTCCTTGTCTTCGAGTAGCGCAGCCAACAGGTGCACGGGCAACACTTCAGGATTGCCGTGCTCGGAGGCGAGTTCGTTCGCACGCTGAACCGCTTCCTGTGCTTTTAAAGTGAATTTGTCCCAACGAATTGCCATAATTATTCTTCTTTCCGATTTGCGCTAGTTTCCTTGCCGACGATTGGCTGTTCGCTAACTCTTTTCTGTCTCAGTCCAACTGCGGCAAGACCCAGGCTGCGATCGCGCAGCTTTTCAAGAATCTTAATCTTCTCAGTGAAGCTGAGCGACGCCAGCTGCCGGCGCATCTCGTCCTTTCCTTTGGTCATGAGCTTCCCTCCAGGTACTTGTGCTGGAATTGCTCCCACTTCGAAAGCAGCCCGTGGTTCTTAAGAATCGCTTGCAATATCACCTGATCAACAGCTTTCTCTTTGATGAACTGAACCACCCTTATGTAATCCTTTGCTCGTCCAGTCGATATAGCGATAGCGACCAGGTGCTCGGCGAGCATTATCCATGTCCTAACGCCCTCTACATCTACCGGTATGGAGGCGGCGATAGCCTCCGTCTCTAGATCATTAGCGGGAACAAGGAACTGAACTGGCCAATCCCCGAGCACAATGTGTTCTCGGTCTTCAATTCCACCTCGGGCTTTCAGGTACTCGTAAATTGGCGTGAGGCTGACCAGCGACCCACCTGGATTTGAAAGCAATACGAACACGTCCACATCCAGGGTCGCTGCCGGTTCCAAATAAAAAGTAGCAGCCACTGCTCCGCCGATGGCGTAGTGGTGGATGATGCCATCAACCTGCAGTGCATTGATTAGCTCAATGGTTCTTTTCACAAACCCATTGTCAACGAAATTGCCCAAGCGGCAAAGCCGACAAGACAAGAGGCGGGCAAGGCCCGCCTCTACACTGGAGCGGTAATCAGCACCCTCGCTATGCCGCGCGGCTGGTGCTCTTTACTTCCTTGCCTTCGAGGGATTTCTCGCTGCCCACATTGACTTTAATTTGCTTCGGCTTGGCTTCGGCTTTCTTTGCAAGCTGGACCTTCAAGATCCCCTTGTCATAGTGCGCCTGAACGTGCTCGGCATCAACCGTGTTCGGAAGCGTGAACGAACGAGTGAAGCTGCCATATTGCCGCTCAACCCGGCGGAAGTTCTCTTCTTTCTCTTCCTTCTCGAACTTGCGCTCGCCGTGAACGGTAAGCGTGTTG
>DATNAF010000328.1:0-33130 GCA_035572845.1 Terriglobales bacterium
GAAGCCGTGACCGTGCTGGGGAAATAACTGGTCACTCCATGCCGCGCCAGAAAGACCTCGAATTTGGCCATTTCATCGGCGCTGCCGCGCATCACGTCGCAATTGACGCCGCCATGAATGTGAATGTCGAAAAATCCCGGCACGATGACGCAATCTCCAAAATCAGTAATCTCTTTGTTGGACGCGGCTTTCGCCTGATTCCGCGAGCTCACGCTAACAACCGCGCCGTTCTCAACCGAAACCAGCGCATCATCGATCTTGCGAAGAGGCGTGTATAAAGTTTTGGATGTAAATACGGTCATCTGGGTGATTGCCTGGCTGAAAGCTATCCAAGTATAACAACACACAACGTCACGTTTGCGGCGATGTCGAGTCGGCACTGATATAGAGCAGCAGGAATTCGGACCGGGTCCGCGGGACCGGTTGCACGATTGTGTTCCACCGATCACCGTGACAGAGTTGACGGGATCGACAACTAGCGCTCAAGCATGCGGCATTCCTCGAAGCTCCGAAATGCCGGATGGCAGCCATGTATAATTTAGAGGTTGTTTTCTCTTTGCGCACCCGCCTTGGGTGCGGCACCACGTCGGGGAGTGGCTCAGCCTGGTAGAGCACCTGGTTCGGGACCAGGGGGTCGGAGGTTCAAATCCTCTCTCCCCGACCAATTCTCTTCTACGATTCTAAAAGCATTGCGGCAGCCATTCGATATACCCAACCTTGCAAAGAACGCGAAGATGGGCGACCTGCTAAGGCTTCGAGTAGATAGCCGACGGGTCCGCTCACTGCGATGTCTTCATCCAGCACCGAACGGCCTTGCATTTCGTCGACAGTCTATTGCTTCTCGTAGACGTAAATATCTTTGTGATCGTCTGCGTCGTTAGTGAGAGTTCGACCTTCGGCCGTCAGTGTCCATGTATCTATGACTGGCTTAAGTCCCGTGACAACGACAGTGGCGTTAGGGATTTTTATATCCAGCGTGGACTCGATGACAAGCACTGAGTCGTGCCAGCTGGCGCTCGAATTCAGTTGACTTGACGACATTTTCACCGAAACGCGTTTCTTAGCATCCGGCGTGTAGGTTTCCGTCGACTTCTTGCCGTCGGTTTTGTAATGGAAAACAATTGCCGACTTCTTGTTTTCAATGACGATTGTCCGGGACTTCATCGTGTTGTCCTTGGGGAGCGTGCTCTTTGCGACGTTGAGAACCCAAGTACCAGAGAAGTCGGGTACCTCGGCAGCGGTTGCGAGCACCGAGAACATCACAGCCATAAGCAGCGTTGTAACTAGAAACTGACGCATGACAGTCGCCTCTACTTTCGCCAGGAATTGTAGTAGATTTCTCGCAGCAAATGATCAGAGGACGAATGGAAATCGGTGAACGTCCCGTCTGTCCCCAGGTTTTCTGTCCCCAGGTTTTCCGATAAGCAGCGTAATTGTAACTAGAAACTCACGCATGACAGTCGCCTATACTTTCGCCAGGGATTGTAATAGATCTCTCGCAGCAAATGGTCAGAGGACGAATGGAAATCGGTGAACGTCCCGTCTGTCCCCAGGTTTTCCTAAGGTTTTCCCCAGGTTTTCCCGCCTAAATGCATTCTGTTTGCACGGCTTCGCGCTAAAATGCTGCGCATGATTTCAAACGCGATCATCACGAGCAGGACCTTGGTACTCGCCCTGCTGTTTTCTGCGAACATCTGCGCTGCCAAGAGTAACCAGCCCGCACAGCCCGCACCGTCAACCGGTACCGAAATTCTCTTTCTCGGCACCGCGGGCGGACCGCCCCTGCGTCTCGACCGCTCCGAGCCATCCACGCTGCTGATAGTGGACGGGCGCCCATACCTCATCGACTGCGGCGTCGGGACCATTCGCCGCATGTTGGAGGCCGGTGTCGAATCCGAGCAGATCAACACGATTTTCTTTACTCATCTTCATTCCGATCACGATCTCGGGCTAGCCGACGTAATGGAGAACGACTTCTTCGAACTGCGTGGCGCTAATTCCTCGCAGACAATTGCGATCTATGGCCCGCCTGAAACTAAACAACTCGTGGACGCAGCTTTTGAATACATCTCCATTCCATTTGGCGTGTTCGCGGCAGAGCCGCCCTCGTCATACACCAGGGGCGCTGACGGCAAGTTCATCAGCCCGTTCAAGGCCTACGAAATCGAGAATGACGGCGTGATTTTTCAAGACGACAAGATTCGCGTCACCGCTGCCGAGAACGCCCATTACGCGCTGATGCCGGCGGCGTCGCGCAAACAGATGAAGTCATATTCCTACCGAATCGAAACGCCGCACGGGGTAGTTGTCTTTACCGGCGATACCGGCCCGAGTGAAGCGGTTATTAACCTGGCGCATGGCGCGGATGTGCTCGTGACCGAGGTTGAGGACCTCAACCAGATTTCGAAGTTTGTGACCGGCATGGCCGAACGGAACCACTGGCCGGCAGAGCGTACGGCCGGGCTGCTGGCGCACATGCGCCAGGAGCACCTTGACCAGGAAGAAGTCGGCAGCATGGCTGCCCGGGCGCGGGTGAAGTCGGTGGTGCTCTACCACTACAATCCCGCCGATCCCGCAGCTTACGTAACGGCCGTTAAGAAGAATTTCTCCGGCCCGGTGTTCGCTCCCGCAGACCTAGATCGATACTGCCTCGTCCCGGCTGGTAAGAAAGTGAATAACAATGGAAGCGGTCTGCGCCCGTGTGGTCGTTAATCGGCGGACGCGTTGAGGTGCCGCTCCGAAATTACCAATGATTGCAGGACTTTGTGCACCACTTGGCTGATCTGGGCCACCCGGAACAGTTTTCTTCTAACTGCTATAAAATTTTCCATAAGTGGCAGCCAACACCCAAGCCTTTCAGGCGAATGCGCCCGCATTGAGGCAGCTTATTGTGTCGATTACGTTCACGGCTCTTCTTATCATGCTCATTCTGTGTGGACCTAAGGCTTGGGCGCAGGGGCCACCCTATCAGACTGACGATCCAGTACCGGTTGACCTGCATCATTATGAGTTCTACGTGTTTGGAGCAGCGGATGGAACACCCGTTGAAATGGACTCTGTTGGGCCGGCCTTCGAGTTTAATTGGGGCGCATTGCCTCGCGTGCAGGTCCACGCAATATTTCCATTCGGGGTGGCCGCGCCTCGCAATAATCCGGCGTACGCCCCCAACGGGATTGGGCCGACTGAGTTCGGAGTGACGGACATGGAGGTGGGCGCGAAGATCGCATTCATCAAAGAGAGCAAACACGTCCCACAAGTCGGCACGTTCACGATGTTCGAAATTCCCACGGGCGATTCAGGCAGAGGATTAGGCGTGGGCAGGGTTTGGTACAAAATACCGATCTGGTTGCAAAAGAATGTTGGCAAGTGGACGTTTGACGGCGGCGCGGGCTATCAAATGGTGCCGCAAAACGGGTTCCGCAATTTTCTGTACACCGGTTGGCTGGTGAAGAAAGAACTCAGTGAGCGCATCGAGCTGGGTGCGGAGGTCTTTGCTCATGGCGGCGAGGGGAGCGCGCCGGCGCAAACTCAGGCCTCGACCATGATTGACGTGGGCGGCTACTACCATTTCAAGCATCATCCCGGCGAGCAGTTCCTGTTCTGCTACGGTCACTCAGTCGCCGGACAGACAGAGAACTATGCATATGTGGGCATGTACTGGACCTGGGGAAAAGATAGTGGCGGCCAGAAGGAAGGACGGCGCGAAGGATTGTTTCCTGGTGAGTTGAATCGGAGCGGATTTGACTGAGAAATGCGGGGACAGAGAAATGCGGGGACAGACGGGACGTTCCCCAGAAATGCGGAGAAATGCGGACAGACGGGACGTTCCCCGGTTTTTACCGGATCTCATGCAGAGATAACGGCTGCGGGCGGATTGGGTAGTGAGAAGTTCTTCGACACTTTTTCCAAATCGGGGCGAAAAACGGGGAACGTCACGTCTGTCCCCAGGTTTCCCGTCCCCAGGTTTCCGGAATGTTGTGAGCACGAGCCGCGAGGCTAGCACCAACTGATCGTTTGTCGTTTGTTTTCTCTTGAGCCTACTGATGCAACGAGAATCCGGACGGCAAAGCTGCCTCTAGATTGATTTGTTCGCCGATGATGGGGTGGTGGAATTTTAGAAATCGGGCGTGCAGTAAATATCCTCCATCGCCCGGGACGCCGGGGAGATTTTCGAGAGGCTTGCCGGCTAAACCGTACAAAGGATCGCCTACGAGTGGATGTCCGATGGACGCCAGATGGATTCTGATTTGATGAGGGCGACCCGAATTTAGGCTTACCTCGAATGTTGTGGTGCTTGCGGTGCGTGAGATCACCTTCGCTAATGACTTTGACGGTTTGCCAGCCGGGTTGGCGGCCCACACCGAACCGATGCGCGGGTGCGGTACCAGGCCGATGGGTGTGAGGATTTCGTAGGCGTCGTGCTGTGCAATGTTTTGAGTCAGCGCCCAATAAATTTTTTGAATTCTGGGTGTGTTCCAGTCTGCGCCTAGTTTATAGGCGGCCTGCGCCGTTTTGGCGAACAGAACGATGCCGGTAGTGGCTCGGCCTAACCGGTGGACAGGGTTTGCATTGGAGGTTTGCTTTTGCACCAAGCTCAGGAGGGTGTTTTCCATAAAGCCGCCGCCGGGAAGGGTCGGCAGTCCGCCAGGTTTGTTGACCGCCAACAGATAGGGGTCATTCAATAGTACTTCGAAGTGCTGCGGAGAATCCGGTTCGATCCAGGGTGGACGGTTCCAGACAAGCGTTTGGCCTGAAATGAGCGATTCGCTTCCGGTCGCAGTAACGCCGTTGACGGTGACTTCGGAATTGTTCAGTTTTTGTTGCCAGGCTTCCGCGCTCGAGTGTGGGTAAAGGCTTGCCAGATGTGAGAGCAGGGTTCGTCCGTGATATTTGCTGTTGATGGTTGTGGTATAGGCGTGGCCCCGGTTGAGCATGTGTTTTGAGTGTAAGCTATGACATTCTGCGGCAGGGGTAATTGCGTTGCGAGCATCACGCAGGAAAGTTTACAGATGCGAAAAGGTTTTACCAGAAAGCCACAACCTGACGAGCCCGCGACGCCAGTCAAGAACTACATCACACCGAGGGGGCTGCAGCGCCTCAAAGATGAGTACCAGTTTCTGCTCACCAGGGAACGCCCCGCCGTCACGGAGGTGGTGGCGTGGGCTGCCGGGAATGGCGATCGCAGTGAAAACGCCGACTACCAGTATGGCAAGCGGCGGCTGCGGCAGATTGATGGACGGATTCGGTTTCTCTCGAAGCGAATCGAAGCCGCGGAAGTGGTGGACCCAGAAGCTCCGAGAGGGGGGCAGGCGGGGACGAGAGCATTCTTCGGAGCGACCGTGCGCTATGCCAATGCTGCGGGAGCGGAGCGAGTGGTGAGCATCGTGGGCGCCGACGAGGTCGATCTCGGCCGCAACCACATCAGTTGGGTGTCACCTCTTGGGCGCGCGTTGATGAAGTCGGCCGCGGGCGACGAAGTAGTTCTGCAAGCGCCCGGCGGTACAGAATACCTGACCGTGCTGGAAGTCTGTTACAAGCGCATTCCTGTGGAACCGTTCCGTGAGCCGCCTGGGTCCGAGGCGTCGGGAAAGGGACGCACTCGGCCACGCTAATTCACCTGACGAAGAAAGCGACGGTTGCAATCCGGCGCTGGCTCATTGACGCTGAGCGCCTTCATTCTGGCAGCATTACTTGACCATGAACTCCGAACTCCCCGCTCGCCGATGCTGCGCCGGTCCCCGGCTGCCCGCCGCCGACTGACAAGGTGTACTTACCCTGAGCTACGATGATGTCTCCCGCCCCGGTCACCATGCTCAGGTCGCGCGGCTGCAAGTGAAATTCGACTTTCTGGGTTGCTCCCGGTTCGAGGTGGATGCGCTGAAATCCGCGTAACGCGCGAATGGGTGCGCCGGGTACATCGGGAAATTTCACATAGAGCTGAACCACTTCGTCTCCGGCCGCTTTCCCGGTATTTCTCACGTTCACTGATGCATCAAGCGGATCTCCCGCGTTGATCGCGGCATTCGGCAGAGTCAAATCGCTGTAGCTGAAAGTTGTATAGCTTAGGCCGTATCCAAAGGGCCAGAGCGGCTCGCCGTCGAAGTAGCGATAAGTGCGGCCCTTCATTGCGTAGTCTTCAAAATTGGGCAGCTGGTGAATATCTTTGTAAAACGTGACCGGCAGACGTCCGGCGGGATCGTTTTTCCCGCTGAGCGTCTGAGCAATTGCAGCCCCGCCTTCTTCGCCGGAATACCAGGCTTCGAGAATCGCGTTGGCGTGTGCCTTCTCCCAGTTCACACCGAGCGCGCTGCCGTTCATAAGCACGACAACCAGCGGCTTCCCGGTCGCGGCGACTGCCTGGACTAAGTCCTCTTCGGGTTTTGGCATATCGAGGTTGGTTCGATCACCGCCGCGAAAGCCGGGCATGTTGACGGGCATTTCCTCGCCTTCGAGCCGGCTAGTGATTCCGACCACAGCGATGACAACATCTGCATTTTTCGCAGCGGCGATTGCGGCCGGATCAGGCGCGTTGTTTACGGGGGCCCAGATGAGTTGTGCGTCAAGCTTGCCATCTCTAAAGTGTCCATAACTCACGCTGAGCTTCACCGGATGTCCTTTCTCCAGATGAACCTGCGCCAGATTGGAGCTCTCGCCAAAGCTCTGGGTAACTGTTTTGTCATCCACCGAGACGCGAGCAAAGCCGTCGGCTTTCATACCAAGCAGGTAATCGCCAGTTGCGTTGGGATTGAGAAAGCCGGTCCATTCCACTGACAGACTTGTACTTGCTTTCGCCTGCTCCGGCAGGTTGCTCTCGTTCAAGTTCACCGTCGACTCTACCCGCGACGTAATAGGGGTACGCGTAGCTTCGAATCCGGGTTGCGAACTGTATTCGGCTCTCAGGCCCGGCTTGCCCTCGGGCGTGGTCAGAACCGACGCGGGAACAGGATTGCCCTGATTGGAGAGGAACTGCGTGCCGGGAACGTAGGTGATCTTTGCGCCGGGGAATTCGGCCTTCATTCCTTCGAGCACGCTCACCGTATGCGTTGGCGTGCCGTTGTAATTGCCAAGCAGAACCGCGGTCTGCTCCGCAAGCGGGCCGACGATGACGATGCGCCTGACAGATTTCAGCGGCAGCACGCCGTCGTTCTTCAAAAGCACCATGGATTCATTCGCCATTTGGCGGGCGAGGGCGCGATGCTCGGTGCTGTCGAGTTCCTTCTCGTCAATCTTGCTGTAGGGCACCATTTCCGGCGGATCGAACATGCCGAGCCGAATGCGCGCGGTGAAGAGGCGAACCAGAGCGGTGTCAATTGCGCTCTCCGGCAGATAGCCCTGCTGAACGGCTTCGATGTAGGGCTTGTAATCATGGTCGTCGTTTACCTTCGCGCGGAAGTCAATGCATTCGTTATCCATGCCGCGCTCGAGCGAAATTGCCGAAGACTGCGGCTGTGTTGGGCGAAAACGGTGGCCTTCAAATATATCGCGCACCGCGCCGCAATCGGAGACGACGTATCCCTGGAATTGCCAGGCGCCACGAAGAGTGTGCTGTAGCAGAAAATGATTGGCGCACGCGGGTTGTCCATTGATCGCGTTGTAAGCGCACATCACCGAGCCTGCATGCCCTTCTACAACCGCGGCGCGAAAGGCGGGCAAATATGTGTCTTCTTCATCGTGCTTGCTTACGTCTACGTCAGTGAAGTGGCGGGTGGGTTCGGGACCGCTGTGCACATCGAAGTGTTTGGGTGTAGAAATCACGCGGTAATACTGAGGATCATCTCCTTGCATTCCGGAAACGAATGCGACGGCCATGCGCCCCGAGAGAAAAGGATCTTCGCCATAGGTCTCCTGCCCACGGCCCCAGCGCGGGTCGCGAAAGATGTTCACGTTCGGCGCCCAGAAGTCGAGCCCTTCAAAAATGTTCGAATGGCCCGCGCGGACATCCTGCGCGTGTTTAATCCGGCCCTCGATGCCGATGTCTGTTGCCATATCGTGAATGCGCGGCGTATCGAACGTCGCGGCAAGTCCGATCGGCTCAGGGAATTCGGTTGTGCCGTCGGCGATCACGCCGTGCAGGGCCTCACTCCACCAGTCGTAGGCTGGAACCTTGAGGCGCGGAATCGCCCGTGCCTGATTCACCAGCTGCGAGGCTTTCTCCTCCAGCGTCATGCGGTGGACGAGATCAGCCGCGCGTTGCTCCGGCGAAAGCTTGGTGTCCATGTATGAAAGATTGGAGGTGTTCTGTGCCACCGCAGGGCGGGCAATAATGGCGATCGAAGCAGCGAAAACTACGCAGATGAGTTTCTCGAAACGATTCATCTCTTCTCCCTAAGAATTTGCTGATTAACGGCAACCTGCTTGAAAGCAGAGATTCTTGCTAAAAAACGGAATCACATGATTCTGAAATCGGTCAGCGACTCTACTGGTGTGAGTTCCAGAATACATTTCGAAGCTGTTCGCGATTCCATATTTGTCGAGCACATCGTGCAACTTGCCGGTGTCGACTTTTAAGCCATCCTGATCGCCCACATCGATTGCGATCGCACGGTAGTGGCGAAGGTTTCCGATGTATTGATCAATAAACGCGAGCGGGGCATTGGCCGTCCATTTCGCCAGCACATCCGGCTGAGGCTCGCCATTTTTGATAGGCAAGTCAAGATACAGCGGAGGACTTTTCGGATCCGGCGACCATGCCGCTGCGCTGGCAAGCATGGCACGCGGGAAGAAACCCAGCTTAGCTGAATCCTCGGGCGTCTTCACCGATTCAAGCGCCTTCTCCACTTCAGGATTCGAGAGGATGGCCGGATTCGGAGAAAGGCAGCACGGGCTCATGATATAGAGCGCTCCAAACACATCGGCATGCTTCATGCCAATCCGGGTCGCACCGTAGCCGCCCATCGAGTGGCCAACCAATCCGCGACTCAGTCGATCGGGAATTGTGCGGTAATGAGCGTCGATATAAGCGACCAGATCATGCGCGATGAAATTCTCGAAGTCTCCGGTCGTGATCGAACTCGAATACATCGACCCATTGTGCAGCGTCTTTGAATCGGGCAGGACGACAATCATCTCTTTGGCACCTTGCGCAAACGCGCCTTCAATGGTCTGCGGTACGTGAATTTCGTGGGACCACTGTTCGGCGCCGATTGAGTAACCATGCAGCGCGTAGACGACCGGATATCGCTCCTGCTGGTCTTTGCTATAGCTAGGCGGAAGAAAGACGAGGACGTCGCGATCGACCGCATCTCCCTCCAGATTGCCTTCGAGCGCCGCACCGTGAACTTTTATATGTTCAACCGTGACCGGCTTCGCACCTGGGACAGCGGCCGGCACTTCGGTTTGCACTTGTGCACCAAGCTCAGCGCTAAGAACAGAGGCCAGGGTCAGAGCTAATAAATACAGCAATCGTTTTCTTGGCATCGACTCTCCTTTGGGGCCGCACCAATGTCCGTTGAGTTATTCAAGAAATTTTAGGCAGCGCAACGAAGTTTATTACGAAAGGCGGCAAACGAAAAGATGAGCTTCCTTGCCGAGACAAATTCCTGAAGTGCTGAAGTCACCTAAGGTCTTTTAAATCGCAAAGCGTGCCTGTCTGAGCGTAGCCGAAGCGGTCGCACGTGAGGGTGTGATGTCGGCGTGAAAGTGATCTGCCAGGCGACTCTGGTTCTATACTCTTGCCGCAAAGTTGAGGCTGATACTGGCGACTGGTTTCCGGCACCTAGTAAGCTACCGTAATGAATATTAGGCGGGTGCAGGGACCTGAACGTCAGTGGGTTCAAGTTGTCTATGGACGGGTAGTCTTGCATGGCCCCGCTCTGGTCGTGGCTGTCGTCACGATTCTTTTATCGCGACGGCTCTTTCGACTGATTTCGCGATACTCCGTAAACATTTTCTTCAGCGATCAGTGGGGCTTCAACGAGGCAACAGTTTTTGAAAAGCATTCTCTCTGGCAGATGTTTCGATGGCAGCACGGGCCGCATAGGCAAGGTGCAGGCGCTCTCGTCTCGTATCTTCTGGAGCCTCATTTCCAGTGGAACAGCCGGACGGAATCGTTTTGGATCGGCGGACTGATTGTCGTTTCCGCCATCTGTGCCTTGTGGCTCAAAATGCGTCTGTTTAAGACTATAGAGCTTTGGGATGTATGCATTCCTCTTATCCTGCTAACTCCTCTTCAGTACGGTCAAGTCTTCGTCGTGGCTAACTGGGCCCACGGCCCATTGCCGTTATTTTTGACCATCCTGTACTGCCTGGCATGGACAATTGCCAACTTGCCTTGGCGGTATGCACTGGTCTTAACGCTCAATTTTGTGACTATCTATACAGGCTTTGGTCTTTTTCTAGGATTGTTAACTCCGCTGGCAATATTGGCAGACTATTTCGTGAATCTAAAAGGGAAGCCCCGCGCGACGATCTATGTCTCCGGTGCGCTGCTAATCTCAGCGATTTCGTTTTGTTCTTTCTTTCTCGGATATGTTTTCAACCCAGCAGTGGGATGCCGCCCGAACCTCTTCCAATCTCCGGGGGCTTACGTGAAATTCGTGTTTCTAATGTTCGCAAACGTGATTGCGGCCAAAGGAATCGGATTCCTACCTGCACTGGCCGGAGGCATACTGTTCGCCTGCATGTTAGGTGCACTGGTCATGAATTGTCGTAAGCTGCGCCAAGAGCCAGCCGCATTCCGACCGAATTTAGTCGCCGCGACACTGATCCTGGGCTCAATTGTGTTCTGCGGGGTCGCGGCATACGGAAGGTCATGTCTCGGGCTACGGGAGGCGCAGGTTTCGCGATACGTGATGTATTTGGAAATGGGACTTCTCGGGCTTTATCTTTCGGCTCTCACGATTCGTACAAAATACTTGCGGGTTTCTGCGGTGCTTTTGCTGGTGCTTACTTTCATCAATACGGTCAGGATTCCACGAAATGACCGATTCACAATGGAATATTACCGCAAACTTAAAATTGACTGGAAAGCCTGCTACCTCCATTATTCGGAAATTTCGGTTTGCGATCAGCAAACTGGGCATTGGCTATACAAAGATGGACTTGATGAGACTATTGAAGGCAAGCTGGATTACCTTCGGAAGACCAAACAGAACTTGTACTCTGATGTTAAATAATGTGCGCGCGAGGCGGGCAAGTCGGATTTTCTTGCATCGAGACAACTGATACAACACCCTCGATGCTAATCGCGAGTACACGCGTCCGCATCCACTAGCGCCATTGCTATCGCGACACCGCGCTCTCCAGGTCATCGGCCGCTTTGTTGATGCCGGCGGCAGCGTTCTCGATGACGTGAGCGACTCCTGGAATTTGGGCGTCGGCTTCTTTCCATTTTTTCTCGTCCATGTATTCGCGTACGGCGGCGATAGGCTTGGCGCCGTATCCCGTGTAGGCGCCGGGCGCATAGATTTGATTCTTGAACCAGGGGCGTTCGGGAAGACCTTTCTCATTCAAAAATAATCTGGAAATTTGCATCACATCAGCGTTGATTGAGTCTAGTTTTTCAGTCGGCAGTTGCGGCGAACCACTGTCTCGCCACTTGGATAAAGCCTTTGAATACCGTTCAGAGCTCTTCTTAAGCTGATCGATGGCATTCTTCATCGGCGCAAAATTCATATATGGCGGGACAGCTTCGGCTGGAGGGGGCAGGGTTGGCCGGCGAGGATCATTTGTGGCCTTGAAGACGCCTTCCTGCAATTCGAGATTGCGTTCGGTGAATTCGTCTTGTTTGTCTTTCAGTAGCTTCTCCAATTCGCTTTCATATTTAGAAATGGCTTCGGCCTGCGGAGAATAATCGACCGGGATCAGGTCGGCATCGGCGAGCCGCATCATTGACGTACCAATGGTTTGCGCGAGGGCGCGGCCGTAGACGAAGTCGGTGTCCACGAAGTGCGTGAACCAGTAGAAATCGTCGTAGATGGAATGATATTGCGTGCCATCGTCCTCGCCGCCATACTCAACATTCAGCGTAGAAATGCCGGCGAAATCCTGAAAGGCGGTGAAGTCTGATCCGTCTCCGAGTGCATCGACTACCAGGTTATTGCTGCTCCGACGTTCTTTGCGTTCGTCCGGATTCTTGGCGCTCCCGATGCTCTGCAGGTGAGCGCGTTCGAATGCGGTCATTTTGGTTTCAGGATCCTGAATATCACGCGCGACATTGCTGATAAAACTTGCCAGATCTTGAGTCCCGCCGGCATCGATAAAGCCGCGATCACTGCTATCGGAGTTGATGTAGGCAATAGCGTGTTTCTTCAATTCACCGACGTGAGTTTCGACCCACTCAACCGAACCCAGTAGACCCGGCTCTTCTCCATCCCACGCGCAATAAATAATGGTGCGTTTCGGGACCCAGCCCTGACGGTGCAACTCGCCCAGCATGCGGGCCTCTTCCAGCAATGCTGATTGGCCGGAGATTGGATCTTCAGCGCCATTGACCCAGGCGTCGAAATGATTGCCGCGTACCACCCATTGGGCGTCGTCTGAACCGTGCAATGTGGCGATCACGTCATAGAGAGGCTTCATGTCCCAGTTGGAGGAAACTTTCAAATGCACTTTTGCTGGCCCTGGGCCGACGTGATAAGTGATGGGCAAGCCACCGCGCCAATTTTCAGGCGCAACGGGTCCTTTGAGCGCTGAGAGTAACGGTGTGGCGTCCGAATAGGAAATCGGAAGCACGGGAATTTTAGTGATGGTTTTGGCTTCTTTAATGGATAGCCGCTTAGCATCGGGAGTTGCGCCAACACCGGGCGTCAGCGGATCGCCGGGATAATCGGTGTCCATGACGCTTCCGCGCTGTACGCCAAAGCGAGGGCGCCAGCCGCCATTGGGATAATCATCGCCGTTATAGTAGCCGTCACCTTTGGGATCGGAATAGATAATGCAGCCGATGGCTCCATGCTCGCCGGCAACTTTGGGCTTTATGCCGCGCCAGCCGCTGCCATAGCGTGCAATCACAATGGCGCCTTTGACTGAAATTCCGAGGCGATCAAGTTCCTCGTAGTCTTCACGGTTGCCATAATTCACATACACGAGCGGCGCGGTAACATCGCCGTCGATGGAATAAGCGTTATATGTCGGTAGCTGTTCAGCAGTCTGGTTTGAAGTGGGATCGACCGCCAATGCGGGCTCCTGCAGTTTCGCGGTGAATTTGGTTGGCTCCAGCAGTTCGACTACGCGTTCTTTTGGAGTCGGGAACAGAACGCTGAAGGTTTCGATATGCGCGTCGAATCCATATTCTTTGAATTTCGACAGGATCCACTCGGCATTATCTTTGTCGTAAGGTGAACCGACGTGATGCGGCCGCGCGCTTAATCGCCGCATATTTTCGCGAATGTTGTCAGGGACTATGCCGTCACGAAACTTTTTTTCCCAATCCTTCTGCTGCTGCGAGGTTTGGGCGCTGTAGCCCAGCAAGTGGGAATCTTCCGCGGTCTTTTTTTCTGATTCAGATTGAGCACTTAACAGTTGAGTTATGACAAGGGCGAAACAGACAATCCAGCCGAGCTTCATGAATGCTCCTGACAATTAAAAGTGGTCACAATGACGGGAGACGCAGTGCGATGAATCGGATAATACTTTATCTGATTTTTGGGTTGGCGGAATAGTTGAATCAGGTCGTGCCAGCGGGAATTCTGGGCTTCCTCCGTGAGACACTGTGATCTCTGTGAATTCGCACCGAATCATCAGTCCCTTAGTTTAGAATTTTGCATTCGGATTCCCGATGACACAAGTTCTGCAACTCGATCCTCGCGACAATGTTCTCATCGCCCTGACTGATCTGAAGCAAGGCGATGCGGTGGAGTTCGGCGGCGAGAGCTTTGCTCTATCTTCGCGGGTTCCCGCAAAACACAAATTTGCGACGCAGGATTTACCTCTTGGCGGCGCGATCACTATGTATGGCGTGTTGGTTGGAAAAGCTTCGCAGCCGATACGCAAAGGCGAGTTGCTCACACTTTCGAATATCCATCACGAAGCTGCCCCGTACGCCGCGAAACAGTCGCAATATCAATGGACGCCCCCGGATGTGTCGCCATGGAAAGAATGCAGCTTCCTGGGCTATCGCCGCAGCGATGGACAAGTCGGGACCCGCAATTACTGGCTGGTTGTTCCGTTGGTTTTTTGCGAAAACCGCAACATCTTGAATTTGAAGCAGGCCTTTGAAGAAGAACTTGGCTTTGCTCCGCCGCAAATTTATCGTCGGCAGGTCGCCGAACTGGCCAAGCTTTATCGCGAAGGAAAGGTCGAAGATCTCAAGACTTCTGCAGAGCCGCGGCATGGCGGTGTGTCCGAATCCAGCAAGCTATTTCCGAATATCGACGGCGTGAAGTTTCTTTTGCACGAAGGCGGTTGCGGTGGCACACGTGAAGATTCCACGAATCTGTGCGGACTAATTGCCGGATATATCAACCATCCGAATGTTGCCGGCGCTACCGTGCTCAGCCTGGGGTGCCAGCACGCGCAGGTGGATATTCTGCGAGATCAGATCCAACGCCGAAACCCGAATTTCGATAAGCATCTCGTAATTCTCGAACAGCAAAAAAGCGGCCCTGAGTTCGCCATGCTTTCCAGTGCAATTGGTCAGACGTTCCAGGGTCTGGCTGAAGCAAACAAGATTACTCGCGCGCCTGCCGATCTTTCGCACTTGTGCGTCGGACTGAAGTGCGGCGGGTCGGATGGATTCTCCGGCCTCTCGGCCAATCCTGCGATCGGACACACTTCTGATTTGCTGGCGGCCTTAGGTGCGCGAACGATTTTGGCGGAGTTTCCCGAGTTGTGCGGGGTTGAGCAGGAATTGATCGACAGGTCGGTGAACCGCGAGATCGGCGACCGCTTTATCCAACTGATGCAGGAGTACGCAAGTCGCGCCCGCGCGGTGCGCGCCAGCTTTGACATGAATCCTTCGCCGGGGAATATGCGGGATGGTTTGCTGACCGACGCCATGAAATCCGCCGGAGCTGCGAAGAAGGGTGGAACTTCGCCCGTCACTGCGGTACTAGATTATCCGGAATATTCGCATGAACGTGGATTGAATCTGTTGTGCACTCCCGGAAACGACGTGGAGTGCGTGACCGCGCAGGTGGCTGCAGGCTGCAGCGTGGTGCTGTTCACGACCGGCTTGGGCACACCAACCGGCAACCCCATCGCGCCCGTGGTTAAACTCTCAACCAACAGTTCGCTGGCAAAACGCATGCCCGACATCATTGATGTAGATACGGGGGCGATCATTTCCGGTGACTCGACTATTGAACAAATGGGAGAGCAGGTCCTCGATTACGTGATTCGAGTGGCCAGCGGAGAAGTTCGCACCAAAGCTGAGCAAAAGAACCAGGAAGATTTCATTCCCTGGAAACGAGGAGTTTCGCTCTGATCAATAAAGACCGAAACAGCAGCGAGTTTCGCCTCGACGGGAAGTCCGCAATCGTCACTGGCGGAGGAAGTGGGATTGGCCGAGCGATTGCACACAAGTTCGCAGCCAACGGCGCCGCCATGCATATCCTCGATATCAGCCCCAAGGACGCTGAAGCGGTTGCGGCCGAGATCTCCAGCGCAGGCGGAACTGCATCAGCCCACTCCTGCGACGTTGGAAACCAATCCGAAGTGGTCGCCCGATTTTCTGAAATTTTTCAACATGATCGCATCAGCATTTTGGTAAACAATGCCGGCGTCTCTCACATCGGCAATGCTGAGAACACGCCTGAAGCCGATTTTGATCGCGTGCTGCGGGTGAATGTAAAAGGCTTTTATAACTGCATTCATGTTGCCGTCGGGCACATGAAAACGAATGGCGGGGGCGTCATCCTGAACATGGCTTCGGTGGCGGGTTCAGCGGGATTACAGGACCGGTTCGCCTATTCAACCAGCAAAGGCGCAGTGATTGCGATGACTTATTCGGTCGCGCGCGATTACCTGCCGTTTAATATCCGATGCAACTGCATTTCTCCGGGGCGCGTGCATACCCCATTTGTGGATGGGTATCTCCGAAAAAATTATCCCGGCCGCGAGCAGGAGATGTACGACAAGCTGGCCAAGACCCAGCCGATCGGGAGAATGGCCGAACCCGAGGAGGTTGCGACGCTTGCGTTATTTCTGTGCTCGGATTCCTCTGCATACATGACTGGCGCTGATTATTTGATCGATGGCGGCTTCGCGAACTTGCACGGGTAGCGGAACTCACTGTGGATCTCGAACTCAAAAACAAAGTTGTTCTGGTGACCGGCGGAGCTAAAGGAATTGGCGCGGCTATCGTTAAAGCTGCCGCGGCAGAAGGTGCCATTGCGATAATCGTGGACCGCGACATTGAAGCAGGCAACGAGTTACACAGCCGACTTCCCACCACTGATCTGGTTATTGCTGAACTCTCCCAGCCAGCGGCTTGCTATTCCACGCTGCAAAAGGTTGTTGAAAAGCACGGACGCCTTGACGCGCTCGTCAACAACGCCGGGATTAACGACAAGGTCGGACTTGAGCACGGTAGCCCTGAGCAGTACGTCGCATCGCTCGAGCGCAATCTGCTGCATTACTACAACATGGCGCATTACGCGCTCCCTCATCTGAAAGAGTCGCGCGGCTGCATCGTCAATATAAGCTCAAAGACCGCGGTCACCGGTCAAGGCGGCACTTCGGGGTACGCCTCTGCGAAAGGCGCCATTTTGGCATTGACTCGCGAATGGGCAGCGGAGTTGCTTGGCTACGGCATTCGCGTAAATGCGGTTCTTCCAGCGGAGGTAATGACTCCGCTCTATCGTCAGTGGCTCGACACTTTTGCCAATCCGGAGGAAAAGCTCAAAACTATTCTGGCTAAAATTCCGTTGCAATCAAGAATGACGATGCCAGAGGAAATCGCAGCGATGGTAGTATTTCTGGTCTCTGCTCGAGCTGGGCACATGACCGGCCAGCATATTTTTGTGGACGGCGGCTATGTCCATCTGGACCGGGCGCTGACCTAACATGGCAACCTCCGCACCCCCTGCCGACCGGCCTCTTACTGAGAAACGATACGTTGCGCCATTCATTCTCATCACCAGCCTGTTCTTTCTCTGGGCCTTTGGGGTCAACCTTAACGACATCCTGATTCCGCGATTCAAGAACGCATTCCAGTTGAGCGATTTCCAGTCATCGTTCATTCAGGTGGCGTTCTTTAGCGGTTATTGCCTCGCCGCACTTCCGGCGGGTCGACTGATGGAAAAAATCGGCTACAAGCGCGGTATCCTGGCCGGTTTGGCTTTGTGCGCAACCGGCGCATTGCTGTTTGTGCCAGCATCAGCGGCTGGCACTTATGCGTTTTTTCTGGTTGCGTTATTTGTGATGGCTTGCGGCCAAAGTTTTCTTGAAGTCGCAGCAAATCCATATGTCACGATTCTGGGTCCCCCGGATAGCTCGGAACGGCGCTTAAACCTCGCCCAATCCTTTAATGCCGTGGGCGCTGTGTGCGCGATGTTGCTGGGATTGTTCATTTTGAGCGGTCACGAATACACGACGCAACAGCGGGCGGTTTTCTCGGCAGCGCAGGAGCATGCTTACCGCACCGCACAGGCGGGCAGCGTGCGAGTTCCCTATGTACTGATCGCGTGCATTTTTGTCGTGGTCGCGGTGCTGATCGTTATCATGCATCTTCCAGAAGTTAGCGAAAGGAGTACGCGAACCGGGACGGAAGGGAATGCGTCATGGACGAAGGTGCTACAGCAAGGACATCTGATGAAGGGGGTGCTCGCCCAATTCCTTTATGTCGGCGCACAAGTTGGAGTAGGAAGTTTCGTCATTCGCTTCGCGCAACACAGTCTTCCCGGACTAGGCGCGCGCAGCGCCTGGTATTACCTGCTGGGACATTGGATAGGATTCATGTTGGGGCGCTTCGGCGGCTCTGCACTGATGAAAACTATCCCTGCGCCGCGTCTGCTCTCGATCTTCGGCGCTGGGTCACTGATTTCGATCATTGTGGCTCTCTCAGCAGGTGGATCTGCATCAGTTTGGGCTGTAGTGCTGATCGGGTTCTTCCACTCAATCATGTTTCCCACCATTTTTGCGCTTAGTATTAAGAATCTTGGGCCTCTGACCAAGCGCGGCTCTTCTCTCCAGGTCATGGCCATTCTCGGCGGTGCGGTTCTCCCCGCTATCATGGGGCGAATCTCAGATGCCACGAGCATCCGCACCGCGTTTGTCGTTCCATTAATCTGCTACATCTACGTCCTTTATTTCGCGATGGATGGCTACAAGCCAAGCAAGGCGGGCACCCAAGAGATGGCTCCCGTGGCTGGCGTCACACAGGAATCATGAATCACCGGTTTTGTTTCACTCTCGACCTGAAAGATGATCCCACGCTGATTGCCGAGTACCGCAAATATCACGAAAAAATCTGGCCGGAGATCACGGAAAGCATCAAGAATTCCGGCATCATCGATATGGAAATTTACCTGCTCGGCACCCGCATGTTCATGATCATGGAAGTGAATGAGAGCTTTTCATTTCAGCAGAAGGCGACGGCCGATCAAAGAAACCCGAAGGTGCAAGAGTGGGAGCAGCTGATGTGGAAATTCCAGCAAGCGCTTCCGCGGGCCAAATCCGGGGAGAAGTGGCTCCTGATGGAGCGAATCTACAAACTAGAAACCTGAGTCGAGGCTCTAAGGATCATTGCGACGAGTTGTCGCTCGCCATCGAGGAAGTTGGTCGTTTGTGCGCGCTCGAAGGATTGAAATACATGGAAAACGTGAACCGCGGCAGATTGATGGCTACGCTGTAATCGGCTTCCAGGTAGATGTTGGCGTTTTTTCCGTATCCATCGCGCATCACGACTACCTGGTCGGGCGCAAGAGCAATATTGTACTTTTCTGCTTTTCGTAAAACCATTACGCGAAGATCGTCGTCACTGGCAACATCACTAGCCCCTATGCGCACTCCCAGCTGCGTTGACATGTCCTGCAGATCATCTTTCAGTTCGATGTTGGCCAGCTCACAGGCGCCAACCTGCCAAGCCGCGTTGAACAGGAAGTAGAAGGCGGCCAGCCCCACGATTATTTTGATTGTTTTCATGGCACGTCTACGTAAATGTGCTTCGCCGCTGGATCCGTTAGAAGTTAACCCGGAATCCCTGCACGATCCCATAATAGGTGTAGAGAGAGGTCGATCAAAGTTACCACCGTACCCGGTCAAGAGGTTGCCCCTCTGTGTCACGTGTGAAGACCGCTGTTTTTAACCTTTGATTGGCGCTGGTAAGCGACAGGAGAAAAAATTTTGGATTAGCGGTGGGCTACCAGCCGATTAATGGTCGCCAGGAGTTCCGGTACTTCGGTGGGTTTTTGCAGTCCGGCATCAGCCCCTTCGGCTTCCCATGAACTGAGCAGGTCGGGGAAACCGCTGATCACCAGCGTTGCCGGCTTCTGGCGTTGCTCCTGCGCAGCATGGACCAAGTCATAGCCGGCAGTCGGGGTTTCCACGCTCAGGTCGGTCAAGATCAGATCAAAAGGAGATTCAGCGAGCACCGCCTTAGCAGCGCGGACAGTCGAGGCGGTCTGCACCTCGAAACCCTCAGATTTCAAAACAAGCCCTAGCGTTATTAGAATATTCGGCTCGTCGTCAACTACTAAAGCCTTCAATGCCATTGTTTGTTCCAGGTGCACATTCTAGCACCGGATGTGAGGACTGACAGTGCCGCAAACGACGATCCAGAGCTGGATCCACCGGTTGGCGCCGTCCAAAGATTTCTAATGAACCCGTTCGCGGCAGCGAGCCTGACCAAGGGTACTTTTTCAATGATTCAGGCATGGAAGTTGCGGGCTGCCCGGTACCGCGATTCTTATTCGCGGATCACACCTGCGCGACTGCCTGCGCAAACAGAATCACGCCTATGCACAGTAAGCCGGAGTAAACGTATTTAAGAAACCCCTCGCCGCTCAGCCGACGATTAATAACTCGTCCAAGCAGCAGCGCTACTAGCGTCACCGGGAGCGAAATCAAGTAATAGCGCGTCACGGTTCTCGTCCACAGACCCGCGATTAAATATCCGCTCATGCCGACCAGGCTTGCCGGAAGAAAATAGGCCTGCAGCGTGGCTCGAAAATGTTGCGCCGACCAGCGCCGCATGGAGCCATAAATTGCCAGTGGCGGACCATTCATTCCAAACGCTCCGCCGAGAATTCCGGCGCACAATCCGCAAACCAGCAGCCACACGCGGTTGTCACTCTGCAATTCGAACGGTGTGCGCCCAATGAGGGAGTAAGCGGCAAACAACACAATGATCACGCCCAGAGCGGCTTTTATTAGCACCTGATGTCGGCTGGTCAAGAGAAGCAGACCAAGCGGAATTCCCGGAAGCGTGGACAAGACCAACCAGCCGGCGCTGCGAAAATGGATGTTTCGCCAGTCCTGCGCCACTACAATTCCGGCCACGGTGATCGAGACCAGCACAGCCAGCGGAGCGGCCACTTGCAACGGAATTACAAACGCGAGGAGAGGAACGGCAATGAGGGCCTCGCCGAAACCAAATGCGGAGCGAATCACCGTCGCGACGAAGACTACTAACAGGACCTGGAGCGTAACGATTTCGATTGCGATCTCCGGAAGCTTACTTCTCCATCCCTCGTTGCGCAATACCGATATTGTCGCGGGTCGAGTTCTTGACCATGTACATCATTTCGTCGGCTTGGCGGATTACATCATGCGGAGTCTTAGCATCGTGCGGATAAGTGGCGAGTCCCATGGAGGCGCGCACGTTGAGGTTCAGGGATTCTTCTTTGCAGAATGCACTGGCCCGCAAACTGTCACGCAGGCGGCGTGCCACGACTAAAGCCGCGTCTTTGCTGGTCTGCGGCAGCAGTACGACAAACTCATCTCCACCGTAACGAAAAGCAAAATCGATCAAGCGAAGCTGGGCTTTGATCAAGTATCCAATCTCCGCCAGCAGCTTGCTGCCGATGAGATGGCCGTGGGTGTCATTCACTTGCTTGAAGTGATCGAGGTCGATAAATAGAACCGAGAATTCATATCCAAAACGCGATGAGCGGTAGACCTCAGACTCGAGCGTCTTATAAAGATGGCGCGCGTTGTATAGGCCGGTGCAATCGTCGGTGATGGTCAGTTCCTGAATGCGCTCCACCGATCGCGCATTCTCGATGGCGATGGCTGCGTAGTCACAGAGCGATTGCAGAAAGAACGATTCCGCTTCGGTGAAATGGTTCATGTTCACATTCACCAACTGAATCACGCCCAGCACGCGCAGCTTGGATTTAAGCGGAACGCAAATAATGGATTGCGTTTCCATTTGCGTGACTTTGTCGATTCGCTTGGCAAAGCGCTTGTCCGAGCGGACATCGGGAACGATTAATTTCTCGCCGTACTTGGCAACGTGGCCGGCAATGCCTTCGCCCACTTTCAGCCGAACGTTTTTCAGCGCCTCAGAAGCCGAGCCCACCGCAATGGCAAAATAAAGTTCGCTCTTTTGCTCATCCACCATCAACAGGGACCAGGTATCAGGACGGAAATATTCCGCCATCTTTTCCATAATGGTTTGCAGGATGGAATCCAGGTCCAGAGACGAAGTCAGGGCCTTGGCCACGTCATGAAAAATGCGCAATTCCTGAGATTGACGGGCAGTCTCGGTTCCGGCCGCGTTCGACATCAAAGGGTCCTTTGCAGCTTTGAAGTTTTCAAATTATAGGCACCAGGGGAACCATGAGCAATGAACCATGGTAACTGAGTGGTAGCAAGGTTAAGACCAGACAAACGAAAGACTCCATTCGGGTTATCTCTTTCCCCGCCTGCGCTGCTGCTTTCCCCTTCCACTGTACGGAGGTACAGTTGAGCCAAAATTCGTTGCGCCTGCCGGGGTTCTTTGGTAGCTTTCTTGTAGGCTGCAAGGTGTTCATTTAATTGCCTTCTGTTCTCATATTGGGTTCCGAAGCGCGGCCCAGACCTCCCCTGAGTCGAAGGGCCCTGGTTCAAGATGGCGTAGAGTGCATCCACTTCCGCGTCGATCCGGAAAACAGGAACGGAGATGGAAAGCCGCACCGCACCTTGACCGCGTTTGAAGGAGAAAACTAAATTGCCATCCCGCAACCCGTACCTCTTTACCTCTGAGTCGGTAACCGAAGGACATCCGGACAAAATCGCCGATCAGGTCTCTGATTCCGTACTTGACGCCTGTCTGGCCGAAGACCCGATGAGCCGCGTTGCCTGCGAAACTTTGACCGCTACCGGCCTGGTGGTGATCGCCGGCGAAATTACCACCAAAGCTTATGTAGATTTCCAGGCGCTGGTGCGTGGCGTTATCGCATCGATCGGTTACAACAATGCGCTCTACGGATTCGATTCCAACACCTGCGCCGTGATCTCCAGCATCAACAAGCAATCAGGCGACATCGCCATGGGCGTAGACACCGGCGGCGCCGGCGACCAGGGGATGATGTTTGGCTATGCTTGCAATGAAAATCCTGAGCTGATGCCAACGCCCATTTTACTGGCGCATAAGTTGACGCAGAAACTCTCGCACGTGCGCAAGAGCGGTAAGCTGCCCTACCTTCGTCCCGATGGGAAATCCCAAGTTACAGTTGAATACGATGCCAAGAACCGGCCCGTCCGGGTGGACGCGGTCGTCATCTCTACGCAACACGCGGAGACAGTCACGAACGACGAGCTTCGTGCCGATATTCTTAAGCATGTCATTCAGTCGACGGTCCCTGCGGAATTGCTGGATGAAGACACCAAATATCACATCAATCCTACGGGACGTTTTGTGATCGGCGGACCTATGGGCGATACCGGGTTAACCGGACGCAAGATTATTGTCGACAGCTACGGCGGAATGGGTCGGCACGGCGGCGGGGCGTTCAGCGGAAAAGATCCAACCAAGGTGGACCGTTCGGCGGCCTATGTGGCGCGTTACATCGCCAAGAACATTGTGGCCGCTGGATTGGCGGAGCGCTGCGAAGTGCAGTTGGCTTACGCCATCGGCATCGCTGAACCAGTGAGTGTGCTGGTTGAGACTTTCGGGACCGCGAAAGTGGATCCGGAGATTATTCCTGATCTGGTACGGTCGCATTTCAAACTTACGCCGAAGGGAATCATTGATTCGCTTAAGCTGCGCCGGCCAATTTATTGCAAGACGGCTGCTTACGGGCACTTCGGGCGCAATGATCCGGACTTCACCTGGGAAGCAACCGACAAGGCTGCGCAATTGGCCAGCGACGCGGGATTACGCGAGCCGGTAGCGGCGGGAGTCCGGAAATAAAGTTTCACCACGAAGACGCGGAGAAAAGAATTAACCGCCGAGTACGCCGAGATCGCAGAGAAAACATTAAAACGAAAAAACAAGATTGAATTTTCTCGGCGAACTCTGCGTTCTCTGCGGTTAAAGGTTTAGATTTTCAAAAGCCAGCCACTAAATAATTCAGGAGAAGCATGTCAACCACTTCGGCGCAGTTGCAGAGCGATATCAAGAGCATAGATTTTGCCGATCTTGGCAAAAAACGGATCGAATGGGCCAATCAATCGATGAAGGTCCTGCAGATCATCCGCAAGGAATTCATCAAGAACCAGCCGCTGAAAGGCATCCGTATTGCGGCTTGCCTGCACGTCACTGCTGAGACGGCAAATCTGGCCATTTGCCTTCGCGATGGCGGCGCAGACGTCGTGCTCTGCGCTTCCAACCCGCTTTCAACCCAGGATGATGTCGCGGCCAGCATGGTCCGCGATCACGGCATTGGCGTTTTCGCGATCAAGGGTGAGGACAACGACACTTACTACAACCACATTCTGGCCGCGCTCGACCACAAGCCGCACATCACCATGGACGATGGCGCTGACCTGGTGAGCATTCTTCACACCAAGCGGAAAGATGCGCTCGAAGGCGTGATCGGCGGCACGGAAGAGACAACTACTGGCGTCATTCGCTTGCGCGCGATGGCGACAGAAGGCGTGCTGCAATATCCCATCGTCGCGGTCAACGACGCCGACACCAAGCACTTGTTTGACAACCGCTACGGAACCGGGCAGTCGACGATTGACGGCATCATCCGCGCGACTAACTTTTTGCTTGCAGGTTCGAAGTTCGTGGTTGCCGGCTATGGCTGGTGCGGACGCGGGCTTGCCAGCCGGGCGCGGGGCGCCGGCGCCGAGGTCATCATCACTGAAGTCGATCCGACCAAAGCGCTTGAAGCTGCAATGGACGGCTTCCGCGTCATGACCATGGCCGAAGCTGCCAAACTCGGCGATGTGTTCTGCACGGTAACAGGAAACAAGAGCGTCCTCACCAAAGACCACATCGAAGTGATGAAGAACGGCGCGATCATTTCGAACTCCGGACATTTCAATGTTGAAATCGACATTCCGGCGCTCGAAAAAATGTCGTCTTCGAAGCGCACCACGCGCGAGTTTGTTGAAGAGTACTCGCTGAAAGACGGCCGCAAGATCAATCTGCTGGGTGAAGGCAGACTTATAAACCTGGCTGCGGCAGAGGGGCATCCGGCATCGGTTATGGACATGAGCTTCGCCGACCAGTCGCTCTCAGTGGAATACATGGTAAAGAACCACTCAACGCTCGAGAAGAAGGTCTACCGCGTGCCCGAGGAACTCGACAAGCGGGTTGCGAAACTGAAGCTGGAGTCGATGGGGATTAAGATCGACAAGCTTACGCCGGAGCAGGAAGAGTATCTGGCGGGGTGGTCGGAAGGAACGTAGGAAAACAGCAGTCAGCACTCAGCAGTCAGCAAAAACATGGGCGGCGCGAGCTGCCCTTTTTTGCGCTTATAGCATGGGTGAAATCAGGCATGCCTTGCTTGACAAAAGCAACCCCGCAGCTCATGTGTGCTCAGGCAGTTCCGGCGCTGTCGGCTTTCAATCGCTCGGCTTGATAATGCGTGATCAGCGCGTCGATCAGCGGCTGTAGCTTGCCATCCATTACTTCAGGAAGCTGATGGATGGTTACGCCGATGCGGTGGTCAGTCACGCGGTTCTGCGGGAAGTTATAGGTTCGGATCTTTTCACTGCGGTCGCCGGAACCCACCATCGACTTGCGCTCTTTGGCGAGAGCGTCCTGCTGCTTTTGCATTTCCATTTCGTAAAGCCGGGAGCGAAGAACACGAAGAGCTTTTTCGCGGTTTTTAATCTGCGACTTTTCATCTTGACAACTGACCACGGTGTTGGTCGGGATGTGAGTCATACGGACTGCAGAATAAGTCGTGTTCACGGACTGGCCGCCCGGACCCGACGAGCAGAACGTGTCGATGCGAAGATCTTTGGCTTCGATCTTGATGTCAACTTCTTCGGCTTCGGGCAACACAGCAACTGTCACAGCTGACGTATGAACGCGACCCTGCTGCTCGGTCTCAGGTACACGCTGCACTCGATGCACACCGCTTTCGTACTTCAGCTGCGAAAACACGCGATCGCCTTCGATCATGGCGATGACTTCTTTCATTCCGTGAACGCCGGATTCCGATGTCGAAAGCACTTCGACCTTCCAGCGTTTGGACTCGGCATACCGGTCATACATGCGGAAGAGTTCGGCGGCAAACAGAGAAGCTTCGTCACCGCCAGTACCGGCGCGAATTTCCAGAATGATGTTCTTTTCGTCGTTAGGATCTTTAGGTAGCAGCAAAAACTTGAGCTCTTCTTCGACGCTTCCCATCCGCGCCTCGAGCTGATTGAGTTCTTCTTGGGCGTAAGCGCGCATATCGGGATCTTTTTCATCCACCAGCAGCGCCTTACTTTCGGCGATACCTTTTCTGAGATCTTTGAACTCGCGATACTTTTCTGCAATGGGCGCGACTTCGCTGTGTGCCTTCGCAGTCTTCTGGTATTTCGCCGAATCGGTGACGATTTCGGGCGAAGCGAGCGCAGCCGTCAGCTCGTCGTACCGGGCTTCGATTCGATCAAGTCTTTCAAACATAGCCGTCAGTGGCCAGGTGCAAGTGGCCAGCCTCTTTCATAGATTTTGCTGCAAGCGAAATGAAATTGCGAAGGAATTTATGCGGTGGGAACCGCTAAGCGATTACCAACTCGCCGCCATGCTCTTTTTCGAGGCTCATGGAGTGCTCGAGGGCGGAGATGGCGCACACGGCCTGGTCATCGGATGGCGGTTGCGTCGTGACGCGCTGCAGCCATAGGCCCGGGGCGGTCATAATTGCGAAAAGTGATTTGCGGCGCTTGGAGGCGAAGCGAATGATCTCGTACGCGACCCCGGTGATTACCGGCAGCAAAGCGATACGCAGTGCGAAACGCGCCCAAAACGTGGTCACCGGAAAGAGCATATAAACAAAGATCGAGATGATCATCACCGTCATGAGAAAGCTGGTTCCGCAACGGGGATGGAATGTCGGATATTTCTGAACTTCATTTGTTTGCAGCGCATCGCCGTTTTCAAAGGCGAAGACCGTCTTGTGCTCGGCTCCGTGATATTCGTAAACCCGTCGAATATCTTTAAGCAGCGAAGTTGCCCAGATGAAGAGAAGGAATAGCGCGAGGCGAATCAAGCCGTCGATCAAATTAAAAGAGATCTGGCCATTCAGGGACGGATGGGCCTTCTTGATCTCAGTCGTAGCCAGCAGCGGCAAGTACTTATACATAAAAATGAAGAAACCGACGGAGATAATAATGTTCACCGTCGCGATCCAACCGCTGATTTCGAATTTCTTTTCCGGCGGGTTGCCGGCGTCATCCTTCTGAAGCTCATCCAATTGCATGTTGGCAGAGAACTTGAGCGCGCGGAAGCCGAGGGTCATGGCGTGGCCGAGTGTCATGACTCCGCGAACCACGGGCCATGCCATCCATTTATGCTTTTCTGAGAGGCGCTGCAGGGGTTCGCCATGCGTCGTAAGCTCGCCATTCGGCTTGCGGCAGGTGATGGCCCAGGCATGCGGGGTGCGCATCATCACGCCTTCGAGCACAGCCTGGCCGCCGACGAGGGTTTCTTCGCCGCCTTCGAGAGCCGGCAACAGCTGGATGGCCACCAGAAAACGCCATAATGTCCGGAAAAACTGCATAAAGATTGGATGATCCGAGGGTGAAGTTAGTTCCACTTAAGGGTAACACAGGGGGATTTCAGAGGTTAGATTTCAGATTGAAGAGTTCAGAATGAAGAATGCAGAAGTCAGAATGTAGAACCAGGCCCTAACTCTGGGATCACGAGTCTAAAATCTAAAATCTTCAATCTGACATCTGCACTCAAACTGACCGATGCGAACTTTTGCCGAGACTGCCGAGAAGATCGCTGCCACTACCAAGAAGCTGGAGAAGACCGCTCTTCTGTCGGAGTACCTGAAGTCGGTTCCGGTGGGGGAAGCGGCCGTCGCCGCGGTCTTCTTCTCGGGACGGGCATTTCCAGCATGGGAAGAGACCACGTTGCAGGTGGGCGGGACGCTGCTCTGGCGGATCGTTCAGGAACTCTCAGGAAAAAATGACCACGATCTGACCGCGGCATACCGCAAGCTAGGAGACTTGGGCGCGGTGGCAGGAGCGGTGCTATCCCAACCGTGCAGCGACGGGCGTCCACGCCCGTCCGACGTCCAGACGATCTTCCGCGAAATTGCCGCGGCGCGTGGTCCCGCGGCGAAGGGAATCCTCGTTCGCAAATTACTGAGCGAGGTTTCGCCGCTCGAAGCCAAGTACATCGTGAAGATCATGACCGGCGATTTGCGCATCGGCCTGAAGGAAAACCTGGTGGAAGAAGCGGTTGCGAAGGCGTTCGGCGCAACCTTGAAAGAAGTTCAGCGGGCGAACATGCTGCTGGGGGATATCGGCGAGACCTTACGGCTGGCATCCGAGAATAGGCTCGTTGAGGCGAAAATGCGCCTGTTCCATCCGATTGGCTTCATGCTCGCAAGCCCGGCGGAATCGGCGGAAGACGCGCTGAGCTATTTTCAGAATGCTTGGGTAGAAGATAAGTATGACGGCATCCGCGCGCAAGCGCACTGCTCAGGTGATACGGTTCGGTTCTTCTCGCGCACTCGCGATGAGATCACGGAATCGTTTCCGGAGCTGCCCGACGCACTGGTCGGATTGGCCCAAGATGTGATTCTCGATGGTGAGATTCTGGCGTGGAGCTATCTCTCGGATGATCAGCTTCCCCATAGTTCGGGCCGCGCTTTGCCTTTTAGCGCGCTTCAACAGCGACTGGGCCGCAAGAAGGTCAGCGAGAAGCTCATGCGCGAAGTTCCGGTGGCCTACCTCGTATTCGATGTGCTGTATGCCGACGGCAAGCTGGTGATTGATCGCCCTCTAAAAGAGAGGGCCGTGATACTGGATGAGCTTCTAAAAGCAAAAGCGATTAACCACCAAGGACACGAGGGTACACGAAGGAAGACGAGGGCTAATCCCACCGTCGGTCAGAGCAAATTGGCTTTCGATTCAGAGCACGTATCCTCGGCGCAAGTGATTCGGGCACCGGTCTTTCAAGCCTCTGCGCCGCAAGAGCTAAACAAACTCTTTGATAAGGCGCAGGCGCGCGGCAACGAAGGCCTGATGATTAAAGACCCGGAATCGCCTTATACGCCTGGCCGACGCGGCAAATCGTGGTTGAAGCTCAAACGCGAGCTGGCGACGCTGGACGTTGTGGTCACGGCTGTTGAATACGGTCATGGCAAACGTATTGGCGTCCTGAGCGACTACACCTTCGCCGTCCGAGATGGCGAGCGGCTGCTGAATATCGGCAGAGCCTATTCGGGATTGACCGACGTTGAGATTGCCGAGATGACCAAATGGTTCCTCGAGCACACGATCGAAGATCAAGGCTTCCGGCGGACAGTCGAACCGAAGATCGTGCTCGAAGTTGCGTTCAATAACATTATGAAATCCGACCGGCACTCGAGCGGATATGCTTTGCGGTTTCCAAGAATTGTGCGCTTGCGGCCAGATAAGTTGCCGGAAGAGGCAGACACGATGGAAAGGGTGAAGGAGATATTTGCGAAGCAGAACGCGTGACGATTCCCGCTTCTCGCAAAATCGAGAAGTGGGGCACCCCCAGTCAAAGTAGCTGTACTCATAACACTGTGGCTGTACTCATAAAACTAACGGTGCTCGTGCTGGACTTCTCCCACCGGAATCACACATCCATGCGCCACTTCGCACACGGCATGCTCAAACTGAATGGTGGTGTGGTCGATGGAGAAGTCCGCATGCAGGCGGGCTTTTACCTCGCGAAGAATGCGCTCGCTGGCGGATGGCGGGATATCGGCGATGGAAATATGGCAGGAGAGAGCGCTGGTCTCAGAACCAATGCTCCACACGTGCAGATCGTGGACATCGTTCACGCCGTCGATTTCCGCAATAACGGCTGCGACCCGGGCCAGCTTCATTCCGCGCGGCGTGCCTTCGAGCAGAATGTTCAGGGTCTCGCGCATGATGCCGAAGCTTGACCATAGGATGAGCGCTCCGATTCCGAATGAGAGCGCTGGGTCGATCCAGAGTTGTCCGGTGGCGAGAATGGCCCAGCCGCCGAAGATAACCGCCGCAGTTGAAACCGTGTCGCCGATTTCGTGCAGCAGGGCGCTGCGGATGTTCACGTCACGGTGCGTGCGGAACAGCATGAAGGCAATCGCGCCATTCATGATCACGCCAGCGGCGGCGACCCACATCATCGTGCCCGCGTGAACGAGCTGAGGATGCTGAATGCGGCGTACTGCCTCGTAAAAAATCAAAAACGAGACTGCAACCAGCCCAGCTGCATTGACCAGTGCGGCGAGCACGCCAGCGCGGTGATATCCATAAGTATGGGTGGCGCTCGGCGGGCGCGACTGAAAGTAGACCGCAACCAGCGAAAGCAGCAGGGCCACAAAGTCGCTCAGATTGTGTCCGGCTTCGGAGAGCAATGCCAGCGAATGGGAGCGCAATCCAGCTACAACCAGCAGCCCGATGTAGGCGGCGGTGACGATAAGCGACACCCGCAGCACCTTCGAGGTACGCTCATCCGCGCCATGGGAATGGAAGTGCACGTAATTAGTCTAAGGAGGACGGGAGCGGGATTCAAGATAGCCGTCAGCTGTCAGCCATCAGCCGTCAAGTAAAAGCTCGTGCATAGTCTCCGCTTGTCATCCTCGATCAGCACTGGGAGGCCTCACAGCTCGCCACTCACAGCTAAATGCCACCCGGGACCCACGACCCACGGCGCTTTACCTGATGGCTGACGGCTGATAGCTGAAAGCCAAATTTGACATCAAATTTTCCAGAGTGCTACCGTCAGCGTGCGATTGCGCTACCGACTCGAATACGCCCTCGCCTGGGGACTGCTCAAAATTGTAGGTGCGTTGCCGCGACCACTGGCCCGCGCGGCAGGGATATCCATTGCCTGGATGGTTTACGCCCTGCACGGCAAGCTGCGGCGCGTAGGCATGCGCAACCTCGAACTTGCTTTTCCTGAGAAGACCCGCCGCGAGCGCAAACGAATCCTGCACGGCGTGTTCACCTCGCTTGGCCGTCAAGTCGCCGAAGTCTGCTTATTTCCGAAATACACGCGGGAAAACGTCAGCAAGACCGTGGTCTACGAGGGCTTCGAGAATTTCGAACGGGCACTGGCGCGGGGCAAGGGCGTGCTGTTTTTGACCGGGCACCTCGGCGCATGGGAGCTTTCGGCATTCGCCCATTCTCTCTACGGATATCCACTGAACATCGTGATGCGGCCGCTGGATAATCCGTACATTGATCGCATGGCGCGCGCCTATCGCACCATGCACGGGAATAAAGCCGTTGATAAAGATTTTGCCCGTGGGCTGATTTCCGCGCTGCGCAAGGGCGAAACCGTAGGCGTGCTCATGGATACGAACATGATCGCCAGCCAGGGTGTGTTCGTGGATTTTTTCGGAATCAGCGCCTGCACAGCGAGCGGCGCGGCCCGGGTTGCGCTCAAGACCGATGCCGCCGTCGTCCCCGGATTCACGATTTGGGACCCGGTGCTGCAAAAATATCGGCTGCGGTTCGATCCCGCCGTGGAGTTAATTCGCACCGGAAATCATGAAGCCGACGTCGTAGCTAACACAGCGAAGTTTACGAAGGTGATTGAAGATTACGTGCGAAAGTATCCGGACCAGTGGTTGTGGGTGCATCGCAGATGGAAGACTAGGCCGAAGGGCGAGAAGGGGTTATATTGATGCGACAATACCAAATCGAGTGCGGGCACATTGAAAGTCAGTGGACATGAGAAAAATTCCACGGATATTATCCCGCATTGGATGTCTTGTTTCCGTGCTGGCGCCGATTGTCGCGCTCGTGGTGTACCCGAGTGCAAATTGGCTGTTTTGGTTCCTGACGATTGGAATTGCGATACTTGCGGTTGACCTGGTGACGTCGAAAGATAGTTCTCCGCAAGAAGTACGTGATTTCGCTGAGCGCCTATTGAACGGAAACGCTTCCGGATGGGACGTTGATGATTATGAGCACCTGAATCTAAAAGATCCAAGGTTGCGCGAGTTATGGCAAAGCACGATTTCCATCGGTGGCTTGCCAGAAGAATGGGTTAGGTTAAACGAAGGAAAGAAAAATGATCTACGGGAAATTATCCGGAAGATGAAGCAGGCGCAACTGCCATACGACGAGAGAAGGAGGCTGCCGTGAACAAATTTATTAGAAAAAGACAACGGGACATTGCCCGACAAATTGATGGAGGCAGCAAAGCCCCAAAAAGAAAGCGCGAGAGTCCAGTCCAGTTCAGCGTTTCAATGATCTGCACTCTTGTATCAGCGCTGTTCGTTCTTACATTTAACGTCCAGGCATTCGAGATACCCTCTGGGTCAATGGAGCGCACACTGCTAGTTGGAGATCACATTCTGGCGGATCGCGCTGATGTGGGGCCGCAATCGAGCTGGCTACACTTGCTTCCTCATCACACAATACGAGACGGAGATATCCTCGTCTTCCTATCTCCGACGCAGCCCGATATTCATCTGGTTAAGCGTGTGATTGGGATACCCGGAGACCGTATCCGGTTGCAGCGCGGCATAGTATTCCGCAACGGAAAACGGGTGGACGAGCCTTACGTTATTCGCGCCGGCACATATGTTCCTTATCGAGACGACTTTCCGGGTGTAGCGGCTGATGGGCGTGATGGCCTGACTCCACAATGGCGAACGAATCTCGGTGCTCATGTGACGAATGGTGAGCTTGTCGTTCCAGCGGGAAATTATTTTGCGATGGGAGACAATCGGGATAACAGTTATGACAGCCGCTATTGGGGATTTGTCCCGGAAGAAAATATTATCGGCCGCCCGCTAATTATCTACTGGTCGTTTGAGGAGTCATCGGGAGATTACCTTAAAACCAGCCCTTCCGATCGGGTGGCGCACGCAGGCAGAGTGGCGCTTCACTTTTTCGATCAGACCAGGTGGAATCGGACGTTCAGTTTTGTGCGTTGAAAGTGCGAAGCTTAGAACCAGTCGCTGCGATAAGCGACCCACCAGCTGGCAAAGATAATCGGGATGGTCGCGGCCAAAGCCCACCAGAGAGGCAGCACCACATCGGCAACAAGGCCCAGCGCGGTGAAAGTGATCCAGAAGACTTTGCGTTCCACTTGATTATCTTATTCCGCGGGGCGGCTGAGCCGCGTTCCTAAAGTAACGCCACTTTTCGGCACGACTGAAGTCGTGCCCTCCCGTTTGAGCCTTCCCGTGTGTTGTACGCTTCCGTCCGTTGTTCGTTTTCCTCTGTTGTTCACTTCCGTCTGTTGCTAGAAAAGGGCGGATCCCGCGCTCTTCCCGCTTTTTCTGCCTTCCCTTACAATCGTGAATGTGGCGGTGTAGCTCAGGTGGCTAGAGCGACGGTCTCATAATCCGTAGGTCGTTGGTTCGAGTCCAACCGCCGCCACCAAATTCGCCTTTGCACTGGGCTCTGGCTAATTTGAGCAACTCAGTCCTGGAGCATGGTTCAGTACCGACAGCCCGGTGCAGGACTCAGCAATGCGAATTTTGCTTAAAGGCGCGTAAACCCCTTCCGCATCGAATACAATCCCCAGCAGTACTTTCACTACAGCGCAGGTCAACAGGAGAAACAAATGGCCAAAGCAGCAGGTAAAGCAACAGGCAAAACAGCAGCCAAAGGAAAGAGCAACAGCGCGTTTATGAAGCCGATGCAGCCTTCAGAGCATCTGGCCAAAGTTGTCGGATCGGAGCCGTTACCGCGCAGCGAAGTGACCAAGAAGATTTGGGCCCACATCAAAAAGAAC
>DATNAF010000329.1:0-3531 GCA_035572845.1 Terriglobales bacterium
CGCATTATGGAAGTCAGATTCATGCCCCAATGACCTCCGTCCCGTATTCCAATTTTTGAAAATAAAACTGCGGCAGAATTTCAGCCTGTGCTGCGGGAAGAATTCGTACGCGTCCGACACCTTTCTTAAGCGCGTTTCTGCAAGCTTCAAGCTTCGGCAGCATTCCGCCACCGACCACCGCCTCTGCAATCAGCGCGGGGACCTGCTTTGTAGTCAACCACGGCATCACAATTCCGTCGGCATCCTTCACTCCCGGAACGTCCGTGAGGAAAACCAAAGTGTCAGCTTTGCAGGCAATCGCGCACGCCGACGCCATTTGGTCCGCATTCACGTTGTAATACTCGCCATCAGAACCCAACGCCAGCGACGATAGAACAGGAACTCCACCTTCATTCCAGATCGCCTCGAACCAGCGCGGCTCAACGGCACAAATCTCGCCCACGAAACCGAGATCGTAACCCTGGGTTTCTTTTTTCCGCGCGCGGAAAGTCATGCCATCGCCGCCGCAGAAGCCGACTGCCGGCAGCCCAGCTTTCACCACCGCAGCTACGACTTTCTTGTTCACCATTCCTGCCAATACCATAAGCGCGACATCGCGAGTCTCGGCGTCGGTAATTCGCAAGCCGTCGATGAAGTCACTCTGCTTACCAAGAAGCTTCAACGTGCGCGTGAGAGCGGTACCGCCGCCATGCACAACGGCTACGCGATGCCCATCCTTCGCCATCTCGACTACCGCGCGCGCGCACTTGTGCAGCGTAGCTTCATCTTCGAGCGCGACACCGCCGATTTTTATGACGATCTTCACTGCAACCCTGCTTTCTTCACAACAGTCCCTCTTCTTCCGGAAAGCCGTACATTAAATTCATGTTCTGCACCGCCTGACCGGCAGCGCCCTTGATCAGGTTGTCCTCGCACGAAACAATCACCAACCGCTGACCGTCGGGCGCCAGGCAAAAACCCAGGTCGCAATAATTCGTGTTCAGCGAGAACTGGATTTCAGGCAGTTTCGGGTTCGCGAACACGCGCACGAAGCGGCGGTCCTTATAAAAATCGCGGTAGCAGGATTCGATTTGTCCCGCCTGCATCGGCTGTTTCAAATGCACGTAGATGGTCGACAAAATTCCGCGCGGAATTGGCAGCAGATGCGGGGTGAAAGTGATCTCCTCGGTTCCGATATGCAGCTGTTCCGCGATCTCGCCCAAGTGACGATGAGTAAAAACTCCGTACGCAGAAAGATTGTCGGCAACGGAAACGAAATGCGTGCGCGATGACGGCTCTTTGCCCGCGCCTGAAACTCCGGACTTCGAATCCGCAATGATTCCCTTCTCGCGATCCACCAACCCAGCCTTTAAAAGCGGCGCCAATGCGAGGATCACCGTAGTCGCATAACAGCCCGGATTGGCGACAATGGTGGCGCTCGGAATCTGATCGCTATTTAACTCCGGCAAACCGTAAACCGCTTTCTCGGTGAGCTTTGCGGCCCCAACCGCATCTTCATCTTTGAATCCGTAAATCGCGCGGTGCTGTGCCTGCTTCAGCCGCCATGCACCACTCAAATCGACAACGCGAATTCCTTGCGCAACCGCTTCCGGAACCAGCGCCCGAGAAACTTCATGCGGAGTCGCCAGGAAAAGCAGTTGCACGCCTCTCTGCTTCAACAATGGCCACGACAAAGGATCCAGCGGGTACTTCCCATTTCCTGAAAGCGCAGGAAAAATATCAGCAAGATTTACGTGTCCATTGCCACTCGATTCTTCGGGTGCCCCACCCTTCCCCGTTTTTTGGGGAGGGTGGGGATTTTGACTCTCAGCCCTGCGCAGCAACACAGGCTTATCCACCAGCGGATGGCGCAGCAGCAGGCGCGTCAACTCCAATCCGGAATAACCGGTGGCGCCCAGCACTCCGACTGTGAGTTTTGAGGACATCAGGCGAGCATCCCTTGAATACGATCAGCGAGTCGCCCCGCAGAGCGCTTGTCCTCGCAAATAATCAGGATGGTGTCGTCGCCGGCGATGGTGCCAAGGGCTTCCGGCCAATTTTCCCCATCAAGAGCGGCAGCCACCGGCTGCGCGCTGCCGATGCTGGTCTTGGTCACGAGCAAGTTCTGCGCAGAACGCACACTGGTCACGAATTCGCGCACCAGTCGCGAGACCGAGGGCAGGTCCGATTCCGCTCCGGCTTCCCTGCCCGGCAGTGAATACCCGGCAGAGGTCTTGGCCAGCCCCAGCTCGCGTATGTCACGGGACAACGTCGCCTGCCCAGCATCGAAGCCACGCTTGCGCAGCAGGCGCTGGAGTTCCTCCTGGCTGCCAATCGGCCCACGATCAAGCAGTTCCAGAATCGCATTTTGCCGTGACAATTTGCTCATGGATGAATATTCACTAAAGTGAATACTTATTCATCAATTGTACGGGAGCATGCGGGAGTGTCAAGTGCTAATCCAGGGAACGACAATCTCCGGGAAGGTCACAGGTTTAACGTAAGAAGCGGTCCCTAAATCGAACCGTAGCATAGGGATCCCGCACCCCAAGCCGCACCCCAACACGCAACTTATTGCGCAACACGCAAGCTATCGATTGAAAGGGAAAACTGCTGGTGCCGGGAGGGGGAGTTGAACCCCCAAGACCCGAAGGTCGGCGGATTTTGAGTCCGCTGCGTCTGCCAGTTCCGCCATCCCGGCGAGGGTGGTGAAAGCTTTGAATTCGGAGTTTAATTGACTGGAATCGGTTTGTCACGTCAATGAGGTCGGGCAGCTACTTACGTTTTGGGCGGGGGCGAGCGCGCGGGTTTCCATTACATCCACGTTCATTACATCCGAGTCGAGGCTGGTTGCCATCTAACTTTTCGCGGAGGTCCTGTATGTTGGAATTTTTTTGCGATACCTGCCACAAACGAAAGAAGGACAGTCAGGACTGGATTCTTGGCATCGCGGCAGAGAGCAAAGGAACGCATACTGATCGCCGTGAAATCAGTATTCTTACGGGATGGTCTCATGCGCAAGCGGTCCATCCGCTGGCCGTGCACTTCTGCTGTGAGCGCTGCCGCGAGAAATATACAAAGTGGTTGTTTAACTACGAAATAGCTTCGTAACAATTGTGCTCTGCCAAGAATTTTGCACAGGTCGCCTCAGAGAACATCTCGGCGAGCCCACTTCTCGCAACCGACGCGAGAAATGGTGCACCCCGGCGCACGTCTGATTGGCTTGGACAAATCATTCCACGATCATCGTAAACACTTGGGCGCAGCTTGCGCGCGGGTTTCCAAAACAGCAAATTTTGCGTCCCAAGGTGGCGCCCAATTCAGGGTGCGGAGCTAGAGGCGCGGGCGATCGCGTCGTCCGCGACGGGCACTGCCGGCGTGATTTCGGGTTCGATTGGGCGCATCAAGTGCCAGGCTTCGCGGTACTGATTCAAGCGCGAGCGCTTGCTTCCGGGCGAAATGCAGAACACTTTGCGATTTTCGACCAGCGCTACCGGAAAGACGTACCAGGCGTCTTCGGAGAAAATGTAAGTCACCAGAAAGTCGATTTCT